>NZ_JAFFZF010000006.1:0-149963 GCF_016924115.1 Gordonia sp. BP-119
CTTTCCGTTCACTCACCAGCTGGTCAGTGGGCACCGTCAGCGTATCGCTGTGGCGTCGAGTGTTGACCTCGGCACACCAGTCCCACGCAGCCCGGTTCGCCAGATGCACATCCAGCTGCACGTCGTCGCGACCCGCGGCGATCTTGGCTTCGGTCCACAACGGCTGCGCCAGATCCGACTGCGCGTACCCGCACAGGTTCTCCACGATCCCCTTCGACTCCGGATCGGCGCCGTGACAGAAGTCCGGGGCGAACCCGTAGTGGGTGGCAAACCGCACATACGTGGGGGTGGGTACGACGACGTTGGCGACGACTCCACCTTTGAGGCAGCCCATCCGATCAGCAAGTACCTTGTTGGGCACTCCACCGATCTCCTCGAAGGCTTCAGCAATGAATCCGAGTGTGGTGGTGGCTGTTTCGTTGGTGGCGAACCGAACGAACCGCCAGCGTGAGAACGCCAGCACCGCGCAGAACATGTGTAACCCGCCGATCACCGCCCAATCGATGACCAGGTAGTCACCCGGAGCCCACACTGCCGGGCGACGGCCGCGGTGATGCTCACGGCGCCACTGCGTTTTCTCCTGGGCGACCAGACGACGGAAATTCCGCGCCGACCCCTCATATCCTGCCGCTCGCGCTACCGGTAGCAGCCGTTTGGCAGTGATCCGGCCGTGTGACCGCGCGACTCGCTGCGCGACGAGCTGGGCCACCGCATCGTAGTTGCGGGCCCGTTCCTTGCGATCGGGTGGTTGATCGTCGGCTTCGAACCGATCGACCACGCGCTTGACGGTCTTGTGGGTGGTGCCGCACACCTCGGCTGCGGCGCGATAGCTTCCGAGTTCTCGGTAAGCAGAAATGATGTCCATACGGTCCTTCGCAGACTTCAATGGAACTCCCGGGCGGTGATGGTGATCGGTTGGCACCTTCACCGTCATCGCCTGGGCCTTCAGTTCCGGGTCGACACGACGAACACAGGGTGGGGACTTTTATCTGGCCACCAGCGGGGACCTCGACCTGGCCACCAGTGGGGACTTTCTCATGGCCATGGACACCCTGAGGAGGCCGGAGCATGCGGAGGCCTTCACGAAGGGTCCTGGTGAGTCGGGTTGCGAAGACCCTTCGTGACGCACCCTCCGCAAGCTCCGGGCGCTCCTCAGGGAGCGGGGTTGGTCGCCCTCCGCAAGCTCCGGGCGCTCCTCAGGGAGCGGGGTTGGTCGCCCTCCGCAAGCTCCGGGCGCTCCTCAGGGAGCGGGGGCAGGGCGTTCTTTCGGATCAGGGAGCAGGGGCTGGTGAGTAGCTTGGCGCGTCGAGACGTTCCGCATTCGTCGGATCGTCTAACTGCCCACGCCCTCCCCGTGCCGGCCCGCGCCGCCGGCGAATCTGCTTGCGCCGGCCAGGGTGTCGGTGGCGAGCGAGACCATGCCGTGTCGGAGTTCGTTGGCGATGGCCGCGTCCGTGTCCAGGCCGTCCTGTTCGAGGACCGACAGCCGGTCCTGGCGCATGCACGTCTGCGGGAACGCGGCGACCTCGGTGGCCAGTGCGATCGCGGCCGGTAGCGCGGTCCCGGACGGGACGACGCGATTGGCGAGCCCGATCGACAATGCCTCGTCGGCGGTTACCGCCCGGCCGGTCAGCACGAGATCCATGGCCCGGCTCTCGCCGATCAGGCGCGGAAGTCGAACGGTCCCACCGTCGATCAACGGGACGCCCCAGCGCCGGCAGAACACCCCGAAGACGGCGTCGTCGTCGACCACACGCAGGTCCGCCCACAGCGCCAGCTCCAGTCCGCCGGCCACGGCGTGCCCGGAGATCGCCGCGATGACCGGCTTGGACAACGTCATTCGGGTCGGACCCATAGGGCCGTCACCGTCGGGTGCCACCCGATTCGGGTCACCGTCCGAGATGGCCTTGAGATCGGCTCCGGCGCAAAAGGTCCCGCCTTCTCCGTGAAGCACCGCGACCGACACCGAGTCGTCGGCGTCGAACCGCCGGAAGGCATCCGCCAGCGCATCGGCGGTCGCGCGGTCGACGGCGTTGCGCCGATCCGGCCGGTCGATCCCGATGATCCGCACCGGCCCCTCGGACCGCTCCAGAACCGTCATCGCCTGTCCCCCGTCCCTCGATCCGGTGGCGAAGTACGTCAGGTGTTGAAGTACTTCGCCTCCGGATGATGCAACACGAACGCGTCGGTCGACTGCTCGGGATGCAACTGCAACTCCTCGGACAGTTCGACGCCGATCCGTCCCGGCTCGAGCAACTCCATCATCTTCGCCCGGTCCTCCAGGTCGGGGCAGGCGCCGTAACCGAACGAGAAACGCGCGCCGCGGTATTCGAGGTCGAAGAAGCCCTGGGCGTTCTCCGGGTCCTCGCTGGCCATCGTGCGGTCGCCGAACGCGAGTTCGCTGCGCACCCGCTGGTGCCAGTATTCGGCGAGCGCCTCGGTCAGCTGCACGCCGATGCCGTGCACCTCGAGGTAGTCGCGGTAGGCGTTGTCGGCGAACAGCTTGTTGGCGAAGTCGGCGATCGGCTGTCCCATGGTGACGAGCTGGAACGGCAGCACGTCGACCTTGCCGGCCGCCTTCGCGTCGGCGCGGGACCGGATGAAGTCCGCGATGCACAGGAACCGCGACCGCTGCTGACGCGGGAACGTGAAGCTGAACCGCACCGGCGCATCGGGTTCCGGCTCGGTGAGCACGTGGACGGTGTCGCCGTCGCTGACCGCCGGGTAGTACCCGTAGACCACCGCGGCGTGCTGCAGGATGTTCTCGGTCGACAGGCGATCGATCCAGTACCGCAGTCGCGGACGGCCCTCGGTCTCGACGAGGTCCTCATACGACGGCCCGTCACCACCGCGGGCGCCCCGCAGGCCCCACTGACCCAGGAACAGCGCGCGCTCGTCGAGGAGCTGCATGTAGTCCGCGATCGGGACGCCCTTGACGATCCGCGACCCCCAGAACGGCGGGGTCGGGATCTCGTTGTCGGCAGCCACATCCGAGCGGGCCGGCACCTCGACGGGTTCCTCGGCGGCCTTGCGCTTGGCCGCGATGCGCTTCGATCGCTCATGGCGGGCCTTGCGTTCGGCGGCCTTCTCCGCCGCGGCCTTCGCCTCGTCGCTGTCCGGGTCGGGTCCCCCACCGCGCTTGGTCGCCATGATGTCGTCCATCAGGCGCAGACCCTCGAAAGCGTCACGCGCATAGTGCACGTCGCCATCGTAGGTCTCGGAGAGATCGTTCTCGACGTAGGAGCGGGTGAGCGCGGCGCCGCCCAGCAGCACCGGGTACTCGTCGGCGAGCCCGCGGGAGTTGATCTCCTCGAGGTTCTCCTTCATCACCACGGTCGACTTGACCAGCAGCCCGGACATCCCGATGACGTCCGCCCGCTTGTCCGCGGCGACGTCGAGGATGGTCGCGATCGGCTGTTTGATGCCGATGTTGACGACCTCGTACCCGTTGTTGGACAGGATGATGTCGACGAGGTTCTTGCCGATGTCGTGCACGTCGCCCTTGACGGTGGCGAGGACGATGCGTCCCTTGCCGTCCTCGCCGGTGGCCTCCATGTGCGGCTCGAGATGCGCCACCGCGGTCTTCATCACCTCGGCGGACTGCAGCACGAACGGCAGCTGCATCTGGCCCGAACCGAAGAGTTCGCCGACGGTCTTCATCCCGGCCAGCAGCGTGTCGTTGATGATCGTCAGCGGCGGGACCTGGGTCATTGCCTCGTCGAGGTCGTCGGTCAGACCGTTGCGCTCACCGTCGACGATCCGGCGCTCCAGGCGCTCGAACAGCGGCAGCTTCGCCAGTTCCTGGGCCCGCGACTCACGCGCCGAGGCGGCCGAGACGCCCTCGAACAGCTCCATGAGCTTCTGCAGCGGGTCGTAACCCTCACGTCGCCGGTCGTAGACGAGGTCGAGGGCGACCTCGCGGTGCTCCTCCGGGATCCGGGCCATCGGCAGGATCTTCGACGCGTGCACGATCGCGGTGTCGAGGCCGGCCTGCACGCACTCGTGCAGGAAGACCGAGTTGAGCACCTGTCGCGCAGCGGGATTGAGCCCGAAGGAGATGTTCGAGATGCCCAGCGTGAAGTGCACGTCGGGGTGGGCCTCGTGCAGCCGGCGGATGGCCTCGATGGTCTCGATGCCGTCGCGTCGGACCTCTTCCTGACCCGTCGAGATCGGAAAGGTCAGCGTGTCGAGGATGATGTCCTCTTCGGCGAGTCCCCAGTTGCCGGTGATGTCGGCGATCAGCCGCTCGGCCACCCGGACCTTCCAGTCCGCGGTACGCGCCTGCCCCTCCTCGTCGATGGTGAGCGCGACGACCGCCGCCCCGTGCTCGACGACGAGCTGCATGATCTTGGTGAACCGCGAATCCGGTCCGTCGCCGTCCTCGTAGTTGACCGAGTTCACCGCGCAGCGCCCGCCCAGCGACTCCAGACCGGCTCGGATGACCTCCGGCTCGGTGGAGTCGAGCATGATCGGCAGCGTCGACGAGGTGGCGAACCGGCTGGCGAGAGCCGTCATGTCGGCGGCGCCGTCGCGACCGACGTAGTCGACGTTGAGGTCGAGCATGTGCGCGCCGTCGCGGGTCTGGTCCTTGGCGATGTCGAGGCACTTCTGGTAGTCCTCGGCGATCATCGCCTCGCGGAAGGCCTTGGAGCCGTTGGTGTTCGTGCGCTCACCGATCACCAGGAAGCTGGCGTCCTGGTCGAAGGGCACCGCGGAGTACAGCGACGACGTCTCCGACTCGTGTTCCGGGGTCCGGGTCGCCGGGGTCACCTCGGACACCGCGTCCGCGACCTGCCGGATGTGTTCGGGTGTCGTGCCGCAGCAACCGCCGACGAACTGCAGGCCGAACTCGCCCACGAACTGCGACATGGCCTGCGCGAGTTCCTCGGGCGTCAGCGGATACTCGGCACCGTTGGCACCGAGGACCGGCAGACCGGCATTGGGCATCACCGACACCGGGATGCGCGCATGCTTGGAGAGGTACCGCAGGTGTTCGCTCATCTCGGCGGGACCGGTGGCGCAGTTCAGGCCGATCAGATCGATACCGAGCGGCTCCAGCGCTGTCAGCGCGGCACCGATCTCCGAGCCGAGGAGCATCGTGCCGGTCGTCTCGACCGTGACGTGGGAGATGATCGGGATCTTGCGGCCCACCCGCTCCATCGCACGGCGGGCGGCCACCACCGCCGATTTCACCTGCAGCAGATCCTGCGAGGTCTCGATCAGGATCGCGTCGGCACCGCCCTCGAGCATGCCGATGACGCATTCCAGGTAGGCGTCGCGGATGGCCGCATACGTGGTGTGGCCGAGGCTGGGCAGCTTGGTGCCCGGCCCGATCGAACCCAGGACGAAACGGTCGGTGCCGTCGGCCGAGGGGCCCATCTCGTCGGCGACGCCGCGCGCGATCGTCGTTCCCTTGTACGACAGCTCCCGGATCCGGTCCGCGATGTCGTAATCGCCCAGATTCGAGAGGTTGCACCCGAAGGTGTTGGTCTCCACGGCGTCGGCGCCGGCCTCGAAGTACGCACGGTGGATGCCCTCGAGGACGTCGGGCCGGGTGTCGTTGAGGATCTCGTTGCAACCCTCGAGGCCACGGAAGTCGTCGAGCGTCAGATCCGCGGCCTGCAGCATGGTGCCCATCGCCCCGTCGCCGATCAGTACCCGACGCGACATCGCCGACAGAAATGTCGTGTCGAAATCGCGTGGATCGGTTCCGGAGAAGTCAGGGGACATGGTTGACAGCGTAGTTCGCCCTCTCTGCGTGTTCGGTCGTAGGCTGGATCGGTGAACGCTGAGCAGACGTCGAACCTTCCCCAGCTGCGCAGACCCATTCTGCTCGCGGCCTTCGAGGGGTGGAACGACGCCGGGGACGCCGCCAGCAGCGCTGTCGAGCACCTGGCACTCGAATGGGACGCCCGACCCCTCGCCGACATCGACTCCGATGAATACTACGACTTCCAGGTCAATCGCCCCACCGTGAATCAGATCGACGGGGTCACGCGCCGGATCGACTGGCCGACGACGTCGATCTCGTACTGCAGCCCGCGGGGCGCCGATCGCGACATCGTGCTGGTCCGCGGTATCGAACCCAACATGCGGTGGCGGGCGTTCTGCGCCGAGATCGTCGACCTCGCGCAAGAGCTCGGTGTCGAGACCACGGTGATGCTGGGCGCATTGCTCGCCGACACCCCGCACACCCGCCCGGTGCCGGTGACCGGCGCGGCCTACAGCAGCGAGTCCGCGGCCCGGTACAACCTCGCGGAGAGTCGCTACGAGGGACCGACCGGTATCACCGGCGTGCTCCAGGATCTCTTCGTCCAGGCGGGTCTGCCGGCCGTCTCGTTCTGGGCGGCCGTCCCCCACTACGTGTCGACGCCGCCGAACCCGAAGGCCACGGTGGCGCTGCTGACCCGGGTCGAGGAGGTCCTCGACATCGAGGTGCCGCTCGGCACCCTCCCCGAGCAGGCGGAGGAATGGGAACGCGCGGTCACCGAGATGACGGAAGACGACGAAGAGATCGCCGACTACGTACGCGGGCTCGAAGAGCGCGGGGACGCCGAGGTCGACACCGACGAGGTCATGGCGAAGATCGACGGCGACGCGCTGGCCGCCGAGTTCGAGCGGTATCTCAAGCGTCGCGGCCAGGGCCCGTTCGGACCCTGAACCAGGCGTCCGGCCGGAATCCGGGTCGTCAGCCGATCTTCTCGATGGACACCACGGGGGTGGTGATCCGCCACGTGCGGACGTCGGGATCGTCGGCGGCGCGCACCCAGAACTGCGCGGACTCCCCCAGGCGACAGGACTTCACCCCGAGCAGCGGGATGTCCTCGGAGTCGCGTCGGAGCCTGCTGACCGTCCAGTCCTCGTTCTCGGTGCCGCCGACCCCGGGGGCCCGGAGCAGCGTCATCTCGGTGAAATCCAGCAGGTAGGTCGACGTCCGGGTGACGACGGTGTACACCCCGGCGTCGGTCTCGGGTCGGATCTCTTGCACGCGCGCCACGTCAGCACTCTACCCAGACGTCGGCGCGCGGACATCCGGGTGTGGGGACAACGCCTATCGGACGTCGGGGACGAGCGGGATTCCCAGCAGCGCGTCGACCGCGGCCGCGAGTTCGGCGGGCGCCGTCGTCGACGAACCGATTCCGTTGCGGACATCCGCGCACCAACCGTCCACTGCAGCAAGCGCTTTCGGGGTGTCGAGATCGTCGGCGAGATGCTGGCGGATCCGTGCGATGACCGGTTCGGCGTCGGGTCCGGCGCCGGCGCCGAGCGCCGTACGCCAGCGACCGAGGCGTTCGACGGCCGTGTCCAGGACTGCGTCCGTCCACATCCGGTCACCGCGGTAGTGGTCGGCGAGCAGTGCGAGTCGGATGGCCGCGGGGTCCACGCCCTCGCGACGCAGGACCGACACGAACACGAGATTGCCACGACTCTTCGACATCTTCTCGCCGTCGAGCCCGACCATCCCGGTGTGCACGTAGTGCCGGGCGAACCGCCGCGAACCGGTGAGGGCCTCCCCGTGGGCCGCCGAGTACTCGTGGTGCGGATAGATGAGATCGTTACCGCCGCCCTGAATGTCGAACTCGATCCCGAGCCGGTTCAGCGCGATCGCCGAACACTCGATGTGCCAGCCCGGCCGGCCCGGACCGAACGGCGACTCCCACGACGGCTCGCCCGGACGTTCGGCGCGCCACAGCAGCGCGTCGAGCGGATCGCGTTTGCCGGGACGATCGGGATCGCCGCCGCGCTCGGCGAAGAACCGTTCCATGGTCTCGCGGTCGTACCCCGACTCGTAGCCGAACTGTTCGGTGGCATCGGTGCGGAAATAGACGTCCGGGAACTGCGCGTCGTCGACGGTGTAGGCGGCCCCGGAGGCCAGCAGCTTGCCGACGACTTCGACGACCTCGTTGACCGACTCGACCGCGCCGATGTAATCGCGCGGGGGCAGGACGCGCAGGGCGGTCATGTCGTCGCGGAACAGCTGCGTCTCCCGCGCCCCGAGATCACGCCAGTCGACGCCGTCCCGGTCCGCCCGTTCGAACAGCGGGTCGTCGACGTCGGTGACGTTCTGCACGTAATGAACCTCGTGACCCTGATCGCGCAGGATCCGGTTGACCTGGTCGAAGGTCACATAGGTGGCGGCGTGCCCCAGGTGGGTCGCGTCGTAGGGGGTGATGCCGCACACGTACATGGTCGCGGTGGCCCCGGGGGCGACGGGACGGACCGCACGGTCGGCGGTGTCGTAGAGACGGAGGGCGGGTCCACTGCCCGGTACGGCGGGGAGTTCGAGATCGGGCCACGACTGCATGCGTCCACTGTATTGCCCACCGCGCGCAGGCCCTTCACGGCCTCGTCCGGGACGGAGCGCATTCGCTCAGAACGGCGGCCACGGGATGGGCCGGTGACCGGGCGGGTGCGGCATGGTCGCGCTCTCGGCGACCACGATCGCGCGGATCGCGAGCGACTCGATCTCGTCGGGCGTGATGTGTTCGGCGAGCTGTGCGCGCAGGGCCGAGCCGTCGGTCTCCAAGCGCTCCGCGAGCTCGGCGACATCGGCGACGAGGTGCCCGGGTACCGGTTCGCCCGCCCAGCCCCACAGCACCGTCCGCAGTTTGTCCTCCTCGTGCAGACAGATGCCGTGGTCGATCCCGTAGACGGTGCCGTCCAGACCTTCCAGGACGTGACCGCCCTTGCGGTCGGCGTTGTTGAGGATGACGTCGAGCACCGACATGCGCTGCAACCGCGGGTCGTCGGCGTGCACCAGCACGACGGGGTCGCCGTACGGGTCGTAGGCCTGCAGGACCGCGAGATAGCCGGCGGGTACCGCGCCCACCGGGCACAGGTCGACCAGGTCGACCCGCGGTTCGGTCTCCGGGATCGGGTGATCGGTGTTGTCGGGTGTCTCGACCCAGCGCTGCACCATCCCGGGCCCGAGCGGCCCGTCGCGGTGCACCGTGGTCGGGATCGTGTCCCACCCCAGCGCCTCCGAGATCAGGTACGACGCCACTTCCCGTCCGGCGAGCGTGCCGTCGGGAAAGTCCCACAGCGGGACCTCACCGCGCACCGGTTTGTAGACACAACGCACCGAGGTCCGGTCGTCGAGCACCGCATCGCACACGAGCGTCGCGTTGCTGGCCGAGGGGATCCGGCCGAGGATGGTGAGTTCGCCGTCGCGGAGGACGTGGTCGACCGCGGGCTCGTCAGTCACGTGCGGAAGAGCCGGCGTCACCGGGCTCGTCGGGGTCGTCCGGGTCACCGGACGGCGGGGTGTCCCCCGCCTGGCCGAAGGGGTCGTCATCGGCCGCCAGGCCCGGATCACTCTGTGCGGCAAGGCTGTTGAAGACATCGGGGTCGATGAAGTCGAGGGATTTGCTCAACTCCGCATCCCGTTTGTATCCGTTGGTTCGGATACACAGGTGACCTTCGGGGTCGAGCGGTTCGCTGCACAACGGGCACGGCTGTCGTCCCGCGGATATCACCCTCGACGAGCGGGCGGCGAACTCGCGGGCCGCCGCGGTCGTCAAGAAGACCCGCACCGCGTCCGGGCCCTCGTCGGTGTCGTCGAGGACCACGCTCTCGTCGAACTCCCCCTCGGTGATGGCAAGCAACTCGACCACGACCGCCTCGGACTCGGCGTCCCAGCCGAGACCCATGGTGCCGACCCGGAACTCGGCGTCGACCGGCATCACCAGCGGACTCAGGTCACCGACCCGGTCGGTCTCCGGCGGGATCGGCGTGCCGAAGCGTCGGTGGATCTCGTCGAGCAGGGCACCGATCCGGTCGGCGAGGATCTGGACCTGCTGCTTCTCCAGCATCACGCTGATGATGCGGGCCTCGTGGACCGCCTGGAGGTAGAACGTGCGGTCACCGGGCTGCCCGATCGTGCCCGCCACGAAGCGGTCCGGGCTCCGGAACACGTGTATCGCTCGAGACATCACACCTCCTTCGTCGTCTGGTTCATTATCCCGATGTCGCCGGGATCGTAGCGGCACCATTGGCGGACGGCGCTACATCCGCGCCCGTGTCGCCGCCCACCACCGCGTCGTCGGACGGTCGTTGCCCGTCCTGCGCCGGCGGCGGGGGCTTCGGGATGGACAGCAACTCGGTCGCATTCACCGTATGGACATAAGGACGCGACGGCGTGTAGCGGATCACGCTGATCGACGCCGGTTCGACGACGATGCGCTGGAAGGCGTCGAGGTGGCTGCCCATGGCGTCGGCGATGATCGACTTGATCACGTCACCGTGCGAGCACGCGATCCACACCCCGGAACCGTCCGGGCCGCCGTGGACGCGGTCCAGTTCGCGGATGGCGCGTACGGCCCGTGCCTGCACGTCGGCGAGTCCCTCCCCGTCGGGGAAGATCGCGGCCGACGGCTGCCGCTGCACGACCTTCCACAGCGGTTCGGTCAACAATTCCGAGATCGGACGCCCGGTCCACCCGCCGTAATCGACCTCGGCGAGATCGTCGACGACGATCTCGGGTGGCGCCTGCCCGTCCGCGGCCAGCGCCGCCAGCAGTGGCTGGACGGTCTCGGCGCACCGATCGAGCGGCGAACGCGCCACCGCGCGAATGGACCCGAGATGGTCGCCGAGACGACGAACCAGATCATCGGCCTGGGCGCGCCCG
This sequence comes from Gordonia sp. BP-119, assembly GCF_016924115.1. Taxonomy (NCBI): domain Bacteria; kingdom Bacillati; phylum Actinomycetota; class Actinomycetes; order Mycobacteriales; family Gordoniaceae; genus Gordonia; species Gordonia sp. BP-119. Next base: position 10,628 of record NZ_JAFFZF010000006.1, read on the forward strand.
CGGTCGTCGAGGTGGACGCCGGCGCTGCGACCGGCGAGCACCCCTGAGGTGTTCGCCGTCGAACGGCCGTGCCGGAGAAGGATCACGGTCATCCCACAACCATAGGCACCGGCCCGGCGGGACCGCACGGCGCGACCGCCCGGCGCCGCGGCCGTGGCATCAGGTCGCCGAGACGACGCCGGTCGACAACAGGATGATCAGCGTGACGCCCAGCACGATGCGATAGGCGCCGAACCAGTTCATGGAGTGCGCGCTGACGAACTTGAGCAGCCAGGCGATCGCGGCATAACCGACGACGAACGCGACCAGCGTCGCGACGAGCAGCTGGGGCCCGCTGGCCTCCATGCCCTCCCCGCTCGGGTTGAACGCGTCCGGGAGGCTGAACAGGCCGGATGCGGTGACCGCGGGGATGGCCAGCAGGAACGAGAAGCGGAAGGCGGCTTCGCGTTCGAGCCCGAGGAACAGGCCGGCACTCGCGGTCGCACCGGAGCGCGACACCCCCGGGATCAGCGCCAGGCATTGGGCGCCACCCATCACGAGGCCGTCCCGCAGGGTGAGCTGCTCGAGGTTCCGCTGCTTCTGCCCGTAGCGCTCGGCCAGCCAGAACACGCCGGCGAACACGATCAGCATGATGGCGACGAGCCACAGATTGCGTCCGGTTGTGCGTATCTCGTCCTTGAACAGGAAGCCGATCAGGCCGATCGGGATGGTCGCGAAGATCACGTACCAGCCGATCCGGTAGTCGAGGTTCCGCTCGTCGGCATGACGGAGCCCGCGGAACCACGCGGTGATGATGCGGACGATGTCGCGGGCGAAGAAGACGAGGACCGCGGCCTCGGTGCCGAGCTGCGTGACCGCGGTGAAGGAGGCCCCGGCGTCCTCGCCGAACATCAGTTCGGAGGCGATCCGGAGATGCCCGGACGACGAGATCGGCAGGAACTCGGTGAGGCCCTGCAACGCCCCGAGGACGATCGACTGGGTCCACGTCATGGTGTCGGTCACGGCGCCCGATGCTACTTGGGACCGCCGCAGCCGACCCGACACGACGACACGGCCCCGACCCGCCTGAGCGGCGCGCGGAAGCGGTCGCGCAAGATGGGGACATGCACTTCCCGCGACCTTCACGCTCAAGTCACCAGCCCCACACGGGCGTGTCGCGGCTACGGGGTCCGATCGCGGCCACGGTGGCACTGGTCATCGGTGTGGGCATGATCACCGCGTGCGGCTCCGACGACGGCACCCCCGACGTACCGACCGTCGTGCCCGCGACCGCGCCGGAGGCGCCGGCGAATTCGACGACGGCTCCCGCGGGCACCGTCGTGCCCGCCCCGGCCGAGGCGCGTGCGCTCGCCGCGTCGGGTGGCAGCGTTGCCGTCCTGTCAGCCGACGGCAACCAGATCCTCCGATACGACGCCGGGGCGCTGACGACCCCGCCGCAGACGATCGCGGTCCCGGGCCTCACCGCCCTGGCCGCCGGCGACGACGGCGGGTTCGTCGGCGCGGGCCCGGGTGCGCTCGTCGTCGTCGATGCCGACGGGCGGGTCCGCACGGGCGACCTCGAGTCCGACCAGCCGACGGCGATCGCCCGGACCACGGCCGGGCTGCTCGTCGTCGGCACGGCCGATGGACGAGTCCTCGTGTACGACAACGATTTCGCGAAGAAGCACGACGTCGATCGCTTCGTACGGGTGGACTCGGTGACGGCCGCGCCCGAGTCTGCGGAAGGCCTCGACGGCCAGGTCGTCGTCCTGGATCGGGCGCAGTCGTCGGTGACCCCCGTCGACCCCGAATCCGGTGAACTGGGGCCGGCGCTGCGTGCGGGCAACGGGGCCACCAACTCGACCGTCGACGAGTTCGGACGCGTGCTGGTCGCCAACACCCGTGACGGCGAGATCCTCGGCTTCTTCGGATCACCGCTGGTGATGCGCTTTCGCTACCCGGTGGCCGGCGGACCGTACGCCGTAGACTACGACGACACCCGGGACCTGCTCTGGGTCTCGACGACCGGCGACAACGAGGTGGTGGCATTTGACCTGGCAGACGGTGAACCCACCGAGGTCCGGCGGTTCGCCTCGGTCGTACAGCCCGACCGCATCGTGGTCGACGGATCGGGCACCGTCTACGTGCTCTCGGCGCGGAACGGCGGACTCCAGGTGGTTCCCGACGACGGGCGGGCCGAATGAATCCCGGCGCCGGGAGCGAAGCGAGCGGGCCGAATGAATCCCGGCGCCGGGAGCGAAGCGAGCGGGCCGAATGAATCCCGGCGCCGGGAGCGAAGCGAGCGGGCCGAATGAATACTGACCGGCGTCCGCACGCTCGTAGTGCGCGTACTGCTGCGCGCCTCGGTTCGCGCTATCCCGACGGGTGGGAGGTCACCTCGGAGGATGTCGAGTGCATCCTGCTGCGTCTTCCCCCTGACGTCACCCGGGTGACCGCCTCGATGCGGTTGGCCCTCGAGGCAGAGTTCGGCGGCTGGGAGCTGTCCCGGGTGCGGCTCTACTCCGACGGAACCCGCAAGGTGCTGCTCAAACGGCGCCGGCCGCCGCGAGGTTCACGCGGGCCCGACACCGCCGACCCGACCGGCGACCGGTCCACCGGATTCGACGACAACGACCCACGGAGCGCCCGCGCATGCTGATGTCCCGCAGCACCACCCGAGTACTTCCCGTGCTCAACCGGTGGTGCTATCCCCTGCTGCGCTCGATCATGTTCCGCGTCGATCCGGAGCGAATCCATCACATCGTGTTCTCGGTGCTGCGCGTCGTCGGGCGGTTTCCGCCGTTGGCGTTCCTGACCGCGAGGCTGTTGGCCCGGCATGATCCGATCCTGCGGACGCGGGTGTTCGGCATCGACTTCCCCGCCCCGATCGGTCTGGCGGCCGGGTTCGACAAGACGGCCGGCGCGGTGAACACCTGGGGTCAGCTCGGCTTCGGGTTCGCCGAGATCGGCACGATCACCGGCCAGGGGCAGCCCGGGAACCCGACGCCGCGATTGTTCCGGCTGCCCGCGGACCGTGCGCTGATCAATCGGATGGGCTTCAACAATCCCGGTGCCGAGGTGGCCGCACAGCACCTGACCGAGGTACGACGGGGGCCGGTGTCGGTCCCCATCGGAGCCAACATCGGCAAGACCAAGGTCGTCCCGGTCGAGGACGCCATCGACGACTACCGGCGTTCGGCGGAACTGCTCGGACCGCTCGCGGATTTCGTCGTGGTCAACGTGAGTTCGCCGAACACCCCGGGACTGCGTGATCTGCAGGCCGTCGACTCACTGCGACCGATCCTGGCCGCGGTACTCGCCGCCGTGGACGTCCCGGTGCTGGTGAAGATCGCCCCCGACCTCGTCGACGACGACGTCGACGCCGTGGCGGACCTGGCCGTGGAGCTCGGCCTGGCCGGGATCGTCGCCACCAACACCACGATCGGCCGCGAGGGTCTGCGCACCGCGTCGCACGAGGTCGACGAGATCGGTGCCGGTGGGCTGTCCGGGCCGCCGGTCGCCGCTCGGTCGCTGACGGTGCTGCGTCGCCTCTACGACCGCGTCGGCGGACGTATCGCGCTCGTCAGCGTGGGCGGAATCGAGACCGTCGACCAGGCCTGGGAGCGGATCTGCGCCGGTGCCGACCTGTTGCAGGTCTACACCGGCTTCATCTACGGCGGCCCGGTGTGGCTCGCCGAACTCCATGCCGGACTCGCCCGGCGCGCCCGGGACGGTGGCTTCGCCTCGATCTCCGACGCGGTCGGTTGCGCGGCCCGCAACCAGCCCTGACGGCCACCGATCGCCCGGTACGCAGGGCACCGGGCGATCGGCCGAGCGAGAACTCAGACGTTCTCGGCTGGTTGCTCGTAGGTGCCGACGAGGGTCGCCCGCGCGATCGCATGCGAGAACAGGTTGAAACCCAGGTAGGCCGGTGTCGCGTTCTCCGGCAGCCCGAGCGATTCGGTGTCCACGGCGTGCACGACGACGAAATAGCGGTGCGGGCCGTGTCCGGGGGGCGGCGCGGCACCGATGTAGCGGCGTAGCGAAGCGTCGTTGGTGAGAGTGACCGCGCCTTCGGGGAGCCCGGACCCGTCGTCGTCGCCGGCGCCCTCGGGCAGGCTCGTGACCGAGGCGGGGATGTCGGCGACGGCCCAGTGCCAGAACCCGGCGGCGGTCGGAGCGTCGGGGTCGTAGACGGTGACGGCGAAACTCTTGGTCTCGGCGGGGAATCCGGACCAGCTCAGCTGCGGTGAGAGGTCCTCGCCACCCGCACCCATGATCCCGCTCACCTGCCCGTTGGCGAGTGCGGCCCCGTCGGTGAAGCTCTCCGAGGTCAGGGTGAAACCGGGAAGGCTCGGCAGCGGGGAGTACGGGTCGAATGACGACATGTGTTCACCTTTCTCACGTTTCGCGCGGCGGAAGAGTGCCGGTCACCCTCCGAACCGGTGCGTCCGGATCGGCGGGAAGGCCGTGACGCCCACTGTAGTGGTGTGCTCAGCTGTGCCGCAGAAAGTGCTCGAAGACCTTGGTGCCGAACAGAACCGAATCGACGGGCACGCGTTCGTCGACGCCGTGGAATAGGGCCGCGAAGTCGAGTTCGGGCGGCAACCGCAACGGCGCGAACCCGAAGCACCGGATGCCCAGCTTCGCGAACGCCTTGGCGTCGGTGCCGCCGGAGAGCATGTACGGCACCGTCTTTCCCTGCGGATCGTGCTCGAGGACGGCGGCGTTCATCGCATCCACCAGGTCGCCGTCGAAGGTCGTCTCGTAGGAATCGAGATGGGTGATCCACTCCCGCCGCACGTTGGGGCCGATGAGTTCGTCGATCTCCTTCTCGAACGCGGCCTGCCGCCCGGGGAGCACGCGGCAGTCGATGACCGCCTCGGCCTTCTGCGGGATGACGTTGGCCTTGTAGCCGGCCTTGAGCATCGTGGGATTGGCGGTGTCACGCAGGGTCGCGCCGATGATCCGCGCGAGGTTGCCCAGCTTGAACAGCGACGTCTCCAGGTCGGGGGCCTCGGGACTCAGGTCCAGGCCCGTCTCCGCACTGACCTCGGCCAGGAACTGGCTGACCGATTCCGTCATCACCAGGGGGAACGTGTGCCGACCGATCCGGGCGACCGCTTCGGCGACCTCGGTGACGGCGTTCTCCTCGTGCAGGAACGATCCGTGCCCGGCCCGCGCCTCGGCGGTGAGCCGCATCCACGCGAGCCCCTTCTCGGCCGTCTCGACCAGATAGAGACGCTTCTGCGTGCCGTCGGGCCGGTCGACGGTGAGCGAGAAGCCGCCGACCTCGCCGACGGCCTCGGTGATGCCCTCGAACAGGTCGGGCCGGTTCTCGACGAGCCAGTGGGCGCCCCACGCCCCGCCGGCCTCTTCGTCGGCGAGGAACGCGAACACCAGCTCCCGGGGCGGCACGGTGCCGTCTCGTTTGAACTGACGCGCGAGCGCCAGGGCCATTCCGGCCATGTCCTTCATGTCGACCGCGCCGCGGCCCCAGATGTAGCCGTCCTTGATGGCACCAGAGAACGGGTGAACACTCCAGTCGGCCGGTTCGGCGGGCACGACGTCGAGGTGGGCGTGGATCAGCAGCGCGCCGCGATCGGAGTCGGGCGGACCGGCGAGGCGCGCGAACACATTGCCGCGGCCGGGACGGCCGGACTCGACGTACTGCGTGGTGTAGCCCACCTCCTCGAGCTGCTGGGCCACCCACTTGGCGCACTCCTCCTCGCCTTTGGTGGTCTCGGGCTCGCCCGTGTTGGAGGTGTCGAAACGGATCAATTGGCTGACCAGATCGACCACTTCGTCGGTCGCAGACTGTGAAGACACCCCTCACTCCTACGGGATTTGGGATACACGGGCAACCTCGGTTAGGGTTATCCCGCTGCAGCGAGACGGGGTCGAGAGACCACCGGCGGGAGATCGCCGGACGCTCACCGCGGCACGCAGGTCCGAGTGGCGGAATGGCAGACGCGCTAGCTTGAGGTGCTAGTGTCCTATTAACGGACGTGGGGGTTCAAGTCCCCCCTCGGACACCAGAACAACGAGAAGAACCCCGGCTCACCGCCGGGGTTTTTCTCGTTGTGCCGCAGGCGATCTCCGCGTCAGGGTGCGACCGAGTCCGCGAGCGCCGCCCACGCCCGCGAGTACGGCAGATCGATCGAGTTCTCCACGAAGGCCCGCAGGATCGCCCGACGCAGTCGCCGCTGCACCGCCCACTGGCCGTTCGGTTTGGTCTTCACCGTCAGACGCAGGACGACCTGATCCGACGACACCTCCTGGACGCCGAGCATCTCGATCTGGCCGAGGATGTCGGTCGAGTCCTCCTCCACCGCGGTGCGGGCCGCCTCGTCGGCCACCTGCTGCGCCTTGTCGATGTCGGCGCCGGGCGCCACCGGGACATCGACGCGCGCGACCGCGAACTCCTGGCTCATGTTGCCCACGCGGGCGATCTCGCCGTTGCGGACGTACCAGAGAGTGCCGTCGATGTCGCGCAGGGTGGTGACGCGCAGCCCCACCGATTCGACTTCGCCGACGGCCTCGCCGAGATCGACGATGTCACCCACGCCGTACTGGTCCTCGAGCAGCATGAAGACGCCGGTCACGAAGTCACGCACCAGGTTCTGCGCACCGAAGCCGATGGCGAGGCCGACGATGCCGGCCGAGGCGATGAACGGCGCGATGTTGACGCCGAGGACGCTCAGGACCGACAGCACCACCCAGACGAGCAGCACGATCGACACCGTCGACTTGAGCACCGACCCGATCGTCGCAGCCCGCTGTGCACGGCGTGCGGCGATCTGGGCGTTGCGCTCGGTGGAGGCCGACTTCGACCGCAGTCCGCGCATGAGAGCGGTGCCGCGGCCCGGCTCCGCTCCGGCGGTCCGTGGCCGGGTGGCGCGGTCGATGGCACGGTGGAACACGAAGCGGACGATCAACGCCACGACCACGTAGGCGACGATGCGAGCGGGATTCTCGATCAGCCATTCGCGGTTCGTTTCCGTCCATTCGAAGGCAGAGTCCTGAATCGACATGGGTCCGACCGTACGGATGATGAGATCGTTGTCCAGTCGTGACCGACCCCGTGTCCGCTCTCTGGGCAAGACGGGATGTGGCGGAAACCGTTGTCGGCCTGCGGTGAACATGACAATGAACCGGCCGAGGATCATCTGTTTCGCGTATGTGGTCTCCATCACGTCGAGCGCGAGCCGCAACCGCCCCCCGGGTGGCCTCCGAGGCGTCGGCGTGGTCCCCACGGGGTGGTAAAACCCGTTCGCAGCGGACCCGGCACAATTGTGCGGTGACCCAGCGCCTGTTCTTCGACTGCGACACCGGCATCGACGACTCACTCGCGCTGATCTATCTGCTCGCGCGCACCGACGTCGACCTCGTCGGAGTGGCCTCCACGGCCGGCAACGTGCCGGTCGATGTCGTCACGGCCAACAATCTCTCGTGGCTGGAGCTGTGCGGACGCCCCGAGGTGCCCGTCCACACGGGCCCGGCCACTCCCCTCGTCGCCGCGCTGATGACCACCGAGGACACCCACGGTCCGCTGGGCGTCGGACACGCCGAACTGCCGGCCCCGACCACGACGCCGAGCCATCTCGACGCCGCCGACGCCTGGATCGAGGCGTCGCGGGCGCACGCCGGCGAACTCGTCGGCCTGGTGACCGGCCCCCTCACGTCCCTGGCGACCGCGATTCGACGCGACCCGGACCTGCCGGCGCGCCTGCGGCGCCTGGTCATCATGGGCGGCGCCTTCCACACCCACGGCAACACGACGCCCACCTCGGAGTGGAATGTGGCCGTCGACCCGGAAGCAGCGGCCGAGGTGTTCACCGCCTTCGGCACCGCGGGCGCCCCGGAACCGATCGTCTGCGCGCTCGACCTCACCGAGTCGGTCGTCCTGACACCCGATCACGTCGTCCGACTCGCCGCCGCGGCCGGCAGCACGCCCGTCGAGTGCCCGGACCCGACCGACGAACGCGGACTCCGTTCGGTCGCCAACAACGAGATCATCCGGCATCTCGTCGACGCCCTGCGGTTCTATTTCGAGTTCCACGACGATCACGACGAGGGTTACATCGCCCACCTGCACGACCCGTTCGCCGCACTGGTCGCGCTGGCCCCCGACACGGTCGAGACCCGCCCGGCGCGCGTCGACGTCGAACTCGCCGGGACGCTGACGCGGGGCATGACCGTGGCCGACGAACGCGCGATGACCGCACCCGGACCCAACGCCCGCATCGCGACCTCCACCGACGTCGACGCCGTGTTCGACGAATTGATCGAGACGATCGGCGAGTTCGCGCGCAGTCGCGCACCCGAAATCGTCGGCACCGCGCCGGAGGAGTCCACCGGACTACTCTGAACGGGTGACTCGACTCGGTTACCAGATCCCGAACTTCACCTACCCCGGCGTCGCCGCCGACCAGTTGTTCCCCACCGTGGTCGCGCAGGCGCAAGAGGCCGAGAACTCCGGTTTCGACACCGTCTTCGTGATGGACCACTTCTATCAGTTGCCGATGCTCGGTGAGCCCGACGATCCGATGATCGAGTGCTACACCCTGCTCGCGGCACTCGCCCAGCACACCTCGAAGGTCCGTCTGTCGTCGCTCGTCACCGGCAACACCTACCGCAACCCGACGCTGCTCGCGAAGACGGTCACGGCCCTCGACGTGGTGTCGGGTGGTCGGGCCCAGCTCGGCATCGGCGCGGGATGGTATGAGCTGGAACATGATTCGCTCGGGTACGAGTTCGGGACGTTCACCGACCGGTTCGAGCGCCTCGAGGAGGCGCTGCAGATCATCCTCGGCATGCTCGCCGGCGAGGCACCCAGCCTCGACGGTGACCGCTATCGGGTCACCAACGCTCTCAATGTGCCTGCGCCGCTGTCGAAGATCCCGGTGATGATCGGCGGCGGCGGCGAGCGCAAGACGTTGCGGATGGTCGCGCAGTACGCCGACGAATCGAACCTGCTGTGCACACCCGCCGACATTCCCCGCAAACTCGACGCCCTCGCCGAACACTGCGAACGACTCGGCCGGGACCGCTCGGAGATCACCGTGACCGTGCAGACGTCGGCCTGCGTGGCGCCGACCGCCGCCGAGGCGACCGCGGAGCTGGAGGCGTACCTGGAGCGCACACCGGCGGCCGAGTCACGCCGCGGATCGACGATCGTCGGGGATCCCGACGAGGTGGCCGCCCGGTACGCCGAGCTGCTCGCGACCGGTGTCGACGGTGTCACGGTGAACGCTCCCGCCAACGGCCACGTGCCGGGGCGGGTCTCGCTACTCGGCGAGACGCTGGCACCGCTGTTGGCCTGATGCTCTAACCCCGGGGCGCCGGGCCGCACCAGATGTCCGCGCCGCCGCCGGGATTGACGTCGCATGCGACCTCAGTCCGTTGACGCGACCTCGATCGAGGTCGCACGGACGGATCGAAATCGCATGCGACCTCGATCGGTGCACTCAACGCTCGTCGAACGCGTCCACGATCCGTTGCGCGGCGAGGGCCGGGGTCAGCGACCCGTCCCGCAGTTGCTGCTCCACGTCGCCGCGGATCCCGCGCACGGCCGGTGAGTCACCGAGCCGGGACAGCACGATGTCGTTGACCATCGCCCAGGTCCAGTCGATCTGTTGCTGGTTGCGGCGGGCGGTGAACTCTCCTGCCGCGGTGAGTGTCTCGTTGTGGCGTACCACGGTCTTCCAGAACTCGTCGACGCCGGTGTTCTCGATCGCGCTCATGGTCAGCACCGGCGGCATCCACAGCGCGTCGTGCGGATAGATCAGCTTCAGCGCGTTCTTCAACTCGCGTGCCGCGCTCTTCGCCTCGTTGAGGTGTTTGCCGTCGGCCTTGTTCACCACGACCACGTCGGCGAGTTCGAGAACACCTTTCTTGATGCCCTGCAACGAATCCCCGGTGCGGGCCAGGGTGAGGAACGTGAACGTGTCGACCATGTTCGCGACCGTCACCTCGGACTGCCCGACTCCCACCGTCTCGACCAGCACGACGTCGAAGCCGGCCGCCTCGACGAGCACGATGCTCTCGCGGGTGGCCTTGGCCACGCCGCCGAGCGTGCCCGACGTCGGCGACGGCCGGATGTAGGCGTTCTCGGCCGTCGACAGCCGGCCCATTCGGGTCTTGTCGCCGAGGATCGAGCCCCGCGTGCGCGTCGAACTGGGGTCGACGGCGAGCACCGCCACCTTGTGGCCCAGCTGAAGCAGGTGCATGCCGAGGGCCTCGATCGTCGTCGACTTGCCCACCCCGGGGACGCCGGTGATGCCGACGCGGAACGACTTGCCCGCGTGCGGCGTCAGCTTCAGCAACAGCTCCTGGGCGGCGGCCCGGTGATCGGCGCGCTTGGACTCGACGAGCGTGATCGCACGCGCCAGATCGGCGCGGCGATCGGCCAGGACAGCGTCGGCCAGCGCGTCGACGTCGATGGGACGTCGCGGTTGGACCGCCATCAGTTCGCGGTCGCCCCGGGCAGCTCCAGGCCGAGGGTGTCGGCGAGCTTGCCGATGAGTTCCACGGCCGAGTCGGCGATGACCGATCCGGGCGGGAAGATCGCGGCGGCGCCGGCCTCGTACAGTTCGGCGAAGTCGCCGGGCGGGATCACGCCGCCGACGACCACCATGATGTCCTCGCGTCCGACCTCGCGCAGCGCCTCCCGCAGGGCCGGGACCAGCGTCAGGTGCCCGGCGGCCAGCGACGACACACCCACCACGTGCACGTCGTTGTCGGCGGCCTGCGCGGCCACCTCCTCCGGCGTGGCGAACAGCGGGCCCACGTCGACGTCGAAGCCGAGGTCGGCGAACGCGGTCGCGATCACCTTCTGGCCGCGGTCGTGGCCGTCCTGGCCCATCTTCGCGACCAGGACACGCGGCTGGCGGCCCTCTGCCTCGGCGAACTGGCGCACGGCCTCGATCGCCGCGTCGATGTTGCTCACCTCGCCCGCCTCATGTCGGTACACCCCGCTGATCGTCTTGATCTCCGCCTGATGGCGACCATAGACCTTCTCGAGTGCCTCGGAGATCTCGCCGACCGTCGCCTGATGCCGTGCTGCCTCGATGGCCAGCGCCATCAGGTTGTTCTCCAGGCCACCCTCCGACGACGCGGCGGCGCGGGTGAGATCGGCCAGGGCCGCCTCGACCGCAGCCGAGTCGCGTTGTCCGCGAAGCCGGTCCAGCTTCTCGAGCTGCTCGGCGCGCACCTTCGAGTTCTCGACCTTGAGGACCTCGATCTCCTCGTCGTCGGCGACCTGGTACTTGTTCACGCCCACCAACGGCTGCTGGCCGGAGTCGATACGCGCCTGGGTGCGCGCCGCGGCCTCCTCGATGCGCAGCTTCGGCAGGCCCTCGTTGATGGCCTGCGTCATGCCGCCGGCCTCTTCGACCTCGCGGATGTGCTTGCGCGCCTTCTGCGCCAGCTGATGCGTGAGCCACTCGACGTAGTTCGAACCGGCCCACGGATCGATCGGACGGGTGGTGCCCGACTCCTGCTGCAGGAGCAGCTGGGTGTTGCGCGCGATGCGGGCCGAGAAGTCGGTCGGCAGCGCGATGGCCTCGTCGAGGGCGTTGGTGTGCAGCGACTGGGTGTGACCCTGCGTGGCGGCCATCGCCTCGACGCAGGTGCGGGCCACGTTGTTGAACACGTCCTGGGCGGTCAGCGACCAGCCCGAGGTCTGCGAATGTGTGCGCAGCGACAGCGATTTCGCGTTCTTCGGATCGAACTCGGCGACGAGCTCACTCCACAGCAGACGCGCCGCACGCAGCTTCGCGACCTCCATGAAGAAGTTCATGCCGATGCCCCAGAAGAACGACAGTCGCGGGGCGAACTTGTCGATGTCCAGGCCGGCCTCGAGTCCGGCGCGGATGTACTCGACGCCGTCGGCGAGCGTGTAGGCCAGCTCCAGATCGGCCGTCGCCCCGGCCTCCTGGATGTGATAGCCGGAGATCGAGATCGAGTTGAACTTCGGCATCTTCTGGCTGGTGTACTCGAAGATGTTGGAGATGATCCGCATCGACGGCTTCGGCGGATAGATGTAGGTGTTGCGGACCATGAACTCTTTGAGGATGTCGTTCTGAATGGTCCCGGCCAGTTTCTCCGGCGGCACACCCTGCTCCTCGGCGGCCACGACGTACAGCGCGAGGATCGGCAGCACCGCGCCGTTCATCGTCATCGACACCGACACGCTGCCGAGGTCGATCCCGTCGAAGAGCTGACGCATGTCGAGGATCGAGTCGATCGCCACCCCGGCCATGCCGACGTCACCGGCGACGCGCGGATGGTCGGAGTCGTAGCCGCGGTGGGTCGCGAGGTCGAATGCGACCGACAGTCCCTTCTGGCCGGCCGCGAGGTTGCGGCGGTAGAAGGCGTTGGATTCGGCCGCGGTCGAGAAGCCGGCGTACTGGCGGATGGTCCACGGCTGGTTGACGTACATCGTCGGGTACGGGCCCCGGATGAACGGTGCGGCACCGGGAACGGAATCGAGCGGGTACGGATGTTCGGCATCGTCGAGGACGGCGTCGCGCTCGGCGCGCGTGTACACCGGCGTGACGTCGATCTGCTCCGGGGTGCTCCAGGTGACCTGGTCCACCGAGTATCCGTGCGCCGAGGCTAGTTCCTCGGCGACCGCGGCCGCGGCACCATCAGCGGTCGTCGCACCGGTGTCGTCCGATGTCAGACCGATTCCGGCGAAGTTCGGAATCGTCTGTGTCAGATCGGGTTCGGTCTGGGTCATGCCGTTGCTCCCGCCGTCTTCAGGGATGTCGAGACCAGCTGGTCGAGAAGGTCGCCGAGGGTGCTCACCGCATCGATGCCGACGCGCAGCGAACCGTCGGGACGATCGTCGCCCTCGGGCCATTCCTTGTCCGGTCCGGCGAGGAGCACTGTCGACAGACCGGCCGCGCGAGCGGCCGCGAGTGCGGCGGGCCCCTCTTCGGCATAGCGCGCCTTGGTTCCGCAGAGGACCGCGATCGGGGTGTTCGCCCCGGCCACCGCGTCGCCGACCTTGTCCGCGGTCAGCGGGCCGGGGTTGACGACGGTGATGCCACCGGCACCCAGGAAGTTCGCGACGAAGGTGGTGCGGCCGTTGTGTTCGGCGACGCTGCCGAGCGGGATGAGCAGGATCGACGGCCGTGCACCGTGCTCGGCGAGCACGACGTCGGACCGGTCCCGCAGTTCCTCGAAGGCGCGTCCGATCCGCGCGAGGCGCGGCGTACCGGTAACGACGTCGGTGACCGCGGAAGCCGGGGCCCCCGTCGTCTCCGACAGTGAGCGCTCGTCGATGTTGGGGAACTCGTTGACGCCGGTGACCGAGATGCGGCGGTGCGCGACCTCGGTGTCGCGGCGAGCGAGGGAGGCGTCGACCTTCTCGGCGATCCAGCCCGTGTCGAGCGCGACACGGTAACCGCCGGCGGCCTCGACCTCAGTGAACACCGTCCAGGCGTTCGTGGCGAGATCGTCGGTCAGGGACTCGACGAACCACGAGCCGCCGGCCGGATCGAGGACGCGTCCGATGTTGGACTCCTCGAGCAGCAGCAGCTGGGTGTTACGGGCGATGCGTCGCGAGAAGGACGCGCTCGAGGTGCGCTTGTCCGCCGGGATGGTCGCGTCGTAGCCCAGGACGGTCAGCTGGTCGGCGCCGCCGACCCCGGCTCCGAATGCCGCGATGGTGCTGCGCAGCATGTTGACCCACGGGTCCCGCTGGGAGTACATCGACAGATCGGTCACGCCGTGGGTCAGCGCTCCGCCGACCTCGGGTGCGCCGACGACCTCGGCCACCCGAGCCCAGATCTTGCGCAGCGCACGGAATTTCGCGATCGTGGCGAATTGGTCGTCGTCGGCGGAGACGCCGAAGGTGATCTGACGCAGCGCGGCCTCGGGTGAGAGGCCGGCCGCGGTGAGGTCACGGAGGTGGGCGACCGCGGCCGCCACCGTCAGTGCGAGTTCGAGGCCGTTGTCGGCACCGGCGGTGGCGAAGTCGCTGCCGTCCACCCGGAAGGTACGGACCCCGTCGGGCAGCCCGGATGCGGCGAGCGCCGTGGCCTCGTCGGGATCGACGGTCGCCCGGCCCGAGAACGCGGCCGTCAGCGGCGACAGGCCGAAGGAGTGGACGGTGGCCGCCGTCGGAGCGGCGGCGACCGGAGCGGCCTGGGCCTTTTCCTTCAGGCCGAGCAGTTCGCGAGCCGCCGCGATGCCCTCGGTGCCCGCATCGAGGGTCACCGGCACCAGATCGAGGTAGACGCCGCGCAGCGCCGTCGCGAGGTCGGCGACCCCCAGCCCGTCACCGGGCCTGCTCACCGAGAGCCAGAGACCGCTCGTCCCGTTGGCCATCGCCTCCAGGATGAGCTCGTTGAGATCCGCCGCCGGCGTCGCGTCGTCGCCGAACCGTTCCGTGACGCGCCAGCCGGTGGTGACGTCACGCACGGGGTCGGCGCCGCGGACGAACGGGAAGCGACCGGGGACACCGGGCTCGGCGAGTTCGTCGCGACGTGTGTAGAGCGGCCGGATGGTCAGCCCGTCGGCGGTGTCGGTCGAGAGCAGCGCCTCGGGTGTGTCAGGCAGCTCGTCGACGTCGACGCGTCGCGACTTCGCCAGAACGGCCGCGGCGGCCGTCGACCACGCCTGGTAGGCGTCGTCGAGTTCTGACTCGGGTTTGGGCTGGTCAGTTTGCTGTGGCATGTGGGGAAGCACACCTCCGTGAATGCACTGTGATGAGCGCGTACACGACACTAGCCGATCGCTCGCTCGGCTCGGCGTCGAGGTCGGCGTGACGTGGCGCACTCGGGGACCCGGTACACCGCTGGGCCCAGCGTAGAGTGTCCGGGTGCCCGATCGATCCGCTGTCAGCGAGGATGTCGCCGGCCCGACCGCGGCCGACGCGGAGATCGCGGACGCGGCGAGCGCCGGAGACGGTCACCCGCCGACGTCGGGCCGTCGTCGGGCCGATCGACGGATCCTGCGCCGGGCTCTCGTCGCCGCCGTGCTCCTCGCCGCCGTCCTGGCCGCGTCCTACTTCGTCCCGCTGCCCTCGATCTCGAGCGTCCGCGACTGGGGCGCGGATCTGGGACCGGCCTTCGTGTGGTTGTTCTTCCTCGCCTACGCGGTCGTCACCATCGCCCCGATCCCACGGTCGACGTTCACGGTGATGTCCGGGATCTTCTTCGGACCGCTGGTCGGTTTCGCGGGGGCGATAATCGCCTCGTCGGTGGCGGCGGTGGCAGCCTTCGTCCTGGTCCGCAGGGTCGGACGCGACCGCGTGCAGCCGTACCTGAAGGCACCGGTGGTCCGTGCCGTCGAGTACCGGCTCGAGCGTCGTGGCTGGTTGGCGGTCGGGTCGCTGCGGTTCATCGCGGCATGCCCGTTCTCGGTGGCGAACTACTGCTCGGCACTGTCCTCGGTGCGTCTCGTGCCGTACGCGATTGCCAGCATCCTCGGCATGGCCCCCGGCACCGCGGCGGTGGTCATGCTGGGCGATTCCCTGACCGGTGACACGCATCCCCTCCAGCTCGCGGTCACCGGTGGCCTCTTTGCGATCGGCATCGCCGGTCTGGTGCTCGACTCCCGCCTGCCGGTCTCGTCGTCGAACGCGACAAGCGCAGCGACTTGATCCTCGGGGATCAAGTCACCTAGCGCGATCCCATCCAGTCAGGGGACTTGATTCACAGCGATCAAGTGCATAGCCTTGAGTGATGTTCGTACTCACCGTCGACCAACGCGGGAGTCGCCGCGACATCGACCGGGTGGACGCCATCCTCACCGCTCTCGCATCGGTCCAGACCGTACGGGCCTTCGAACGTACCGCGGGCGACGAGATCCAGGGAGTCCTCGCCGATCCGGTGACGGCCGCCCGACTGGCCGTCGAACTCACCGCCGAGGGTCACTGGAGTGTCGGCATCGGCGCCGGACCGGTCGACGAGCCTCTCCCCCCGTCCACCCGGGCCGGGCGCGGGCCCGCCTTCGTCCACGCTCGCGACGCCGTCGAGGCCGCCAAGCGGCAGCGGGTCCCCCTCTGTGTCCGCGGCCCGGAGACTCGCTGGTCCCGTCACGCCCAGACGGCCGGCCGTCTCATCGCCGACGTGATCACCGCGCGCAGTGCCGCCGGCCGGGAGGCGGTGGAGCTGATGCGTCGCGGCCTCACCCAGGTCGAGGCCGCCGCCGCACTCGACATCACGCCACAGGCCATGAGTCAACGGCTGCGGACCGCGGCGTGGGATCTGGAATCCGATTCCCTCGGCCTCGTCGCCGACGCGCTCGCCGAGGCCGACCGACTCCCGTCCGGAGGATCGGCATGACCACCGCAGCGATCACCCTTCTTCTCCTGACCGCGCTGGCGACGCCGACCTGGGCGCTCGCGACGCGGAAGAAGCGCAACCACGCGCCGGTGTCCGTCGTACGCAGACTCGACGTCATCGGAGCCGTCGTCCTGCTGGTCCTGGCCGGGGTGACCGCCGTCCTCGCCGCCGTGGCCGCGCCCGCCACGGGCTTCCTCGCCTCGGCCGTCCCGGTCGTCGCCGCGCTCGCGGCGGTCACCGGCGGCGGACCCGTGGTCCGGACGGTCCTCGTCGCCGGCGGGGTCGGCCAGCGCACGGGGCCCGGACCCGATCCGGAGGGGTCGCCGGATGACGGATCCGGGGACGACACCGACGCGCCCGACTCCCCGGCGCCCGCCCCGGCCGACCCGGCCGACCCAGCCGAAGCCGGGCCGTTGCGCGGCGGCCGGGTGATCGGATACCTCGAACGCCTCGCGGTCGTCACCACGTTGATGGCGGGGTGGCCCGAAGGCCTCGCGATCATCCTGGCCGTGAAAAGCCTCGCCCGCTACCCCGAGCTGCGCGCCCCGCATGCGGCCGAGCAGTTCATCATGGGCACCTTCGCCTCGGTGATGTGGGCGGTCGGCATGGCGGGCGTCGAGCACCTCATCCGCTGAGCCGTTCTCAGGTCGTGGGCTCGGCCGGCCCCGGCTCCTCGGGCTGTACGGGCTGGGACCACGCACCATCGGTGAGCTCGGCCGGCTCGGACCCCACCGGCGACGCATGGCGCGACGCGCGCGACGCACGAGCGGTGATCTCGGGCGCGACCGGGGTGCGGGCCACCGCCTCCGCCTCGGCGACGGCCTGGGCGACCTTGGGATCGGAGGCCATCGAGAACCAGTCCTCGGTCTCCGAGTCGTCGATCGGCGAGGGCGGCGAGTCGGCCGGCTCGTACCGGAACACGCCGTCGTCTCCCTGGACACCGAAGGATTTCGCGAAACCCTGGAGGGCCGAACCGAAGTCGGACGGCACCACCCACACCTTGCTGCCCTCGCCCTTGGCCATCTCGGGCAACTGCTGCAGATACTGGTAGGCCAGGAGTTCCGGGGTCGGCTTGGCCGCCTTGATCGCCGCGAAGGTCTTCTCGATCGCCTTCGCCTCACCCTGGGCGTTGAGGTACGACGCGGCGCGGTCGCCCTGCGCCCGCAGGATGCGCGACTGCCGATCCGCCTCGGCCGCAAGGATCGCGGCCTGCTTGGCACCCTCGGCGGCGAGGATCTGCGACTGCTTGTTTCCCTCGGCGGTCTTGATCGCCGACTCGCGCTGGCCCTCGGCCGAGAGGATCGTCGCCCGCTTCTCGCGGTCGGCCTTCATCTGCTTCTCCATCGACTCCTGGATCGACGGCGGCGGCATGATCGACTTCAGCTCGACGCGCGCGACCCGGAGGCCCCAGCGGCCGGTCGCCTCGTCGAGGACTCCGCGCAGCTGGCCGTTGATGGAATCGCGGGAGGTCAGGGTCTCCTCGAGCGTCATCCCGCCGACCACGTTGCGCAGCGTCGTGATCGTCAGCTGCTCGACGCCGGCGATGTAGTCGTCGATCTCGTACACGGCGGCGCGGGGATTGGTGACCTGGAAGTAGACGACGGTGTCGATGGACAGCGTCAGGTTGTCCTCGGTGATGACCGGCTGCGGCGGGAACGACACCACTCGTTCACGGACGTCGACGCGGGCGCGGATGCGGTCGATGAACGGCAACAGCAGGGTGAGCTGGCCGGACACGGTGCGGGTGTAGCGGCCCAGTCGCTCGATGACCGCGGCCTCCGCCTGCGGGATGAGGGCGACGGACTTGACCAGCATCACCACCACGAGCAACACGAGCAAAACGATGACGGTCAGGCCGAAGATCTCGTACTCCATGGTCACCTTCCAGCGTTGTCGTTCGGCGGTGTCGCGGCGGCACACTCAGGCGCGCCACACCACCGCGGTCGCGCCGTCGATCTCCACGACGGTCACGTGGGTTCCGGGTTCGAGCACCTGGGTCGGGTCCATCGTGCGGGCCGACCACACGTCGCCGCCGATCTTGACGCGTCCGTCACGGGCGTCGACCTGTTCGGTCACCACCGCCGGCCGACCCTCGAGCGCCTCGGTGTTCATCAGGACCGCCGGACGGTTCAGCATGTGCTTACGGGCGATCGGACGGACCGCAACCAGCAGCAGCACCGAGACGAGCGCGAAGACCAGCCCCTCGACCCACAGCGGCGTCTCGAACGCGAAATCGACACCGGCGGCCGCGAATGCGCCCCCGGCGAGCATGAGCAGGACGAGTTCGCCACCGAACATCTCCGCGACCACCAGGACGATCGCGGCCGCCAACCACAGCAGGGCGCTCATGGGTCCAGTCTGCCAGAGATGTCCGAACCGCCTTCGGCGCTCACGACGCGGGTGGGCCCCGGTGGGCGTCAGGCCGTGTGCGTCACCTGGGCGCTTCGGCCGCGGTCACGAAATCGATGAGTTCTTCCACCGACCGCAGCAGATCGACCTCGAGATCCCGGAAACTGCTCACCCCGCCCAACACCCGGCGCCAGCCGTCACGAGGGTCCCCCCAGCCGAGCTCGGCACACACCCCGGTCTTCCAGTCGGTGCCCCGCGGGATGTGCGGCCACGCCGGGATCTTCACCGACGCCGGCTTCACCGCCTCCCAGACGTCGATGTAGGGATGCCCGCACACGAGGACGTGCTCCCCGACCTCGGCGGTGAGTTGTGCTTCTTTGGAACCCGCCACCAGATGGTCGACGAGGACACCGGCCCGGCGATGCGGTGCCGGCTGGAATTCGTCGAGTGCCGCCTCGAGGTTGTCGAGGCCGTCGAGGCTGACGACGACCACGCCCTCCGCGCGGAGGTCGTCACCCCACACGCGCTCGAGGAGTGTCGCGTCGTGCACGCCCTCGACGAAGAGCCGGCTGGCGCGCGCGGTCCGCGCGCGGGCGCGAGGTGCGGCTCGCGATCCCGACGCCGTCATGGCCGGCTGCTGCGGGCCCCTGGTGCGCGGCCGTACGAGCGTCACCGGCCGACCGTCGATGAGGAACGCGCCGGGGTGCATCAGGAACACCCGCGTCTGACCTCGCCGGTCCTCCAGCCGGACGAGATCGCCGGCGTAGCTCTTCTCGAGCCCGACGACCGCACCGCAGAAGCCGGTGGCGGCGTCCTCGACGACCAGATCGCGATCCGCGGCGACCTCCGCGGGACGCGGCTTCGCCCGACGGTGCTGGGAGAGCACATCGCGTCCGTAGCGGTCATCCATCGCACACCACCATCTCTCGATCGGTCATCTCGTGATCACGCCGCCGCGATGGACAGGTCGGGCGGCGCACACACCGTATGCCCCGCGGGCCCGCCCGCGGGGTTGCCACGCCCGGCTCCCACCGGCCTCGCCGGTATCCTGGCTTCTTGATGAAACGCAGCCGCCTGCTCTCCGCCACCGTCGCGTGGCCGACGTGCGCCCTCGGCGCGTGGTCGGCCGCCTGGCTCACCGGCCGGTGCTCCCCCGACGACGTGATCGAAGCCCTGGCGGAATCCGCCGACCGGCACCTCCTGCACTGGCCCGACGGCGGGGTCGCCGGGGCCGAACAGAATTCGCCCGCAACGGGTTCGGCGAACGGGGTGCTCGATCTGCTCGCGCTGCTGCGACCCGCTCGACGCCTCGTCGTCCGCCTGCCCTCCACGGGTGATCCGCAGGGACTCCCACCGCATGTCGCGACGTCGGCCGCACTCGGCGCGGGCGAGGTGCTGCTCGTCGACGACGCGGCGGGCGCCGGCACGCTCGCGCTCGTACCGGAGTTCGCCGCCGACACCGCCGATCCACCGTTCGTCACGTGCACGTGGTCGGCCTACCGCTACGACGCGACCCTCGACCTCGGTCATCTCGTATCCGCGGGACCCAGTGCCGGTGATCTGGAATACGAGCTGCGGCAAGCAGTTCGAGAGGCGACCACGATCATCGGCGGGCTCGGCGGACGCCGGTCGGCCGACGCGAGCGACCTCCGTACGGAACTCGCGGCGCTCACCTCGAGGCATCGGGTCGCCCTGCCCCCGCACCTCCTCGACGCGCGCTCCACCCGCCTGATCGACACGGCGGCACAGGTCGAGGCGATCGTCGACCTCGCCGGAGCGCGCAATGTGGAGATCGGCGACAGTGCCGGACAATGGGATTCCGGCGACGCGACGCTCCGGGGCCTCCAGGCGCTGACGCGGACCGCACGGGCGGCGGCGGTCAATCACACGATCCTCGAGCTACTGCGACGCTAGGACCCGGGCCGCCACCGCCGGAAGGTCACTCCCGGAGCCGCGGCGGACGGTCGGACACGACGCCGTACAGATCGAGTCCGTTCCGCTGTTCGGTGGCGAACAACGTCGCCCCCCATTCGTGGACGAACCAGTCCCGCAGCCGAGCGGAGCCGGTCCAGGCGTACTACGGCCGGGCCGCAGAGACACAGAACCGTTCCACTTCGCGCATCATGCGAACGAGAGCGTCGCCACCACGAGCTTCGGGAACAATCGCCGCGATCCGCACATCGACGGCATCCGATGCCGGGGAGGGCAATTGTGGGCTGGTGAGGAACTCGATCAGCCGTTCGCGGAGTCCGGGAATGGCCGCGACCCGGACGAAATCAGCCGGGCCGAGCGGCGGTTCGCCGTCGGGCGACAATTCGACATCGTGGGGATGCCAGATCAGAATTCCGACGAGATGCTCGTTCTGGAAGGAACCCAATACGCAGCCGGCGTTGAGATAAGGCCGCACCAAGATCTCGGCCAACCATTCCCGCAGCGTGAGATCCGGGAGGTGGTCACCCAACACCCATCGATACAACGGAATGTCCTCGACCGCTCGTGCGAGTAGCTGCGTAGCAGGTCGGAGATCAACTGGGATGAGTAGTCGTTCCGCGGTCAACACTGTTGATACACGCGCACAAAGGAGAGATCACGCCGCTGTGGGCTACGTCGTCAACGCAGCCCACAGCGGAAACGGATCTCAGTTGACGGGCTCGCTGCTACCGTCCGCGGAGCCGGTGGAAAGTGTCTTCAGAATCGGTCCGAGGAAATCTATCTCGAGCCTCAGTGGTCCTTCTGCCATGGAAATTTCTCTCTCACGTTCGCACCCCGATTCAGATGCGCGTGCCACGAGAGTTTCATTTCGACTGAGGCGCAGATCACATTATGGACCGTTCCTATATCAAATCGTTATGAAGGCAAACAAAGCCAGTGAATCTACGCGCGGTCAGATGGCCTCGCCGCAGATCTAGGCCGCGCCGCGGGCACACAGCACCGGTCTCGACAGGTGCTGCCGTTGTCTCCGCATCCCATCGCCGACAGGTCGCCCAAGCCCCCGGCGTAGGCCTCCACGAATTCGCCGATCATCGAGATGAACCGCGGATCGGGACCCACGGTGTCGGCGCGGACATAGTCCAGGCCGAGGCGCTCGGCGACCTCCGCGGCCTCGTTGTCGAGATCCCAGATCACCTCGAGATGGTCGGAGATGAACCCGACCGGGTAGACGACCACCCGTCGAACACCCTCCGCGGCAAGGCTCTCCAGATGGTCACAGATGTCCGGCTCCAGCCACGGGATCTGCGGTGGACCCGACCGTGACTGCCAGACCTGATCGAAGTCGGCGACGCCGAGCTCGTCGGCGACCGCCTGCGACGCCGCCAGCACCTGGCGCGAGTACAGCTTCCCGCCGTCGGCCGCCGGACCCGACGCCTCATCGGCCGAGGTCGGGACCGAATGGGCGGTGAACACCAGCCGTGGCGGCTCCTCGCCGGGCCCGAGTGCGTCCAGAGCGCGGCTCACCGCGTCGGCCCCGGCCGCGACGAACGCCGGATGCGACCAGTACTGCGGGAGCTTGCGGAGCACCACCGCACCGTCGGGTTCGCGGCTCGTCGGTTCACGGTCGGCAAGCGCCGTCACCGCCCGGTCGATGTCCTCGTGATACTGCCGGCACCCCGAGTAGCCGCCCCACGCCGAGGTCGGGAACACGAGGATCCGGCGATGACCGGCGCGGTACATCTCGGCCAGGGTGTCCTCGACCATCGGGTGCCAGTTGCGGTTGCCGAAATACACCGGGAGGTCGACACCACGTCGGTCGAGCTCGGCACGCAGGGCATCGATCATCTCGAGGTTGAGCCGGTTGATCGGTGAGACGCCGCCGAAGTGCAGGTAGTGCTCGGCCACCGACTCGAGCCGTTCGCGCGGGATTCCCCGACCGCGAGTGACGTTCTCCAGGAACGGCATCACGTCCTCGGGCCCGTCCGGTCCGCCGAACGACAGGAACAGGACGGCATCGAACGGAGCGGGATCGACGGGCGCGGTGTCCCCCGGTGCTGGCGAACTCATGAGCCGGTGGTCATGCCCTCCGGGAACCAGGTGTTGTGGCTGGCGCCACCGTCGACGTAGACGATGGAACCGGTGGTCGCCGGCAGCCAGTCGCTGAGGAGCGCACACACCGACTTCGCGACGACGGTGGGATCGTCGACGTCCCAGCCGATCGGGGACGCGCCGTCCCAGTACTCGTTGAGCATGTTGAGCTGCTTGGCGTCATCGGTCGCGGTACCCGCGATCGCCTTCGCGGCCAGGGTCTTGATCGGGCCGGCGGCCACCAGGTTCGACCGGATGTTCTTCGCGTTGCCCACTTCGCGCGCCACGTACCGGTTCACCGACTCGAGCGCGGCCTTCGCCACACCCATCCAGTTGTAGTACGGCATCGCGGTGCGGGGATCGAAGTCCATGCCCACGATGGAGCCGCCCTCGTTCATGGCGGGGAGCACGGCGCGGGCGAGCGAGGCGTAGCTCCACGCCGAGATCTCGAAGGCCTTGGCGGCGTCGGGGCCCGGCCCCTCCAGGAACGGCTTGGCCTCGGGACCCATCAAGGTGCGCGGCGCGAAGGCGATCGAGTGCATGACGCCGTCGATGCCCTGCGGCGCCAGCTCGGCGAGCTTCCCGGCGAGCGCGCCGAGATCGCCCTCGTTGGTGACGTCGAGCCCGATGGCCGGCGGCACCTCCTTCGGCAACCGCTTGGCGATCCGGTCGATCAACCGGAGCCGTTCCGGGATGCCGGTGATGAGGACCGTGGCGCCCTGCTCCTGCGCCATGGCGGCGGCGTGGAAGGCGATCGACGCATCGGTGATGATGCCCGTGATGAGGACGGTCTTCCCGTCCAGGATTCCGCTCACGAAGATGTGCTCCTGAGTTCGACGTTGATTGACGTGCCTTACGACTGCGCTGTGCGGGTCAGTAGCCGTGCGACCGCGCTCGGCAGTTTCAGTGCCCCATGCCCATCCCGCCGTCGACGGGCAGGACCGCACCGGAGATGTAACCGCCCTCGTCGGAGGCGAGGAAGCTGATGGCCGCCGCGACGTCCTCGGGCTTGCCGGTTCGGCCGAGCGGGATCGCCTGCTTGGCCATCTCGATGTAGCGGTCCTCCATCGACGCGGTCATGTCCGTCTCGATGAACCCGGGCGCCACGACGTTCGCGGTGATGTTGCGCGAGCCGATCTCACGCGCAATCGAGCGCGCCATCCCGATCAGGCCCGCCTTCGAGGCCGCGTAGTTCACCTGGCCGGGGATGCCGGACATCGCGACCACCGAGCCGAGGAAGATCATCCGGCCCCACTTGGCGCGCTGCATCCCCTTGGTGGCGCGCTTGGCGCACCGGAACGCGCCGGTGAGGTTCGCGTCGAGGACCTTCTCGAAGGATTCCTCGGACAGTCGCATGAGGAGCA
Organism: Gordonia sp. BP-119; assembly: GCF_016924115.1. NCBI lineage: Bacteria > Bacillati > Actinomycetota > Actinomycetes > Mycobacteriales > Gordoniaceae > Gordonia > Gordonia sp. BP-119. The sequence continues at coordinate 34,641 of NZ_JAFFZF010000006.1, forward strand.
TGTTCTCGGTGATCCCCGCGTTGGCGACGAGGATCTCCACGGGACCCTGATGCGCCTCGACCTCGGCGAAGGCGCGGTCGACCGACTCCGAGTCGGTGACATCGCACTTGACGCCGAACAGTCCGTCCGGGGCTCCGGAACCGCGGTGCGTCACCGCCACCCGGTGACCGTCGGCTGCCAGTCGCTGGGCCACGGCCAGGCCGATTCCGCGGTTGCCGCCGGTCACCAGGACCGAGCGGGAGGGATTCTGCGCTTCGTTGCTAGCTGCCGTCATGGGTGTTCAACTTATCCGTTCTCGTTGCGGGGGTGACACGCGGTCGGGGGGCGGGGCGCACGGCGGCACACCCCGGACACGTCCGCGTCAGGGCAGCCGGCGGTTGATGGCCAGCGCGGCGAACGCCGACACCAGCGCGAACAACGTACCGGCGACCAGCCACGGCTTCGAATTGTCCCCTCGACGGGTTTCGTAACCGATCTCGTCCTGGAGCTGCTCGTAGACCTTGTTCAACTCGTCGAGGCTGGCCGCGGTGAAGAAGTCGCCACCGGACAGGTTGGCGATCTTGCGCAGCGAGTCGTCGTCGACCGGCACCGGCACCCGGTCGCCCTCGAGTTCGACGGTGCCGGTCCGGGTACCGAAGGAGATCGTGGAGACCGGGATCTTCTCCTCCTTGGCCTTCCGGGCCGCGGTGAAGGCACCCCGCGGGTCGTCGGGGTCGTCCGGGACGGTCTCCTTACCATCGGAGAGCAGTACGATCCGCGCAGGTGGTGCGCCCTCGGTCCCGCCGAGCACCGCGTTCAACGTGCTGATCTGCTGCAGGGCCGCGAAGATGCCCTCCCCGGTTGCCGTCTTGTCGTCGAGCCGCAGTTTGTCCACCGCGACCTTGGTGGCGTTGTGATCCGGCGTCGGCGACACAAGGCTGGCGGCGGTACCGGCGAAGGAGATCAGTCCGAGGTTGATGCCCTCGGTCAGCTCGTCGGCGAACTTCTTCGCCGCCTCCTGCGCCGCGCGGATCCGCGACGGCGACACGTCGGTGGCGTTCATCGACCGCGACACGTCCATCACCAGGACGACGGTCGCCTTGTTGCGCGGCACCTTGCGATCGGCCTGCGGCCCGGACAGCGCGACCGTCAACAGGATCAGCGAGACGATCAGCAGTGCGATCGGCAGGTGCCGCAGACGACTACGGTCCGCGGGCGCGACCGACTTCAGCAGGTCCAGGTTCGCGAAGGTCAGCGCACGCTGCCGCCGCCGGCGCAGCATGTAGACGTACGCGGCGCCGAGCAGCGCCACGACCAGGAGCAGGAGCAACCACCAGGGACTGGACAGCATCGACCTACCCCACCCCCGCCGCGAGACCGCGGCGGCGTTGTGCGACGAACTTGACGGTGTCGGCGATCCACTCCCGATCCGTGCGCAACGTCAGGATCGCGCCGCCACAGCTGCGCAGAGTGCGGTGGACCCGCTGCTGGTGTGCGCGCGCCGCGGCCGCGAAGTCGCGCCGGAGGTCGTCGGTGATCGTCACGTCGTGGATCTCCCCGGACTCCGCGTCGGCCAGGGTGACCTCCCCGATCGCCGGGAGGTCGAGATCGCGGGGGTCGAGGACCTCGACCGCGAGGAGTTCGTGGTGTGCGCCGATGGCGCGCAGCGAGCGCTCCCAGTCGATCGGGCCGAGGAAGTCACTGATGACGACCGCGAGGCCGCGACGGCGCTGGGGCCGTCGGAGCGCCTCGATCCCCGCCTTCAGGTCACCCCGGACGCCGGGCGAGCTGCGTCGCGTGGTGGCGATGGTCTTGAGGAGGTTCTGGGCGTGCGCGCGCCCGGCACGGGCCGGTACCCGCACCACGTCGTCACCGGTCACCACCAGCGCGCCGTGCCGGTTGCCGCCGCCGGTCGTGAGGTGGACCAGAGCCGCGGCCGCGGCGACGGCCAGGTCGCGCTTGGTGCAGTCGACGGTGCCGAAGTCGAGGCTGGCCGAGGCGTCGACGACGAGCCAGGTCTCGAGTTCCCGGTCGGCGATCATCTGCCGGACATGCGGCTGGGTCGTGCGTGCGGTGACCGACCACTCCATCCGCCGGACGTCGTCGCCCGGCTGATAGGCCCGCGCCTCCCCCGGCTCCGAACCCGGTCCGGGGATCAGACCCAGGTGCTCGCCCTGGAGCACGCCGTCGAGTTTGCGCCGCACGGTGAGCTCGAGCATCTTCAGCGCCGCCGTCAGCTGCGCCTCGTCGAGCAGCCCGGCGCCGAGACGCGGTAGGTCCCGATTAGCCGCCATACTGAGGTGAATTCCGGTTCGCCGGGGCCGAATTCGGGTCCATCGGACCGGCGGACTGCGGGACCTGCTGTCCCGCATACCCATTCGGCCCGTGTCCGGGATTGGGCGCGTGCTGCTGTCCGGGCGGGTACTGCCCCTGCGGCACCGGTTGCGCGCCGACCTGCGGCAGTCCGACGGTCTGCAGGACGCGGGCGATGACCTGGTCGGCATCGATCTCGTCGGCCAGTGCGTCGTAGGACAGCACGAGGCGGTGCCGCAGCACGTCGGGCATGATCTCGACGACGTCCTGCGGGATCACGTAGTCGCGTCCGCGGACCAGCGCCAGGGCGCGGGCCGCGGCCACGATGCCCAGCGTCGCACGAGGCGACGCGCCGTAGGACAGCCACGACGCGACGTCGTTCAGGCCCAGCTCGGCCGGCCGGCGGGTGGCGTTGATGACCCGGACGACGTAGTCCACGAGCGCGTGATGGACGAAGACGTTCGCCGCGGTCCGCTGCAGGCGCAGCATCGCGGCGGGGTCGAGAACCTGGGAGGCGGTCGGCGGGACGTTGCCCATCCGATAGACGATCTCGCGCTCCTCCTCCACTGACGGGTAGTCGACGAGGACCTTGAACAGGAAGCGGTCCCGCTGCGCCTCGGGCAGCGGGTAGACACCCTCGTTCTCGATCGGGTTCTGCGTCGCCATGACCAGGAACGGATCCGGCATCGAGTACGTCTTGCCGCCGATCGAGACGTGCCGCTCGGCCATCACCTCGAGCAGTGCCGACTGCACCTTCGCGGGTGCGCGGTTGATCTCGTCGGCGAGCAGGAAGTTCGCGACCACCGGGCCGAGCTCGGTGTCGAACTCCTCGCGGCCCTGACGGTAGATACGCGTACCGATCAGGTCGGTGGGCACGAGGTCAGGGGTGAACTGCACTCGCGAGAACGACCCGCCGACGACGCGGGCGAACGTCTCGACAGCGAGCGTCTTCGCGACACCCGGCACGCCCTCGAGCAAGATGTGTCCGCGCGCGAGGAGACCGACGAGAATGCGCTCGACGAGCTGATCCTGGCCGACGATGACGCGCTTGACCTCGTAGATGGCCCGCTCGAGCAGGGCGACGTCGGCGTCGCTCAGCACCGAGCCGTCCGCTCCTGCCGCCGCGGGATCCCCCGTGGCCGCCTTGCCGAGGGAGTGCGATTCGGTCAACCCGTGCTCCTGTTCCTCTGAACTGCTGTTCCGTCGAACCGCGAGGGCCCACGGGCGGCGCGAACGCGCAGCGCGCAGGCGTCGACCCCGCGTGTCTGTGCCAGCCTAGCCGTGCCGGCTGAAAAGGTGCCAAGAAGACTCGACGGGTGTCGGTCGTTCACAGCTGCCGCCGGAACCACCACGCCTCAGAGCAGACGGACCACGTTCGGCATCGCACCGTTGGTGCGCAGCGGGGACACCTTGACCACGTCACCCGACTGCGGTGCCTCGACCATCTTGTTGTCGCCGAGGTACAGCGCGACGTGCGCACTCGCGTTGGGGCCGTAGAAGATCATGTCGCCGCGTCGCATCTGTGACAGCGGGAACTGCGGTCCCGAGGTGTACTGGTAACCGGTGTAGTGCGGCAGTTCGATCCCGACGCCGGCGAACGCGTAGATCATCAGGCCGGAGCAGTCGAAACCGATCTTGTTGTAGTCGCCGTAGCTGTCGGCCACACCGCCGTCGCGGATTCCCTGCGTCGGGCCGTTCGCGTCGCCACCGCCCCAGGCGTAGGGCACGTTCAGCTGCGAGAGCGCACGGTTGACGGCGATCTCGACGGCTTGCGGACCGCGCAGCCCGGGTCGGACGACGCCGCCCCCGCCCCCGCCGCCGCCGGAGGAACTGCCGAACAGAGAGCCGAGGCTTCCCGAACCGAGTCGCGCACTGAGGGTGTCGCCACCGCTGCTGCCGGTGATGTCCGCACCACCGATGCCGAGCTCGTTCAGCAACTCGGACTGGGGCAACTGCTGCTGCCCGACCAGACCGGCGAGGATCGACGAACCGACGTCGATGGCGAGGCGCGCGGCGGCCTCCGCCGCGACGGCCAGTGCCTGGTTGTCGGTGGCGGGCGTGGCGGGTAGCGCCTTGAGCGCCCCCTCGGCCGACGGTTCCGTCGGGAACAGGTTCGAGAGCAGATCGCTCGCCGACGGCCCCTCGACCGTCTTCTTCGGCACGTATCCGCGAATCGTGTTGAGGCGCTTCTGGACCCGGTCGCGTTCCCCGATCAGGGTGGCCTTGCGCTTCTGCTGCGAAGCGATGGCGGCCTTCGCCTCGGTGACCGCCGCCATGGCGTCGGTCTTGCGCTGTTCGGCGCTCTTGGCCGCGAACGACGCCTGCCGGCGGGTGGCCTCGACGGCGGCGAGTCGGTTGGCCTTCTGGTTGCGGGCCACCTGCAGCCGTCGAATCATCTCCTGCTGCTTCTTGCCGACCTGATCGATCAGCTTCATGCGGTCGAGGACGCCCTGCGGGTCTTCGGAGGCAACGTAGTTCGACATCGAACCCTGCTCGGGCCCCTGCTGGTACGCCAGGCGGGCGAACCGGTCGAACTCCTTCTGCGCGTCGACGACGGCCTTGCTCGATCGGTCGAGTTCGGTGCGTGCTCCACGCGCGGCCACCGTGGCGAGGCGCTGCTGCGCGAGCGAGTTCTGGAAGTCGACGATCGATCGGTTCACGTTCTCCTGGCGGGACGCGAGCGCCTGGTCGAGGTCGGCGATGTCCTGGTTGACCGTCGCGATCCGGTTGATCAGACCGGAGATGGGCGACTCGGGCGTCTTCTTGGGCGCCGCGTCGGCATGACCCGCGCCGACCGCGCAGACGAGTGCGACAGCAAGGGCCGCCGAGACGCGCGCCGGCCATGACGCACCAGTTCTTCCTCGCCTCACCTGGAACTCCTCGCGATTCGCGGGGATCTTCCGATCCCCGGTCCGGCGACCGTCCGGGGTGTCTGAACCCGCGGCGATCACGCACTGCACTTCCGCCACATCGGACCCTGTAGAGAACACAGGCATCACACGCGACATCAGAACCGTACGTCACATCAACCACACGAGAAAACCGTGTTCGCGAATTACAAAGGCGTGATTACCTGCGAAAATGCCGTGAACTGGCGAAAGATCGAACGGTCGTCAAGGTCTCGAATTGGCAACAGACCGGAAGACACGCCGTGAAGGGTCCCCGCCGCGCGAGAACGAGGTGCCAGGAGCCGGGCCCGCCCGCCGCATCGCCGGCCGGCCGAGGCGGCCCTGGCCTGCGTACTACCGGCCGGAAGCGGTCGGCTCGCGACGTGGTGCCGACGAGTCATCCGACTCCGCGGCGGTGGCCCGCACGGGTCCCAGCGGACCGGCGGCCAGGTTCTTGCGGGTGCGGACCTGCCGGAGCCGGGCGAGCACGGCTCCGCCCGCGACGACCAGGATCAGCAGGAGGCCCACGATCGTCCAGTCCACGTTGGGACCGGTCATCGTGTCGATCATCTGTCGCGCCGCACCCGCGGGGTCGGTGAGGGTCAGGCCGTCGGTGGCCTGTTCCTGCACCACCCGGCTGAATTCGGGCGACGAGCTGCCGACCGAGTTGGGGCCGAGCACGATGACGGTGCCGCCGACCTGTTCCTGCAACTGGTTCGCGACGTCGCGGTAGAGAGTGAACCGGGGCTGAACCTGGTCGATGACCACGAAGCTGACGTCATGGCCCTTCGACTGGGCGTATTCGACGACCTCGAGCATGCCGGGCAACTGTTCGGGCGTCGCCCCCGCCACGCCGTCGTCGGCGATGTCCCGCGACAGCTCACCCATGTCGACCCCGACGAGTCCGGTGAGTTCGTTGTTCTCCGCGGGAGCTGCCAGCACCAGCGTCGTCGCCTGCGGACCCATCCGCCACCCCTGCCTCTCGAGATCACCCGGGGTTGCGTGCACGTTGACGGGCGGTATCGCGCCGGCGTCGAGTGTCTCCTCGCCGAACCCCGCCCTGCACCGTACGACACAATGGACTCGTCTGGGTATTCCGGTGTCGGCAGGTCCGATCCGGCGTGTCCCGGCCCGAGCTTGGTAACAGTACGCTCGTACTGTTAGACTGGACGACGTTGTCGCGGGTGGCCCTCGCGGACATCCGATGGTGCCGGCGCAGCCCGCCGGTGCAGAACGTCAGCCGGTGCGGCACGACTGCGCCGGATCGACCAGCCCCGCCCGACCGCAAGTGGATCATCGAGTAATCGCCGGCGCAGCCCGCCGGCACACGAGGAGAGTGGATTTAGACGTGAGTATCAATTCCTTCGGCGCCCGCGGCACGCTGGACGTCGGTGACAACAGCTACGAGATCTACCGTCTGAACGCTGTCGAGGGCACCGCCAAGCTCCCCTACGCTCTGAAGGTCCTCGCCGAGAACCTCCTGCGCACCGAGGACGGCGCGAACATCACCAAGGAGCACATCGAGGCCCTGGCGAACTGGGACCCGAACGCCGAACCGAGCGTCGAGATCCAGTTCACGCCTGCCCGCGTGATCATGCAGGACTTCACCGGCGTGCCCTGCATCGTCGACCTCACGACCATGCGCGACGCCGTCAAGGAACTCGGCGGCGACCCGGACAAGGTCAACCCGCTCGCGCCGGCCGAGATGGTCATCGACCACTCCGTCATCATCGAGGCTTTCGGCAATGCCCAGGCGTTCGAGCGCAACGTCGAGATCGAGTACCAGCGCAACGAGGAGCGCTACAAGTTCCTCCGCTGGGGTCAGGGCGCCTTCGACGACTTCCGCGTCGTGCCGCCGGGCACCGGCATCGTGCACCAGGTCAACATCGAGCACCTCGCGCGCTCGGTGATGGTCCGTGACGGCGTCGCCTACCCCGACACCTGCATCGGCACCGACTCGCACACCACGATGGAGAACGGCCTCGGCGTCCTGGGCTGGGGCGTCGGCGGCATCGAGGCCGAGGCCGCGATGCTCGGTCAGCCGGTCTCCATGCTCATCCCCCGCGTCGTCGGCTTCAAGCTCACCGGCGCGACCAAGCCGGGCGTCACCGCGACCGACGTGGTCCTCACCATCACCGAGATGCTGCGCAAGCACGGCGTGGTCGGCAAGTTCGTCGAGTTCTACGGCAACGGTGTCGGCGAGGTCCCGCTCGCCAACCGCGCCACCATCGGCAACATGAGCCCCGAGTTCGGCTCGACCTGCGCGATGTTCCCGATCGACGGCGAGACCGTCAACTACCTCCGACTCACCGGGCGCAGCGAGGAGACGCTCGCGCTCGTCGAGGCCTATGCCAAGGAACAGGGCATGTGGCTGGAGAAGGACGCCGAGGAGGCCGTGTACTCGGAGTACCTCGAGCTCGACCTGGCCGACGTCGTCCCGTCGATCGCCGGCCCGAAGCGTCCGCAGGACCGCATCGAGCTGTGGGACGCGAAGAACGCGTTCCGCAAGGACATCCACAACTACGTCGAGAACGGCAACTCCGCTCCGCAGACCAAGCTGGACGAGGCGGTCGAGGAAACCTTCCCGGCGTCCGACCCCGCGACCCTGTCCTTCGCCGACGACGACGCCGAGCCGCTGCACTCGGCCGCCAACGGCGCCGAGGGCCGGCCGACCAATCCGGTCCGGGTGGATTCCGAGGAACGAGGATCGATGATCCTCGACCACGGGATCGTGACCATCGCTTCGATCACCAGCTGCACCAACACCTCCAACCCGTCGGTCATGCTCGGCGCGGCGCTCCTGGCCAAGAAGGCCGTGGAGAAGGGCCTGTCGTCCAAGCCGTGGGTCAAGACGTCGATGGCACCGGGCTCGCAGGTCGTCACCGGCTACTACGACAAGTCCGGTCTCTGGCCGTACCTGGAGAAGCTCGGCTTCTACCTCGTCGGCTACGGCTGCACCACGTGCATCGGCAATTCCGGCCCGCTGCCGGAGGAGATCTCGAAGGCGATCAACGACAACGACCTCACCGCCACCGCGGTGCTGTCGGGCAACCGCAACTTCGAGGGTCGCATCAACCCCGACGTGAAGATGAACTACCTCGCGTCGCCGCCGCTGGTCATCGCCTACGCACTGGCCGGCACGATGGACTTCGACTTCGAGACCGACGCCCTGGGCCAGGACACCGACGGCAACGACGTGTTCCTCAAGGACATCTGGCCGTCCAACGAGGAGATCGAGGCGACGATCGCCTCGTCGATCTCGCCGGAGCAGTACGCCTCCGACTACGCCGACGTCTTCAAGGGCGACGAGCGCTGGCAGAACCTGCCGACGCCGTCGGGCAAGACCTTCGAGTGGGACGACGAGTCGACCTACGTGCGCAAGCCTCCGTACTTCGAGGGCATGCAGCGTGAGCCGGCACCGGTCACCGACATCAAGGGCGCTCGCGTCCTCGCGAAGCTCGGCGACTCGGTGACCACCGACCACATCTCCCCCGCGTCGACGATCAAGCCCGGCACCCCCGCCGCGCAGTACCTCGACGCCAACGGCGTGGCTCGCAAGGACTACAACTCGCTGGGCGCCCGTCGCGGCAACCACGAGGTGATGATCCGGTCGACCTTCGGCAACATCCGCCTGCAGAACCAGCTGCTGGACGGTGTGACCGGCGGTTACACCCGCGACTTCACCCAGGAGGGTGCACCGCAGTCGTTCATCTACGACGCCGCGCAGAATTACGCCGAGCAGAACATCCCGCTCGTCGTGCTCGGCGGCAAGGAGTACGGCACCGGATCGTCGCGTGACTGGGCGGCCAAGGGCACCAGCCTCCTCGGCGTGAAGGCCGTCATCACCGAGAGCTTCGAGCGCATCCACCGCTCGAACCTCATCGGCATGGGCGTCATCCCGCTGCAGTTCCCCGAGGGCGAGTCGCACAAGTCGCTGGGCCTCGACGGCACCGAGACCTACGACATCGCGGGCATCGAGGAGCTCAACAACGGGACGACGCCGTCTACCGTGCACGTCACCGCCACCAAGGAAGACGGCTCGACGGTGGAGTTCGATGCCAAGGTCCGCATCGACACCCCGGGTGAGGCCGACTACTACCGCAACGGAGGCATCCTGCAGTACGTGCTGCGCAACATGATCAAGAGCTGACAGGAGGCACTCGACGTGCCCAAGGTCAGCGATGACCGGCTTGCCGCGCGTCGTCGGGAGATTCTCGACGGCGCGCGGCATTGCTTCGCGGAGTACGGATACGACGGCGCGACCGTCAAACGGATCGAAGAGTCCACCGGCTTGTCCCGGGGTGCGATCTTCCACCATTACCGGGACAAAGAGGCGCTGTTCCTCGCGCTCGCGCGGGAAGATGCCGAGCGCATGGCCGACGTGGCGGCCGAGCAGGGCCTGGTGCAGGTCATGCGCGACATGCTCACGCGGCCTCAGGATTTCGACTGGCTCGGCACGCGCTTGGAGATCGCGCGGAAACTACGGACAGACAACGGATTCCGTGCGGAGTGGGTGTCCTACGCGGCCGAAGTCGAGCAGGCGACACTCAGCCGGCTGGAGCGGGGTCGGCAGGCGGGGCGCCTGCGCGACGACGTCCCGACCGACGTTCTGCTCAACTACCTCGACCTCGTGCTCGACGGCCTGATCACGCGGTTGGCCACCGGCCAGCCCACCGACGATCTGCACGCGGTGCTCGACCTCGTCGAGGAGTCCGTGCGCGCACACGACTGACCTCAGTCCGGGGCCAGCAGGGACACGACCTCGTCGATCGAACGGTTCGCCGACAACCGGTAGGCCCGCACCGCCTCATCGCCGGTCAGCTGGACGACGGGATCGCCTCTCATGCCTCTCGTCGTCCAGCGTGGCGATCCGGCCACCCCGGATCCCATCGGCCGCAGCTCCGGCACCGGCAAACGGGGGTCGTCCGGGACCGGAGTGAGCCCTCGGGCCTGTCGCATCCGCAGTCCGACGGCCGCAACCAGCCAGCACTCGGCGACGCCGACGGGTCGGATCGACGACAGGACCTGATTCGCCCCGTCCAAGGTCATGGTCATGGTGTCGGCGCGCTGTACCCGCCACATCGAGCCGACCAGGTCGAACCGTGCCATCCGGTCGTTGTGCAGATCGAACTCCACACCGAAGCCGCGCAGCGCCGCGGTGCACTCGACGGTCAGATACCTTGTCGCCGAATCGCGTTCGCGGCGACGCTCGTCCTCCTCGCGTCGCCGATCACCGATCGGGCGGTACTCGCGTTCGAGGGCGCCCCGGTCCGCCGCGGCCCCCTCGGCGAGGCGCCGATGCAGCCACGCCGGGTCGATCTGCAGGAAGTACCGGTAATGAATCCGGCACGGCACGTCGTCCGCGGTCACCGGTCCGTCCCCGACGAGCATCTGCACACCGTGGTCGGCCGACCAGACGGCGGCGACCCGGCCGTCGACGTCGGCCAACCAGGACCATCCCCGAGCACGGATTTCGGGCGCCGCCGCGGCGAGGACGACACTCAGCGCCGTACCCGGCTCCACAAGGAGTGAGTGTGCGTGGGAAGCGACGTCATCCCCCATCGCCACGCTGTCGCGGTCCACCTCGATCTGCAGCGCAGCCGTCACACCCCGGAGCCTAACGTCCCGCGGCCCCGGCCGACTCGCCGATCGCGCACCGCGCCGGACGGCAACACCTTCGCCACGACGACCACCCCGGACAAGCGCGCCGCGTGGTTCGGCAGCCCCGCCGGGGCGAGTGCAGCGAGCGGCCTCCCGGTCGAGCCGTACCCCGGCGTTTTCGACCATGTGATGGGCAACGGCGTCGAGGCCGTGTACGGCGCGGGCGTCGGCGGTGGGTCGTTCGTGTTCGGCTCCTTCACGCCCGTCCCCCGCCGACAGGACTTCGAGCACATCTTCCCGGCGGCCGCCGACTACGCGCAGCTCGCCCAGCCCTACTTCCCGCGCGCGAAGGCCGGGCTCGGCGTCTCGCCGCTGCCCGCGGACATCCTCGCGCACCCCAAATACGTCGGGGCCCGGTCCTGGCTGAAGGTGATCGAGCGCTACGGCGCGTCACCGCACTTCTTCGACTTCGCCATCGACTGGGACATCGTCCGCGACGAACTGGCCGGCCGGGCCACCCCGTCGGTGACCGCGGGCGAACTGAGCTACGGCGTCAACAGCGGCGCCAAGAAGTCTCTCGACCGCAGCTACCTCCTCGCCGCCGAACGGACCGGCAACGTCACCGTCAAGCCGATGCACGAGGTCTTCGACATCCGGCCTCGCTCGCGCCGCGCCGGATTCGTCGTCACTGCACGGGTTCTCGACGAGCAGGGCCGCACGGTACGCACCGTGACCACCGAGGCCGATCATCTCTTCATGGCCGCGGGCTCCTTCCACACCACCCGCCTGCTCGTCGAAGCGCGCGCGCAGGGGCGCCTGCCACGACTGTCACCGCGCATCGGTGACGGCTTCGGCGTGAACGGCGACTTCCTCACCATCCGGGCGAACCCCCGCGAAGATTTCGGCGCCGTCCAGGGCGGACCGGGCTACGCACGGATCTACGAGGACAACCTGCCCGGCGGACCGGTCTCGATGGTCTATCAGGCCACCCCGCTGCCGGCACCGCTCGGCAAGGCCGCGACCACCCACCTCGTGCAGGCCCACACCGACGAACGCGGCACGATCGACTACGACCATCGCACCCGGCGGGCGCAGCTGAACTATCCCCACCCCGCCGACCGCAACGACCTCGACCGCCGGAGCAACGCCTTCATCAAGCGTTTCCACGAACGCACCGAGGGCCGTTTCGGCTTCGCCGCCAACGGAACCCACGTGTCGTCTCGCGCGCTCGGATTCGGTTCCGCGAGTACCTATCACGGGCTCGGCGGCGTCGTCATGGGTGCCGCGGCCGACGCTGACGGCGGAATCCGGGGCTACGACAACCTGTGGGTCGTCGACGGTTCCTTCGTACCCGGGGCAGTCGGCCTGGTGAATCCCGCGCTGACGATCACCGCGCTCGCGGAGCGAACCATGGACAGGTTTCTCGCGACGCACTGAGGAACTGCGAAATCGGACACGACGCTAGGGTACTGTGACTCGCAACACCCCGAACGAGCGTTAGATACGGTCGTTCGGGGTGGCCATCCCTTCGTCACGAGGAGCGTCACTCTTGTTTCCTGGAGTCTTCGCGAAATCCACCCCCGACAAGCCGGCCGTCATCCGGGCCGCCACCGGCGAGGTACTGACCTACCGACAACTGGACGAGAACTCGACCCGGCTCGCCAACTACCTCGACTCCCTCGGACTCCGACGCGGCGACAACATCGCCGTGGTCTCCGCCAACGACTTCCACGTTTTCGAGGTGTACTGGGCGGCCCTGCGCAGCGGTCTGTACGTGACCGCGGTCAACCACCACCTCACCGCGGCGGAGACCAACTACATTCTCTCCGACTGCAACGCGCAGGTCCTGTTCGCCGGCGCCTCGGTCGTCGAGGCCGTGTCGGCCGCCGGCGAGATCGAGGCCCTTGCCGGCCCGGGTCGCCGCATCGTGTGGGGTGGCGATCTCGACGGCTTCGAGAATTACGACAAGGTCCTGGCCAATGCGTCGGCAGAGCCCCGCACCGACCAGCCGCGCGGCACCGACATGCTCTACTCCTCCGGGACCACCGGCCGTCCGAAGGGCATCAAGACACCGATGCCCGAAGGGCAGGTCGACCAGGTGCCCGACGCCTACACCGCGATCTTCGCACCCATGTACGGCTACGACGACTCCGCGGTCTACCTCTCCCCCGCGCCGCTGTATCACGCGGCGCCGCTGCGCTATTGCGGGATGACCAACTCGGTCGGCGGGACCGTCGTCATGATGGACCGGTTCGATCCCGAAGCGGCCCTCGCCGCCATCGAGAAGTACCGCGTGACCCACAGCCAGTGGGTGCCCACCATGTTCATCCGGATGCTGAAGCTGCCCGCGGACGTCCGCTCCAAGTACGACGTCAGCAGCATGAAGATCGCCGTCCACGCGGCCGCGCCCTGCCCGATCGAGGTGAAGCGGGCGATGATCGAGTGGTGGGGCCCGGTCATCCACGAGTACTACGCATCGACCGAGGCCGCCGGCGCGACGTTCATCGGCCCGCAGGAGGCGCTCGATCATCCCGGCTCGGTGGGCAAACCGCTGCTCGGCGTGGTCCACATCTGCGACGAGGACGGCAAGGAACTCCCGACCGGCGAGGTCGGCCAGGTCTTCTTCGAACGCGAGGACGTGGCGTTCCAGTACCACAACGACCCCGACAAGACCCGCAAGGCCCAGCACCCCGAACACGAGAACTGGTCCACCACAGGGGATGTCGGATACGTCGACGACGAGGGTTATCTGTATCTGACCGACCGCAAGGCGTTCATGATCATCTCCGGCGGCGTCAACATCTACCCGCAGGAGGCCGAGAACGTCCTCATCAATCACCCGGCGGTGTTCGACGTCGCGGTGATCGGTGTCCCCGACCCCGACCTCGGCGAGGTCGCGAAGGCCTGCGTGCAGCTGGCCGACGGCCACGAACCCACCGATCGGCTCGCCGAGCAGCTGATCGCGTTCACCACCGAGAACATCGCGGCCTACAAGGCGCCCCGGTCGGTCGACTTCGTCGACGACCTTCCGCGCACGCCCACCGGGAAGCTCGTGAAAGGCGATCTGCGCAAGCGGTATTGGCCGGAGGCCTGACACCCCACCCCCTGCCGCCGAACGTTAGCTTACGCTAAGCTAACTCACACTGAGTTGGTCCGGTTACGGACATCGGCGAATCGGCCGGTGCCGCACCGCTGTTCGGAGCTGGGGAGTGCAGGGTTTGGACGCGGTAGGCGGGCTTGTGCCCGATGACGATCCGGGACGGGCGGCCGTGCCGGTGGCCGACCTCCTCGTCGCGCGACTCGTCGATGCGGGGGTGCGGACCGTCTTCGGCGTTCACGGGGCCAACATCGAAGACGTCTTCGATGCGGCGGTCCGGCACCCGCTGCTCACCCCGGTCGTCGCGAAACACGAGTTCGGGGCCGGCGCGATGGCCGATGGGCACGCACGGCTCACCGCCGAGCCGACCGCGGTCCTGACGACGTCGGGTGGCGGTGCACTGAACGTCATCCCGGCGCTGGGCGAGGCCTATGACAGCCGCGTACCCGTGCTCGCCGTGATCGGTTCGGCGCCGACCGCCGCGGTGGGGCGCGGTGGCTTCCAGGACATGCTCCACCCGCCGGACACCGTGGACCTGCGTGCCGTGATGTCCGGCGTCGTCGGATTCTGCGGGCTCGTCGACGAGTCGGCTCGTCTCGATCAGGTCCTCGACGAGGCGTTCGCCACCCTCGCACGAGGTCTGCCGGCCGCGGTGATCCTGCCCAAAGACGTGCAGTCCTCACCCGGGTACGCCACACCGTCGCGGTCGGGGGCACCGACCGAACTCCGGTCGGTGCCCCCGGCGGTCGTCGACGGACTCGCCGACTGACTCGTCGGGGTGGCGCGCGACGGCGGGTCGGTGTGCATCTGGGCGGGCGAGGAGGCATCGCGGCTCGGATTGCACAGTGCCGTCGAGGATCTCGCGGACCTCCTCGGCGCCGGGGTCGTGGTCTCACCGGGCGGTCGCGACATCGGCCGCGGGTCCTGCTCCGGGGTCACCGGGGTGATGGGGCACCCGTCGGCCCATCGGGCCGTGCGGGAATCACAGCTGATCCTGGTGATCGGCTGCCGCATGTCGATGACCGATCGCGCCGGCCTCGACGACGCCCTCGCAGCGATCCCGGTCGTGCATCTCGGCAGCGCGCCGCCGCGCACCCCGCGGCCGACGTCGAGCACATCGGGACGGCACGTCTCACCGAGACCCTCGGGGCGCTCCAGCGGTCACTCGCCGACCGGCTCCCCGGACGCCGCCCACCCCGGGTCCACCCGCTCGACCACCTGTCCGTCGCACCCTCGGCTCACGCCCTCGGAATGCGCGACGTGCTCGTCACCATCGGCGCCGCCCTGCCCGCGGGGTGCGCGGTGTTCGCCGACGCCGGGAACACCGGCGCGGCGGCGATCCACCATCTCCCGTTCGGCGACGGGCGGTTCGTCGTCGCATTGGGCATGGGCGGGATGGGATGGGCCATCGCGGCGGGGATCGGGTCCGCGATCACCGCGCAGGACACCCTTCCGGACGGTCGGGTCGTCGTCATCGCCGGTGACGGCTCGTTCCTCATGCACGGCATGGAGTTCCACACCGCGATCGAACACGATGCGCCGATCACCCTCATCGTGCTCAACAACGACGCGCACGGCATGTGTGTCACACGTGAGGCGCGATTCTTCCCCGGCGCGCCGAGCGTCAACCGGTTCCGCCACACCGACATCGCGGGCGGGCTGGCCGCGATGTTCACCGGCCTCCCGGTGCGCACCGCCGGCGATCTCCTCACCCTGCGCTCGGCATGCGACGAACTGTTCTCACACACCGGACCGAATTGCCTCATCGTGGAAGTGGATCCCGACGAAGAACCCCCGTTCGCCCCACTGATCTCGAGAGGTACCCCATGACCACGCACACCTCCGCGCTGTCCGATCTCGGGGACACCGCGGCCACGCTCGACGGCGTGGTCCGGGTGGAGACCCACCCCCGTTCCGCCAACACGGCACTCGTCGTCGACAAGGTCCGCTCGGTGTATCCCCATCACCAGGTGTTCGGCGACTTCTGCCCCGTGCAGGGCTACGTCGACGCACCGCCGCGCGAACTGTACGAATGGCTGGCCGACACGCGCTCGCTCGAGGAATGGACCTACAGCACACGCGGTTTCGAGCCGGCCGGGGAGCCGGACCTGTGGGTCGGATACGACCGCCTGAACGAGGACACCAAGATCTACGTCCGGACCGTGGCGAACGCCGACGCGATGACCGTCGACTACCACTGTGCCTGGGATCAGGGAAAGCACCTCTGGATGATCTACCTGATGCGCGTCGTCGACGCGCAACTCGTTCTCGACCGTCCGGGTTCGGTGGTCTGTGGAACAACTGCCACCACCCGTTCTACGACGAGAACCCCTTTCCCGAGACCGCACCGGCCGGTCGGGAGGAGTGGGTCGGCGACCTGTGGGACATGTTCGGTGCCGGACATCAGATCGAACTCGACAACCTCACCGCCATCGCCGAACACCGCCATCGCCACGGACTTCCGCTGACCCCCGAATGGATGCGCTCATGACCGCCGACGCCCCCGCCGTCTCGCTCGCCGACCTCGCCACCTACCGCCCGGCCGCCCGGGTGCCGGCGGAGTTCTTCGCGCAGTACGCCGAGGACGACGAACTCGCCGGCAACGTCATGTTCCGGGCTCCGTCCTTCCGCCACCACGCGGCCGACGGTGAGACGTCGGCGGACATGATCGTCGCCGCCGCACGGCGTCTCGTCGAGCGCCACGGCGACGGATATCTCGACGACGTGGACGTCGTGCTCACCCACAGCCAGCTGCCGGAGGTCCCGGTCCGCGGGTGTGTCGGCGAGGTCGCACACCGCCTCGGCCTCGCCCCGCGAACCGTGCTCGACGTGCACAACGGCGGCTGTGCGGCCTTCGTCCACCTCATCGAGATCGCCGGAGCGCTCCTGCGCGCGAACGGAGGCCGCAAGGCCCTGATCGCGCTGGCGCAGAACAGCGCCGGACAGATCTTCACCCAGGAGCAGGTACGGATGAAGGCGCAGGCCGCGATACCCGGTGACGGCGCGGCCGTGGCGATCCTGACTCTCGGCGACGCGGGTAACCCGGTGCTGGGGACCGAATGCCGGTCCTTCGGCCAGTTCTCGGCGGACATGACCGCCGTCGCACAGCCGGAACGCAAGTACTGGGAGGCGGGCCCGGGTCAGATCCATGTCGGCTTCACCGAGGCCAAGATCGCGAAAGTACTCGCACGCGGGAACCGGATGGTCCCGGAAGTGGCTGCGGCGCTTGCTCATCGAATCGGGGTACGTCCGTCCGACCTGGACCTGCTCGTCACCAACCAGCCCAACCGGATATTCCTGCGCAACTGGCGCGAGGCCTTCGAACTGCCCGAGTCGCGACACCCGGACACGTTCGACGACTGCGGGAACCTGTTTGCGGTCGGGATTCCGATGACTCTGGACGCGGCGATCGACGACGGGCGCGTGCGTCCCGGTGACATCGTGATGATGTCGGCGTTCGCCCATGCCGGCGACTTCGCCGCTGCCGGAGCGATCCGGTGGAGTGGGCGTTCGTGACGGTTCTGCTGCCGGCTCCGGTCTCCGAGCGCGCCACGGACCTCGCCGGCGTGCGCACCGACGTCGTCGTGCGATGCGACCGGAACGAGTCCGCCTATCCCCCGTTGCCCGCGGTCGTGTCCGCGCTGCGCGACACGGCGGCATCGGCCCACCGCTACCCGTCGTTTCGTCCCGACGGTCTGCGCGCGACGATCGCCGAGCACACCGGTGTCGAGGCAGCGCACATCAGCGTCGGCGCCGGGGCGACGGCCGTACTCTCCGCGATCCTGCAGGACTCGGCTGCACGGGCCCGGGCCAGGGGTCGTACCGGACCTCGGATTGTCACCCCTGCACCGACATTCGAGGGTTTCGCGCTGCTCGCCGAGATGATCGGGCTCGGGATCGACACGACCCCGCTGTTCGACGACGGGCGTCCCGATGTCGGTGCGCTCGCCGCGGCCGCGGGTCCGGACACCGCGGCCGTCATCGTCTGCAGCCCGCACAACCCGACCGGATCGGTCCTCTCCGACGCGGAGATTCGTGAACTGCTCACGGCTGTCGACCCGGCGATCCCGGTGATCCTCGACCAGGCGTACGTCGAGTACTGCCGGAACGCACCCGATGTCCGGACGCTGGTCGACGAGTACCCCAACCTGATCGCGGTGCGAAGCCTCTCCAAGGCCCACGGTCTCGCGGGACTGCGGGTCGGATATGCGATCGGGTCGGCGACGTCCGTCGGCGGTGCCCGCCGTCACGAGGTCCCCTTCTCGATCACCGCGGGCGCCGAACACGCTGCGCCAGTGGCACTTGCCGCGTCCGACGAGCTGGCCGGACGGGTCACGGCGATGCGCCGCGAACGCGATCGAATCGCCGACGCGCTGCGCGACTCGGGCCACCCGGCGCTGCCGAGCGAGGCGAATTTCGTGTTCGTGCCGGGCCCCGACGGCATCGAGTTCGGGCGGCGACTGCGGGACGCGGGGGTCGTCGGCCGGGAGTTCGCCGGACACGGTCACCCGCTGACGGTGCCCGACCGCGCCGGCACCGATCGGCTCATCGAGGCGATCAGGCGAGCTCGATGAGCTCCTGATACTCCTCGCTCCAGTGGTCCTCGGTGCCGTCGGGCAACAGGATCACACGCTGCGGATCGAGCGCGGCGGCGGCGCCCGGATCGTGCGTCACCAGGACGACGGCCCCGGTGTAGCTGCGCAGGGCGTCGAGGACCTGTTCGCGCGAGATCGGGTCGAGGTTGTTGGTCGGCTCGTCGAGGAGCAAGACGTTCGCCGCCGAGGACACCAGCCCGGCCAGCGTGAGCCGGGTCTTCTCACCGCCGGACAGCGTGCCGGCCGGCTGATCGAGCTGGGCGCCGCTGAACATGAACGCGCCCAACAGGCCTCGGAGGTCCTGCTCGCCCGCGTCGGGTGCAGCGTGCCGGATGTTCTCCCACACCGACGCCCGGTCGTCGAGGGTGTCGTGTTCCTGCGCGAAGTAGCCGATCTTCAGACCGAATCCCGGCTCGATCGACCCTGTGTCCGGCTTCTCCACTCCGGCAAGCATTCTCAGCAGCGTCGTCTTGCCCGCGCCGTTGAGGCCGAGGACGACGACGCGACTGCCCTTGTCGATCGCGAGGTCCACCCCGGTGAAGATCTCCAGCGAGCCGTAGCTCTTCGAGAGTCCGGACGTCATCAACGGTGTCTTGCCGCATGCGGCCGGTTCGGGGAACCTGATCCGCGCGGTGCGGTCGGCCACCCGTTCCTCGTCGAGGGCGTCGATCATCCGCTCCGCGCGCTTGAGCATGTTCTGCGCGGCGGTCGCCTTGGTGGCCTTGGCACCGAGCTTCGCGGCCTGCGCGCGCAGGGCGGACGCCTTCTTCTCGGCATTGGCCCGTTCGCGACGACGGCGCTGCTCGTCGGTCGCCCGGGCATCGAGGTACCGCTTCCAGCTCATGTTGTAGATGTCGGCCTCACCGCGCACCGCGTCGAGGAACCACACCCGGTTCACCACGTCGGCCAGCAGGTCGACGTCGTGACTGATCACGACGAGACCCCCCTCGTGGTTCTGCAGGAAGCTACGGAGCCAGGCGATCGAGTCGGCGTCGAGGTGGTTGGTCGGTTCGTCGAGCAGGAGGGTGGTGTCGGATTTCCCCGAACCGTCGGACGCCGCGAACAGGATGCGTGCGAGCTCGATCCGTCGGCGCTGACCGCCGGAGAGTGTCCGCAGCGGCTGCTCGAGAACCCGATCGGGCAGACCCAGGCTGTTGCAGATCCGCGCGGCCTCGGATTCGGCGACGTATCCGCCGAGGGCGGCGAAGCGCTCTTCGAGGCGGCCGTACCGCGCCACGGCCTTGTCCCGCAGCTTGTCGTCGGCGGCCTCGGCCATCTGCGCCTGCTGCTTCTCCATGTCGCGCAGGATCTCGTCGAGACCGCGCGCGGAGAGCACCCGGTCCTTGGCCAGGACGTCGAGGTCGCCCTCTTTGGGGTCCTGCGGGAGGTAACCGAGTTCACCGGACCGGCGGATCGATCCCCCGTAGGGTTCGGTCTCGCCGGCCAGGATGCGCAGCGTGGTGGTCTTGCCGGCACCGTTGCGGCCCACGAGGCCGATCCGGTCGCCGGGCTGGATGCGTAAGGCGTCGCCGGGCGCCGCCAACAGGGTCCGAGCGCCCGCTCGTACCTCCAGGTCGGTCGCGGTGATCACGACGGTCGATTCTACCGGTGCCACGCCACTGCTTTTTCCACGTGCGGACCCCGGCGCCGTGCGGCCGAGTCGACCACCCCCGTCACGGTGGACCGATACGGTGTGGGACGTGACGCACTCCACAACGATTCCGCAGAACTTCCCGCAGTCCTCCGACCTGACCGGCCGGTCCGCGCTCGTCACCGGTGCCAGTCGCGGCATCGGTGAGGCGATCGCGACGGAACTGGCCCGTCGCGGCGCCTCGGTCGTCATCACGAGCCGGAAGGCCGAGCCACTCGAGGAGGCGGCCGGCCGGATCCGGACGGCGGTGCCCGGAGCGACGGTCTCGGCGTGTGCGGGCAACACCGGCGACGCCGACGACCGGGCGGCCGCCGTGGACGCGGCCGTCGCACAGGGCGGCGGCATCCACATCCTGGTCAACAACACCGGGATCGCGCCGCTGGCCGGCCCACTGATGGGGGCCGACCTCGCCGCGTACCGCAAGACGTTCGACACCAACGTCGTCGCCGCGCTCGGGTTCGTCCAGGAGGCCTACCGGGCGGGCATGAAGGACACCGGCGGGTCGGTCGTCAACATCTCCTCGGTCGCGGGCCTGCGGTCGACGGGCGTGATCGCGGCGTACGGCACGTCGAAGGCGGCGCTGATCCGTCTCACCGCCGAACTCGCCTGGGAACTCGGTCCGGCGATCCGCGTCAACGCGATCGCCCCCTCCATCGTGCGGACCAAGTTCGCATCCGTGTTCACCGAGGGCGACAACGAGGCCCGCGCGGCGAACTCGTACCCGATGAAGCGGATCGGGGAACCCGAGGACGTCGCCCGGGCGGTCGCCTTCCTCGCGAGCGACGAGTCGGCGTGGATCACCGGCGAGACCCTGGCCGTCGACGGTGGCATGCTCGCCACCGGCGGTTCGTGACGTCCCTGCCCGACGACACGTCACCGTCCGGATCGCCGCCCGCGCCGAAGGACAGGATGTGAGTTCCGGAGTCATCGTCGCGGGGGCCGGGCCGGCCGGCCGCGCCCTCGTCCACCGCCTGGCCCGTGCCGGCGTACCGGTCACCCTGGTCGATCCGTCCCCCGACCGGGTCTGGCGGTCCACGTTCGCATGCTGGTCCGACGAGTTGCCCGAGTGGGTCGAGCAGTCCGCCGTCGCCGCCCGGACCGCGCGCATCGGGATCGCGGGCCGCGAACTCGAGGAGGTGGCCCGCGGGTACACCGTCTTCGACACCCCCGGCCTGCAACGGTCACTGACCCTCGACGGGGTTCCGACCCGTTCCGCTCGGGTGGTCGAGATCGACGGCGCGCGTGTGCATCTCGATGACGGTTCGGTCCTGACCGGCGATGCCGTGGTCGACTGTCGCGGTGCGCTCCCCCACGACGCACCTCGACAGACCGCGTACGGGATCGTCGTCGACGCTGAGGTTGCCGCACCCGTGCTGGACGGGCACGAGGCACTGCTCATGGACTGGCGGGGTGGCGCGACAGACCGCCGGGCGCTGCCGTCCTTTCTGTATGTCGTGCCGCTCGGCGGGGGCGAGTACCTCCTCGAGGAGACCTGTCTCGCCGGGCATCCCGCCCTCGGTCTCGACGAACTCGAACGCCGCCTGGCCGCGCGGCTCGGCGGGATGCCGTCGGGGATCCGGCGGGTCGAGCACGTCGACTTCCCGCTGACCGGCTCGTCATTACACCCCTGGCGCGATCCCGTTTTCCGGTTCGGCGCCGCGGGCGGTTTCAAGAACCCGACGACCGGCTACAGCGTCGCGACATCGTTGATGTGCACCGACGCCGTGGTGGCCGCTCTCGCCGCGGGTCGAGACCCCGCCGCGGATCTGTGGCCGCCGTCCACCCGTGCGGTACACAACCTGCGTCTCCGTGGGCTCAGCGCCCTACTGGGGCTCAGTCCGTCGCAGACGGTCGCGTTCTTCGAGGCGTTCTTCACGATGCCCCTTGCCGCACAACGCAGTTACCTGAGCAAGCGGGACGATCTCACCGGCACGATGAGCGCGATGACCAGGGTCATCGCCGCAGTCGACATGCGTACTCGCGTCGTGGTGGCGCGCGGTGCGATGTCCACCCCGGCGTGGGCCGGCGACGCCGGCTGATCAGCGCCGCAGCACCCGCCACCGCCGGATCATGTCGTCGACATCGACGGTGTGCGCGACGACGCTGTGCGGCAACGCCATCTGGCGGGAGGCGAGATGTGCCTCGCGCACACGGCGATTGAAGTCGACGAGGATGTCGCGGACCGCGTCCTCGTCGGCGATGTGGCGCAGCGACTCCGGGAAATCCTGCGCCTCCCGGCGCAACAGCAGCGGCGCGGGGAGCAACGCCGACGAGTCGAGGTTCTCCTCGCGGATCTTGCGCTTGACCCACCAGTCGGGATCGTCGCTGTCGGTCAGGTCCAATGGCTTCCCCGCGCCCGGCAGGTTGTCGAACTCGCCGCGTTCGGTGGCCTCGCGGATCATCCGCTCGACCCGCGACTCGAAACGCCTCATGCGATCAACTCCCCGCACGGAAGTGCCCTACCGACGAACAAGCGCCGGACCCGGTCGTCGATCATGACCGGGGCCGGCGCAGTGGTGTGTCCGATCGTCGGTCAGACGGTGAAGCCGAGGGCGCGGAGCTGCTCGCGACCGTCGTCGGTGATCTTGTCCGGACCCCACGGCGGCAGCCAGACCCAGTTGATCTCCATGTCGGTGCACAGACCGCTGGAGACCAGCGCACCGCGCGACTGATCCTCGATCACGTCGGTCAGCGGACAGGCCGCCGAGGTGAGGGTCATGTCGATCTTCGCGACCGCGTCGTCGGTCACCTCGATGCCGTAGACCAGACCGAGGTCGACGACGTTGATCCCCAGTTCGGGGTCGACCACGTCGCGCATCGCCTCCTCGACGTCCTCGATGGCCGGCAGCGACGTCGCGGGCGCGCGGGGTGTCCCCGTCACGCCGGTGTCGGCGGCCGCGGTCGTCGGTGTGTCCGTGGTGGCTGTGTCGTCACTCATGCTGTCTCCGCTCGTGTCTCGTGGCTGTCCATCGTCTGCGCGAGTGCGTCCTTGAAGGCCATCCAGCCCAGGAGCGCGCATTTGACGCGTGCCGGGTATTTGCTCACCCCGGCGAAGGCGATCCCGTCGCCGATGACGTCCTCGTCGCCGGCGTCCTTGCCGCGGGAGGTCATCATCGCGTTGAACGACTCGACGGTGGCCAGTGCTTCCCCGACCGGCCGCCCGACTATGAGGTCGTGCAACACCGACGTCGACGCCTGCGAGATCGAGCATCCCTGCCCGTCGTAGGACACGTCGTCGATGCTCGAACCGTCGTCGGAGACCGCCACGCGCAGGGTGACCTCGTCACCACAGGTCGGGTTGACGTGGTGGACCTCGGCACCGAACGGTTCACGGAGTCCGCGCCCGTGTGGGTGTTTGTAGTGGTCCAGGATCACTTCCTGGTACATCTGTTCCATCCGCATGGCTCAGACCGTCCCGAAGAACTTCTGCGCCGTGACGATCGCGGCGGCGAGCGCATCGACCTCGGCGAACGTGTTGTACGCGGCGAACGACGCACGTGCGGTGGCGGCGACGCCGAAGCGCCGGTGCAGCGGCCACGTGCAGTGGTGACCCACCCGGATGGCCACGCCCTCGTCGTCGAGGATCTGCCCGAGATCGTGGGCGTGGATGCCGTCGACGAGGAAGGCCACGGCGCCGCCGCGGTTCTCCGGGGTCGACGGCCCGATGATCCGCACGCCCTCGATGTCGCCGAGCTGCTCCAGCGCCCGCGCGGTCAGCGCATGCTCATGCGCGGCGACGGCGTCCATGCCGAGATCGGTCAGGTAACGTACCGCGGCACCGAGTCCGACGACCTGCGAGGTCATCGGCACGCCCGCCTCGAACCGTTGCGGCGGCGGGGCGTAGGTCGACCCCTCCATGGTCACGGTCTCGATCATCGATCCGCCGGTGATGAACGGCGGCAACGCATTCAGCAGATCGGACTTGCCGTACAGCGCACCGACCCCACTGGGCCCGAACATCTTGTGCCCGGAGAAGGCGGCGAAGTCGACGTCGAGCGCACGGAAGTCGACCGGCATGTGCGGCACCGACTGGCAGGCGTCGAGCACGACGAGTGCGCCGACCGCCCGTGCGCGCGAGACCAGCTCGGCCACGTCGGCGACCGCCCCGGTCACATTCGACTGGTGCGTGAAGGAGACGACCTTCACCGACTCGTCGAGGGTCAGCGATTCGAGGTCGATTCGACCTTCGTCGGTCACCCCGAACCAGCGGAGCCTCGCGCCCGTGCGGCCGCAGAGCTCCTGCCACGGAACGAGATTGGCGTGATGCTCCAGCTCGGTGATGACGACGGTGTCGCCGGGCCCGAGCGCCGAACCCCCGAGGACATCCGCAGACCGCGGGTCGCCGAGGGTGTAGGTCACGAGGTTGAGTGCCTCGGTTGCGTTCTTGGTGAACACGAGCTCGTCGGCGGACGCCCCCACGAACGCCGCGATGACCTCCCGGGCGTCCTCATACGCATCGGTCGCCTCCTCGGCGAGCTGATGCGCGCCGCGATGCACCGCCGCATTGTGGTGCGTGAGGAAGTACCGTTCGGCGTCGAGCACCTGGACCGGACGCTGCGAGGTCGCCCCGGAATCCAGGTACACCAGCGGCTTTCCGTCGCGCACGGTGCGCGAGAGGATCGGGAAGTCGGCGCGCAGCGAATCGACGTCCAGGGCGGTGGAAACCTCTGTCGAGAGTGTCACCTGGTACACCTCCTGTGCTGGTCGGCTCGGATCGGTCGGGCGGTCTCAGCCGGCCTTGGCAGCCGAGGTGAAACGCTCGTAACCCTTCTCCTCGAGCTCATCGGCGAGTTCGGGACCGGCGGATTCGACGACGCGACCGTTGACGAAGACGTGCACGAACTCCGGCTTGATGTAGCGGAGGATGCGCGTGTAGTGCGTGATCAGCAGGATCCCGCCGTTGTCGCGCTCTTTGTACCGGTTCACGCCCTCGCTGACCACCCGCAGGGCGTCGACGTCGAGTCCCGAGTCGGTCTCGTCGAGGATCGCGATCCGCGGCTTGAGCAGATCGAGCTGGAGGATCTCGTGACGCTTCTTCTCACCGCCGGAGAAACCCTCGTTGACGCTGCGCTCGGAGAACGACGGATCGATGTCGAGCGAGGTCATCGCCTCCTTGGTCTCCTTGACCCAGTGGCGCAGCTTCGGCGCCTCACCGCGCACGGCGGTGGCGGCGGTCCGCAGGAAGTTCGACATCGAGACGCCGGGCACCTCGACGGGGTACTGCATGGCGAGGAACAGTCCGGCGCGGGCTCGCTCGTCGACGCTCATCTCCAGGACGTCCTCACCGTCGAGGGTGATCGACCCCGAGGTCACCTCGTACTTGGGGTGACCGGCGATGGCGTAGGACAGCGTCGACTTGCCGGAACCGTTGGGGCCCATGATCGCGTGCGTCTCCCCCGACTTCACGGTCAGGTCGACACCCTTGAGGATGTGGATGGGCTCGGCGTCGGCGTCGGTCTGCGCGACATCGACGTGCAGGTCACGGATTTCCAGTGTGGTCATAGTCTCAGGATTTCTTTCTCCGGGCTGGGAAGTTCGGATGGCGAGGGTGATCGGCGGTCAGGCGCCGGCGAGTTCGAGTTCCTGCTCGACCGCCGCCGAGAGACGCTCGCGCAGCTCGGGCACACCGATCTTGGCGATCACCTCGCCGAAGAAGCCGCGGATGACGAGGCGTCGGGCCTGGTCCTCGGGGATGCCGCGGGCCTGCAGGTAGAACAGTTGCTCGTCGTCGAAACGACCGGTGGCGCTGGCGTGTCCGGCACCGACGATCTCGCCGGTCTCGATCTCGAGGTTCGGCACCGAGTCGGCACGCGCGTTGTCGGTGAGCACCAGGTTGCGGTTGAGCTCGAAGGTGTCGGTGCCCTCGGCCTCGGCGCGGATCAGCACGTCGCCGACCCACACGGTGTGGGCCTCACGGCTGCGATCGCCGGAGACGTCGCCCTGCAGCGCGCCCTTGTAGACGACGTTCGAGCGGCAGTGCGGCTGGCTGTGGTCGACGAGGAGTCGCTGCTCGAGATGCTGGCCGGCGTCGGCGAAGTACAGACCCCACATCTCGACATCGCCACCGGGCGCGTCGTAGTGGACGATCGGCGACAGCCGAACCAGGTTGCCGCCGAAGCTGATCGCGAAGTGGCGGACCACGGAGTCACGACCGGCGCGCACGTGATGCGTCGCGACGTGGACGGCGTCGTCCTCCCAGTCGTGGATGTTCACGACGGTCAGTGCGGCACTGTCGCCGACGACGAATTCGACGTTCTCCGCGAACGTGCCGCTGCCCTTCTGATCGAGGACGACGACGGCGCGCGCGAACGCCTCGAGCCGGATCTGGGTGTGGCCGAAGGCGGTCTCGCCCTCGCCGGGGCCGGTGACCGTGACGGTGACCGGCTCGGCGAGCTCGACCTCGCGGCCGACGGTCACCACGGTCGCCTGCGTGAACGACGAATACGCCTGCGCGGCAACGCGGTCGAACGGCACGCCGCCCTGGCCGAGCCGCTTGTCGTCGCGACCGACGGTCTCGACCTTGACGCCCTCGGACGCTCCGGTCACTTCCACGGTCGCCTCGCCGGTCCGCTGCGCGGATCCGTCGTGCAACCCGCGGAGACGACGGAACGGGGTGAACCGCCACGCCTCCTCGCGGGGACTCGGCACCTCGAAGGCGTCGACGTCGAACGAGGTGAACATCTCGCCCTTGTTGACGACGGGCGCCGCCGAGCCGGGAGTGGTCACGGGCAATGTGGGATCGGCCATCAGCCGACAGCTCCTTCCATCTGGAGCTCGATCAGGCGGTTGAGCTCGAGCGCGTATTCCATCGGGAGTTCCTTGGCGATCGGCTCGACGAAGCCGCGGACCACCATGGCCATCGCCTCGTCCTCGGTCAGACCGCGGCTCATCAGGTAGAAGAGCTGGTCGTCGCTGACCTTCGAGACAGTCGCCTCGTGGCCCATCGTCACGTCGTCCTCGCGGATGTCGACGTACGGGTAGGTGTCGCTGCGCGAGATGGTGTCCACCAGCAGCGCATCGCATTTCACCGTCGACCGGCTGCCGTGCGCACCGTTGTTGATCTTGATCAGACCGCGGTACGACGCCCGGCCACCGCCTCGGGCCACCGACTTGGAGACGATGTTGCTCGAGGTGTTCGGCGCGAGGTGGACCATCTTGGAACCGGTGTCCTGGTGCTGGCCCTCACCCGCGAACGCGACCGAGAGGACCTCGCCCTTGGCGTGCTCGCCGGTCAGCCAGACCGCCGGGTACTTCATGGTGACCTTGGAACCGATGTTGCCGTCGATCCACTCCATGGTCGCGCCGGCCTCGGCCTTCGCGCGCTTGGTCACCAGGTTGTAGACGTTGTTCGACCAGTTCTGGATGGTCGTGTAGCGGCAGCGGCCGCCCTTCTTCACGATGATCTCGACGACCGCGGAGTGCAGCGAGTCCGTCTTGTAGATCGGCGCGGTACAGCCCTCGACGTAGTGCACATAGGCACCCTCGTCGACGATGATCAGCGTGCGCTCGAACTGGCCCATGTTCTCGGTGTTGATCCGGAAGTATGCCTGCAGCGGGATGTCGACGTGGACACCCGGCGGCACGTAGATGAAGGACCCACCCGACCACACCGCGGTGTTGAGCGCGGAGAACTTGTTGTCGCCCGCCGGGATGACGGTCCCGAAGTACTGCTGGAAGATCTCCGGGTGCTCCTTGAGCGCGGTGTCGGTGTCGAGGAAGATCACGCCCTGCTTCTCGAGGTCCTCACGGATCGAGTGGTAGACGACCTCGGACTCGTACTGCGCCGCGACACCGGAGACGAGACGCTGCTTCTCCGCCTCGGGGATGCCCAGCTTGTCGTAGGTGTTCTTGATGTCCTCGGGCAGGTCGTCCCACGTGGCGGCCTGCTTCTCGCTGGAGCGCACGAAGTACTTGATGTTGTCGAAGTCGATGCCCTCGAGCCCCGCACCCCAGCCGGGCATGGGCTTCTTGTCGAAGATCTTCAGGGCCTTGAGGCGCTGCTCGAGCATCCACTCGGGCTCGCTCTTCTTCGCCGAGATGTCGGCGACGACCGCCGGGGACAGTCCGCGCTTGGCGCTCGCGCCCGCGACGTCGGAATCGGCCCAGCCGTAGCCGTACTTGCCGAGGGCGGCGATCGTCTCCTCTTGGGTGAGGGGCGCCGCTGGGGTCGGGGTGGCCGGATCGGTGACAGTCATCGCGTGGCCTTTCGGGTTGTCGTGGCGGTCGGTGTCTGGTTGGGGGTGGCGCGGGGCGATACGGGCTGCGTATCGGGGTCCGCGACGGCCCCGGGTCGGTCTTCGGTGGTCCCACCCGGCGGTGGGTGGATCGGCACATGGGTGGTGCAGGCGCAGTCACCGTTGGCGATGGTCGCCAGACGCTGCACGTGCGTGCCGAGCAGTTCGGTGAAGACCGC
Source organism: Gordonia sp. BP-119 (assembly GCF_016924115.1). NCBI lineage: Bacteria > Bacillati > Actinomycetota > Actinomycetes > Mycobacteriales > Gordoniaceae > Gordonia > Gordonia sp. BP-119. The sequence continues at coordinate 63,178 of NZ_JAFFZF010000006.1, forward strand.
GGTCTCCGCCTCACACAGCTCCGGGAACTCGGTGGCGACGTGCGCCACCGGGCAATGGTGCTGGCAGATCTGCATGCCGGTCCCGACCTGACGCGTGTTGGTCGAGTACCCCGCGCTGGTGAGCGCGTCGGCGATCTCGGCGACCGTGTCGGCGACGGTCACCGGGCCGGTGCTGGGACGGACGCCGGCCACGATGCGTTCGACGCGCTCGCGCGCGAACTCGGCGACCGCGTCGGTGCCGCCGAGATCACGCAGCTTTCGCATCGCCGCACCGGCCAGGTCGTCGTAGGCGTGGCGCATCTTGCCGCGTCCGGAAGCGGTGAGCTGGAAGTACTTGGCGGGCCGGCCCCGGCCGCGTTGGCCGAACCCCGGCGAGGCGACCTCGATGTCCCCGGCGCCGGTCAGGGCGTCGAGATGGCGACGCACGCCGGCCGCCGAGATGCCGAGGCGCTCGCCGATGTCGCCGGCGGTGAGCGGGCCGTCTTCGACGAGCAGGGTGATCACGGCCTCCCGGGTCTGACCGTCATGGTGCGCGTCGACACCGCCGGTCACTCCGGCACCCGTACCAGCGGAGGGCACGGCGCCGACACTGCCAGAAGGCAGCACAACATCGTTCCGCATGGTTTTCACAACACGAGTGTGACGTAATTACTTCCCTGCTGCCAGCAAGGGTGCCCTTATCGCAGGGGGTCGTGAGGCCACCACGCCCGGCGATTACAGTCGTCGTGTGCCCGAAACCACAGCTCCGCGCCGCGTGCCGGACTACTTCGGACTCGTCTGGACCCGGTTGGTCGCCCTGCTCGACTATCTCGGACTGCGCAAACAGCGCCCTGCCGCTGCCGGCGCCGAACCCGGCGACTACGGCAAGACCGTGGCCCGCCTACACGACGACGAGCGCGAGGTCGGCCCGCTCAACGCCGAGGAGACCCGCCGGCTCCGCCGGATCAAGCTCTTCGGCGCCACCGGCTCGGTACTGATCCTCATCGGCGCCCTCGGGACCGGTGCGGTACCCGTACTGCAGAACCCCGTTGCCGGGATGCGCGTCCTGTCGTTGCCGTCACGCATGTTCGGCACCGCCCTCGCGCTGTCCATCGGCGGCGCGATCACCCTGGTCGTCGCGTGGTTGTTGCTCGGCCGGTTCGCAGTCGGCCGGTTCAGCGTCGAGGTCCGCCACGGCCGGAGCCCGGAGCGCCGCATGAGCCGCCGCCAGGCCGACCGGACCCTCATGCTGTGGATCGCCCCGATCATCGTGGCGCCGCCGCTGCTGAGCAAGGACATCTACTCGTATCTCGCGCAGAGCGCCATCGCCTTCCGGGGCATGGATCCGTACTCGGTCAGTCCGGTCCGCGGACTCGGCGTGGACCACATCCTGACCAGGTCGGTGCCCAACCTCTGGCGTGACACCCCCGCGCCCTACGGCCCCTTCTTCCTGTGGATCGGCGAGGGCATCACCAAGGTCACCGGCGACAACATCACCGCCGCGATCTTCTTGCACCGCGTCGTCGCACTGATCGGCGTCGCGCTCATCGTCTGGGCACTCCCCCGCCTGGCCCGCCGCTGCGGGGTCTCGTCGGTGGCCGCACTCTGGCTGGGCGCGATGAACCCGCTGGTCATCCTGCATCTCGTCGGCGGCATCCACAACGAGGCCCTCATGCTCGGCCTGATGCTGGTCGGTCTCGAATTGAGTTTCCGCGCCATCTACGGCGCCGAACGACTCCGCCGACCCGGGACCTTCGTCCCCACCCGAGCGGGCTGGTTGCTCATCGGCGGCGGTGCGGTACTCGCGGCGTCAGCGATGATCAAGGTCACCTCGATGCTCGCCCTGGGCTTCGTCGGCATCGCGCTGGCCATGCGGTGGGGCGCCACCCTGCCCGTGCTCCGCCACACGCCGATCCGGGAATGGTGGGGTCGCTCCCGGTGGTCGGTGTACATGCTGAGCGCGTCGGCGGCCTTCTACGTGGTGGTCCTGGGCATCGTGATGATGGGGATCTCCCTCGGCACCGGGCTCGGCTTCGGCTGGACGGGCACGTTGTCGACGGGCGAGATCGTCCGCTCGTGGATGTCGATGCCGACCCTGTTGTCGGTGACCACCGGCCGGATCGGTGTCACCCTCGGCCTCGGTGAGCACACGCAGGCGATCCTCGAGGTGGCCCGGCCCATCGGCCAGCTCGTCGCCGCCCTGTTCATCGTCCGGTGGATGCTCGCCACGCTCGGCGGCCGGCTCCACCCACTCGGCGCACTCGGTGTGTCGATGGCCACAGTCGTGCTGTTCTTCCCGTTCGTGCAGGCCTGGTACCTCCTGTGGGCCGTGATCCCGCTGGCCGCGTGGGCCACCGGCGCCTGGTTCCGGATCTCCACCATCGCGGCGTCGGCGATCATCGCCATCGTGGTGATGCCCACGAGTTCCAACACGAGCGGAGTGGTTCTGGCACAAGGACTTCTGGCCGGCGTGATCATGGTCGCGGTTCTCACCGCCCTGTTCTTCGAGGACCGCGCGCCCCGTCGGCGACGCCGCCGCGGGCCCGTGTCGGACGACGACGAGGCGACGGCCGGGTCGGCGTCGGCACGACGATGAGCGCATGCGCCGTGTGCCCGGTCACCGCTTTTCGTCCCTGGGCTCCGAGCGCCTAGTCTGACCAGTGTGCGCAGCACGACCTCTCGGCAGATCAACGACGACGATCGGGTGAACGATCGTCGGCTCCGCGATCCCGGGTCAGCCGCCTCCGCCGCCTCCGCCGGCACCCCGGCCGCCTCTGCGGCGGCCGTCGAGGTCCGCGGTCTGGTCAAGCGCTTCGGTGATCGCACCGCGGTCGATCGGCTCGATCTCACCCTCGAACGCGGCGAGATCCTCGCCCTGCTCGGTCCCAACGGCGCGGGCAAGACCACGACCGTCGAGATCTGCGAGGGCTTCACCGCGCCCGACGCCGGCAGCGTCCGCGTCCTGGGTCTCGATCCCATCGCCGACAACGACGCGCTCCGGCGCCGCATCGGCGTCATGCTGCAAGGCGGTGGCGCCTATCCGGGAGCCCGGGCCGAGGAGATGCTGCGCCTGGTGGCCGCGTATTCGGCCGATCCCATCGATCCCGAGTTCCTGCTCGACGCACTCGGGCTGACCGAGGTGCGTCGTACGTCCTACCGACGTCTGTCCGGTGGCCAGCAGCAGCGCCTAGCCCTCGCCTGCGCGGTCGTCAGCCGCCCCGAACTGGTCTTCCTCGACGAACCGACCGCCGGACTCGATGCCCACGCCCGCCTCGTCGTGTGGGAACTCATCGACCGGCTCCGGGCCGACGGAGCATCCGTCCTGCTCACGACCCATCTGATGGACGAGGCCGAGGAACTCGCCGACCACGTCGCGATCATCGATCACGGCCGCGTCGTCGCCGACGGGACACCCGCCGACCTCACCAGCACCGGCGCCGAGAACGAACTGCGCTTCACCGCACCACGTGGACTCGACCTGTCGATGCTGGTGCTGGCCCTGCCCGAGGACTACCACTGCACGGAGGCCACCCCCGGCTCGTATCTGGTCATCGGTCCGATGACGCCGCAGGTGCTGGCCACGGTGACCGCCTGGTGCGCCAAGATCAACGTCCTCGCGACCGATCTGCGCGTGGAGACCCGCAGCCTCGAAGACGTCTTCCTCGATCTCACCGGACGGACCCTTCGACCGTGACCTCATCCGCACCCACCGGGCTCCCCCGCCCCGCCGACCGTGCTGCCGGAACATTCCCCGACGGTCTGTTCCGCCCCGCTCCCCGGGCGGCGTCGCTGCCGGCGATGATCGCCGCGCAGAGCGGCCTCGAACTCAAGCTCCTGCTCCGCAACGGCGAGCAGTTGCTCCTCACGATGTTCATCCCGATCACGCTGCTCGTCGGTCTGTGCCTGCTGCCGATCGACACCGGGTTCGGCGACGGCCCCGCCGAGCGGGCGGCGCTGTTCGTCCCGGCGATCCTGACCGTCGCGGTGATGTCGACGGCGTTCACCGGACAGGCGATCGCCGTCGGGTTCGACCGTCGCTACGGCGCGCTGAAACGCCTCGGCGCGACGCCGATACCGCGCTGGGGCATCATCGCCGGCAAGTCGATCGCGGTCCTCGTGGTGGTCGCGCTGCAGTCGGTGATCCTCGGTGGGATCGGCGCCGCGTTCGGCTGGCGACCGAGCCCCGTCGGTCTGCTCATCGGTGCGGTGGTCCTCGCGGTCGGCACCGCGTGCTTCGCGGCTCTTGGGCTGCTGCTCGGCGGCACCCTGAAGGCCGAGGTCGTGCTGGCACTGGCGAACCTGCTGTGGTTCGCGTTCATCGGCCTCGGCAGTCTGGTCGTCGTCGACTCCAACATCCCCGACGCCGTGCACTGGATCGCGCGGTGCATCCCGTCGGGGGCATTGAGCGAGGCGCTCGAGATGGCCTCGGAGGGTTCGTTCGACGCCTTCGGGGTGGGTGTCTTGCTGGTGTGGGCCGCGGTGGCCGGCACCTTGGCGGTGAGGTGGTTCCGATTCCGATGACATCCGATACTTCGAACGCCCCGGCGACGGCCCGGTCGGGCGATCATGCCGCGGCCGCCGGCGAAGCGCGCCGGCCGCTGACCGGTCCGTGGCGGTTCGTCCTCGGCTTCGGCCGTCCGACCGCACGATTCGTGCATCGCTGGGCCATCGCCCTGCTCGTCTCGAACGTGGGCATCGTGGCCACCGGCGGCGCCGTGCGCGTGACCGCCTCGGGCCTCGGTTGCCCGACCTGGCCGCGGTGCACCGACGAGTCGTTCGTGCCGCACGGCGAACTGGGCATGCACGGCGCGATCGAGTTCGGCAACCGTCTGCTCACCTTCGTGCTGATCGTCATCGCCATCGCGACCTGGGTCGCCGTCCTGCGGTCAGCCGGAGCGGCGCGCCGGGACAAGTGGCTGGTCACCCTCATCGCGCTCGGCATCCCGTTCCAGGGGGTGATCGGCGGGATCACGGTCCTGACCCAGCTCAACCCGTGGGTCGTCGCGCTGCATTTCCTGCTGTCCATGGCGCTGGTCTCCGCATCCACCCTGCTCGTCTACCGGATGCGTCCGTATCCGACGCCGACCGCGCCCGGATCGCCCGACGCCGACGCTCCCTCGACCGCCACGCGCCGACTCGGCATCTACCTCGCCTGGCTGGTCTATCTCGTCACCTGGGGCACGATCTACCTCGGCACGGTCGTGACCGGCTCCGGCCCGCATGCCGGCGATGTGGACGCCCCGCGGAACGGTCTCGACCCCGGCAACGCGACACAGCTGCACGCCGACGCCGTCTTCACCCTCGTCGGGCTCGCGATCGCGGCCCTCGTCTACGCACGGGTGTTCGCGCGGCCGCAACAGCGCTCGGCAGTGGTGTTCATGCTGCTCCTGCTGCTTCAGGGCCTGATCGGGTTCGTGCAGTTCGCCACCGATCTGCCCATCGCCCTCGTCATCGCGCACATGTTCGGCAGTGCGGTCCTGCTCATCGGCGCCACCTGGCAGCTCCTGATCGCGCGGAACCCGATCGACAAGGATCCGGCCACGAAAAAGGCAGACCCGCTGCGCGAGCCTGCCTGATCGAACTCCGGCCTCAGAGGATGGCGCGGTTGCGCGCACGCGGGAAGCGCTTCTGCCGCGCGACCCAACCCGCCATCTTGCGGTAGTGCGACGTCGACACCGTGGTCTCCGAGGTGAGGTCACGGTCCCACTCGGCAATCTCGAGACCGTCGACGGCGTCGACCACGGCCTGCGCGGTCGCGAGATCGGGCACGACCCGGTCCCCGAGGATGCCGTTGGCGTCGCCGACGAGCGTGATCCGCACACCGGCGTCCCCGATCGCCTGGAGGACGACCTTCGCGCTGCCACCTTCGCGCTCGACGAACTTGCGTACCGAGGCGACGACCTCGGTGGGTGCCTCGACCTTCTGCTGCGTGCCCGACTTCTCGTCGTCGGTGGTGTTCGTCATGGGGGTCAGCATACCGGGGCGATCCCGGCGTGTAGAACGGTGTCGTGCGAGCTATCCAGGTGACCCGCCACGGCGGACCCGACGTCCTGACCTTCGGCAGTGTCGACGATCCCATCCCGGCCGCCGACGAGGTGATCGTCCGAACCGCAGCGGTGGGCGTGAACTTCATCGACACCTATCTGCGCCGGGGCCTGTACCCCTCCACACCGCCCTACATCCCCGGTACCGAGGGCGCGGGCGTCGTCGTCGCGACCGGCTCGGATGTGACGTCGCTGCAGGAAGGTCAGCGGGTGGCGTGGTGTGCGGCCCCCGGTTCGTACGCCGAGCTTGTTGCGGTCGCGGCGTCGAAGGCGGTCCCGGTACCCGACGCGGTCGACGACGCGGTGGCCGGGTCGTCGCTGCTCCGCGGTCTCACCGCGCACTATCTCCTCGACGGGAGTGCTCATCCCCGGGCCGGCGATACGATCCTGGTGCACGCCGGTGGCGGTGGTGTCGGCCTGATCCTCACCCAGCTCGCGAAGCGCCGCGGACTGACGGTCATCACGACGGTCTCGTCCGATGAGAAGGCGGAACTCTCGCGCGCCGCCGGGGCGGATCACGTCCTGCCCTACGGGGAGGACCTGAGTTCCCGCGTCCGTGACCTCACCGACGGACGTGGCGTGCCGGTGGTCTACGACGGCGTCGGCGCGGACACCTTCGAGCAGTCGCTGGCGTCGACCGCGGTCCGGGGGATCATCGTGCTCTTCGGGGCGGCGAGCGGGCCGGTTCCGCCGTTCGACCTCCAGCGTCTCAACGCGGCGGGGTCGCTGTCGGTGACGCGGCCGACACTGGCTCACTTCACCGACACGGCCGAGGAACTGAACCGCCGGGCCGGTGAGTACTTCGAGGCGATCGTCGACGGCAGTGTCGAGGTGCGCGTCGGCCAGCGTTACCGATTGGCCGATGCGGCTGCCGCACACGCCGCCCTGGAGGCACGTGTCACCACGGGTTCGACGGTGCTGTTGCCGGCCGGGACGTGAGCCGCGCTCAGAAGTAGGACGAGATGGTCTGCAGGCCGACGACCGCGTCGATCGCGAGGCCGCAGAAGACGATGGCGAGATACTCGTTGGACTGCAGGAACACCTTCAGCGGTGCCACCTCGGCACCGCGCTTGGTGTCGCGGTACAGCTTGGTCACACGCTCCAGGAACCAGCCGCCGGCGGTCAGCGCGATCACGGTGTAGATCCAGCTCGTCGCCGGGATCAGCAGCAGTGAGGTCACCACGGTGAGAACCGTGTAGATCAGCATCTGGCGGGTGACGCGTTTCTCGGTCGCGATCACCGGGAGCATCGGCACACCGGCCGCCTTGTAGTCCTCCTTGTAGCGCATCGCCAGCGCCCAGGTGTGCGGCGGCGTCCAGAAGAAGATGACCGCGAAGAGGACGATCGGCTGCCAGCTCAGCGAACCGGTGACCGCGGCCCACCCCACCAGGGTCGGCATACAACCCGCGGCGCCGCCCCAGACCACGTTCTGCCAGGTCCGACGCTTGAGGATCAGCGTGTAGACGCCGACGTAGAACAGGATCGTCGCCGAGACCAGCAGCGCCGAGAGGAGGTTGGCGGCGAAGTACAGGACCGCGAAGGACGCCGCCCACAACGCGAGACCGAAGATGAGCGCGCTCCGCGGCGCGACCGCGCGGCGGGCCAGCGGACGCCGGGCCGTGCGCTTCATCTTCTTGTCGATGTCGGCGTCGGCCACCATGTTGAGGGTGTTGGCGCTGCCGGCGCCGAGCCAGCCACCGATGAGGGTGAAGGCGATGACCGCGATGTCGACGTGGCCGCGGTCGGCCTGCAGCATGACCGGGATCGTGGCGACGAGAAGCAACTCGATGACACGCGGCTTGGTCAGCGCGATGTAGGCGAGCACCGTCGCACGCACACGCCCGGCCCACGATTGATCGGCCGGTGCGACCGTTTCGGTCGATACCTGCGGATTCGATGCGGTGTCGGTCGAGTGAGATGCGGCGGAACTGTTCCCGCTCACACGCTCCCCTATCCTCACGAACACTCCTCGTCCGCCCGCACAGACGCCCGCGGGCTACTACGGAGCATGGTAGACGTTTGCCTCTGCGAACCGTGAATCGAGGCATGGCACCGCCATGCGCGAGCTCTCGACCGGCGATGACGCCAGAACTCGCCGGTAACCATCGGTCGGCGCGCAACGCGCGGCCGGCGCCGATTACTCTGGACGCGTACGCGCCGACGATCGTCGGTGGCCGACACCGGTCAGCGCCGATACCGATCAACGCCTACACCGATCACGCTGGTACCGGTCGCCCTGGTACCCATCGCCCCTTCTACGACCTCCGACCGAGTACGAATCGCACCGAGCAGGCACAGGAGACCTTCAGCATCGTGGCCGACACAGACGAGATCCGCGCTTTGACCACCCCCCGCCACCCGGACGACTGGACCGACCTCGACACCCGCGCCGTCGACACGGCCCGGATTCTGGCGGCCGACGCAGTGCAGAAGTGCGGAAGCGGACACCCCGGTACCGCGATGAGCCTTGCTCCGCTCGCCTACACCTTGTTCCAGCGAGTCATGCGTCACGACCCGACCGACACCGACTGGGCCGGGCGCGACCGCTTCGTCCTCTCGTGCGGACACTCGAGCCTGACGCTCTACATCCAGCTCTACCTCGGCGGGTTCGGTCTCGAGCTGTCCGACATCGAGGCGCTGCGGACTTGGGACTCCCTCACGCCGGGCCACCCCGAGTTCCGCCACACCCGCGGCGTCGAGATCACCACCGGCCCGCTGGGTCAGGGTCTCGCCTCGTCGGTCGGCATGGCAATGGCCGCCCGACGCGAACGCGGCCTGTTCGACCCCGACGCGGCGCCCGGACAGAGCCCGTTCGACCACTACATCTACGTCGTCGCCTCCGACGGCGATATCGAAGAGGGCGTGACGTCGGAGGCCAGCTCGCTGGCAGGCACCCAGCAGCTCGGCAACCTGATCGTGTTCTACGACCAGAACCAGATCTCGATCGAGGACGACACCGACATCGCGCTGTCGGAGGATGTCGCGAAGCGCTACGAGGCCTACGGCTGGCACGTGCAGACCGTGGAGGGCGGCGAGGACGTCGTCGCCATCGAGGCGGCGATCGAGGCGGCCCAGCAGGTCATCGACCGGCCGTCGATCATCTGCCTGCGCACCATCATCGGCTACCCCGCCCCCAACATGATGAACACCGGCATGGCCCACGGCGCGGCGCTCGGCGAGGACGAGGTCGCGGCGACGAAGAAGGTCCTCGGTTTCGACCCGGAGAAGAACTTCGAGGTCACCGACGAGGTGATCGGCCACACCCGCAAGCTCATCGACCGCGGTGCCGAGGAGCGCACGGCGTGGACGTCGTCGTTCGATGCCTGGGCGGAGAAGAACCCCGACGCCAAGAAGCTGTTCGACCGGCTCACCGCTCACGAACTGCCCGAGGGCTGGACCGACGTGCTGCCCAGCTGGAACGTCGGCGACAAAGATGTCGCGACCCGCAGCGCATCGGGCAAGGTGCTCGGCGCGCTCGCGCCCGTGCTGCCCGAGCTGTGGGGCGGTTCGGCCGACCTGGCCGGCTCCAACAACACCACCATGGACGGCGAGCCGTCGTTCGGACCGACCTCGATCAGCACCAAGAAGTGGTCGGCCAACCCCTACGGCCGCACCCTGCACTTCGGTGTCCGTGAGCACGCCATGGGATCGATCCTGTCGGGCATCGCGCTGCACGGGCCGACCCGCGCCTACGGCGGTACGTTCCTGCAGTTCGCCGACTACATGCGTCCCGCGGTCCGCCTCGCGGCGCTGATGGAGATTGATCCGATCTACGTCTGGACCCACGACTCGATCGGTCTGGGTGAGGACGGCCCGACCCATCAGCCGATCGAGCACCTGGCCGCGCTGCGCGCGATCCCGAATCTCGACGTCGTCCGGCCGGCCGACGCCAACGAGACCGCGTACGCCTGGCAGCACCTGCTCACCCGCCGGAACCATCCGGTCGGCCTGGCGCTCACCCGCCAGAACATCCCGATCCTGGAGGGCACCTCGGCGCAGGGCGTCGCCAACGGCGGATACGTCCTGAGCGACTCCGAGGGTGACCCTCACGTCGTGCTCATCGGCACCGGCTCCGAGGTGTACCTGGCCGTCGACGCACAGAAAGCACTGGCGGAGAAGGGAATCAAGGCCCGCGTCGTCTCGATGCCCTGTGTCGAGTGGTTCGACGAGCAACCGCAGGGGTACCGCGACCACGTGCTGCCGCCGTCGGTTCCGCGCGTCGCCGTCGAAGCCGGCATCGCCATGCCGTGGTACCGCATCGTCGGCGCCGGTGGCGAGATCGTCTCGATCGAGCACTTCGGGGCCTCCGCCGACTACAAGGTGCTGTTCACCAAGTTCGGCATCACCGCCGAGGCCGTGACCGCGGCCGCCGAGCGCGCCGTCGCCGGCTGAGCGACCACAACCCACAAGGAGAGAATCGTGACCCAGAACGAGAAGCTCGCCGAACTGTCCGCCGCCGGAGTGTCGGTGTGGCTGGACGACCTGTCCCGGGACCTGATCAGCTCAGGGGACCTCGCCGAACTCATCAGCACCAAGTCGGTCGTCGGGGTGACCACCAACCCGTCGATCTTCCAGGCCGCGCTGTCGTCGGGCCATGCCTACGACGACCAGGTCAACGAGCTGGCCGCACGGGGCGCCGACGTCGACGCCACCATCCGGACGGTCACCACCGACGACGTGCGCAACGCCTGTGACGTGCTCGCCTCGACCTTCGAGTCGACCGACGGCGTCGACGGACGCGTGTCGATCGAGGTCGATCCGCGCCTCGCCCATGACACCGACGCCACGGTGGCACAGGCCGTGGAGCTGTGGAAGATCGTCGACCGGCCGAACCTGCTCATCAAGATCCCGGCCACCGAGGCCGGGCTCCCCGCGATCAGCAAGGTCATCGCCGAGGGCATCAGCGTGAACGTGACGCTGATCTTCTCGGTCGAGCGCTACGAGAAGGTCATCGCCGCCTACCTCGACGGCCTCGACGCCGCCGCCCAGGCCGGCCACGACCTCTCCCGGATCCACTCCGTCGCCTCGTTCTTCGTGTCGCGGGTCGACACCGAGATCGACAAGCGGCTCGACGCCATCGGCACCCCGGAGGCCACCGACCTGAAGGGCAAGGCGGCACTGGCCAACGCGCGCCTCGCATACTCGGCGTACCAGCAGGTCTTCGAGGTCGAATCCCGCTTCCCCGACCTGCTCGCCAAGGGCGCCCGCCCGCAGCGCGCCCTGTGGGCGTCGACCGGTGTGAAGAACCCCGACTACCCGGACACCCTGTATGTGAGCGAGCTGGTCGCACCCAACACGGTCAACACGATGCCGGGCAAGACGATGGACGCCTTCGCCGACCACGGCTGGGTCAACACCGAGTCGATCATCGGTCTCGCCGCCGAGTCGCAGGAGATCTTCGACAAGCTCGTCGCGGTGGGCGTCGACCTGTCCGACGTCTTCCTGGTCCTGGAGAACGAGGGCGTCAGCAAGTTCGAGGACGCGTGGAACGATCTGCTCAGCGCGACCGCCGAGCAACTGTCCGCGGCGAACAAGGGCTGACCCCAGGTGGCGGGAGGCGAGGAGTCAACCGGGACCGGTTCGTGGACCAATCCGCTCCGTGACCCGCAGGACAAACGGCTGCCGCGCATCGCGGGACCGTGCAGCCTGGTCATCTTCGGGGTCACCGGCGACCTCGCCCGCAAGAAGTTGATGCCGGCGGTCTACGACCTCGCCAACCGCGGCCTCCTGCCACCGTCGTTCGCCCTCGTCGGCTTCGCCCGGCGTGACTGGACCGACGAGGACTTCGGCGCCATCGTCCACGACGCCGTCCGTGAACACGCACGGACCGGATTTCGCGAAGAGGTGTGGGAACGCCTCGCCGAGGGATTCCGGTTCGTGCAGGGCGCATTCGACGACGACGCCGCCTTCGACAGGCTGCGCGACACGCTCAAGTCGCTCGATGTCGAACGCGGGACCGACGGCAATCACGCGTTCTACCTGTCGATACCGCCGGGGGCTTTCCCGACGGTCTGCGAGCAGCTCGAGCGCAGCGGTCTCGCCACGCCGACGGGCGACAGCTGGCGACGGGTGGTGATCGAGAAGCCGTTCGGTCACGATCTCGAGTCCGCACGCGAACTCAACGCGATCGTCAACAACGTCTTCCCCGAGTCGTCGGTGTTCCGCATCGACCACTATCTGGGCAAGGAGACCGTCCAGAACATCCTGGCCCTGCGGTTCGCCAATCAGTTGTTCGATCCGCTGTGGAGTTCGCATTACGTCGACCACGTCCAGATCACCATGGCCGAGGACATCGGTCTCGGCGGCCGGGCGGGCTACTACGACGGGATCGGCGCGGCACGCGACGTCATCCAGAACCACCTGCTGCAGCTCATGGCCCTGGTCGCGATGGAGGAGCCGATCTCCTTCGAGCCCAAGCAGTTACAGGCCGAGAAGATCAAGGTCCTCGCCGCGACGCGCAACGTCCTGCCGATCGACGAGAACACCGCCCGCGGTCAGTACGGACCGGGTTGGCAGGGCAGCGAGAGGGTGCCGGGCCTCAAGGAGGAGGAGGGTTTCGCGAAGGACTCGAAGACCGAGACCTTCGCCGCCATCGCCCTCGAGGTCGACTCCCGCCGCTGGGCAGGGGTCCCGTTCTATCTGCGCACCGGAAAGCGCCTGGGCCGTCGCGTCACCGAGATCGCACTCGTCTTCAAGCGCGCTCCGCACCTGCCGTTCGACCAGACCATGACCGAGGAACTGAGCCAGAACGCGCTCGTGATCCGGGTCCAGCCGGACGAGGGCATCACCCTCCGATTCGGGTCGAAGGTCCCCGGGTCGAGCATGGAGGTCCGGGACGTCAACATGGACTTCAGCTACGGCACCGCCTTCACCGAGGCCTCGCCGGAGGCGTACGAGCGTCTCATCCTCGACGTCCTGCTGGGTGAACCCTCGCTGTTCCCCGTCAACGAGGAAGTCGAATTGTCGTGGCGCATCCTCGATCCGGTGCTCGACCATTGGGCCGAGTCGGGGTCGCCCGACACCTACGAGTCCGGGACGTGGGGGCCGCGTTCGGCCGAGGAGATGATGGCCCGCACCGGTCGCGCGTGGCGCCGGCCGTGACGAGACGTCCGTACGCCCGCACCGTCCGATCCGTTCAGGAGGCCTCCCGATGATCGTCGAACTGCCCGACACGTCGACCGGAAAGGTCGCCAAGAAGATCATCGAGGTGCGCGCCGCAGGCGGCGCGCTGAGTCTGGGTCGCGTGCTCACCCTGGTCGTGTGCGTCGAACTCGGTGAGCCGATGGAAGGGGCCATCGAGGCGGCGGTCGGCGCGAGCCGCGAGCACCCCAGCCGCGTCATCGTCGTGTATCGCGGTGTGCGTGAAGGCGACTCACGGCTCGATGCGCAGATCCGCGTGGGCGGCGATGCCGGCGCCTCCGAGGTGGTCGTGCTGTCGCTGCAGGGCGAACTCGCCGACCATCCGGACAGCGTGGTGACCCCCTTCCTCCTCCCCGACACCCCGGTCGTCACCTGGTGGCCGGGCAAGGGACCACGACGCCCCGCCGACGATCCGCTCGGCAAACTCGGGCACCGGCGCATCGTCGACGCGAGCAAGGCGGGCGACTCGCTCGCGGTGCTGGCGCAGCGCCTCGAGACCTACTCCCCCGGCGACACCGACCTCGCCTGGACCCACATCACCCACTGGCGCGCGATCCTCGCGTCCGCGGTCGACCGACCGCCGCACACCCCGATCACCGAGGTCGTGGTCACCGGGTCGCAGAACTCGCCCTCGGTGGACCTGATCGCCGGTTGGCTGCGGTCCACCCTGAACGTCCCGACGCGACGCCGCCGCGGCAGTTTCGAGATCCGACTCCACCGCGACGACGGTCCGACCATCCTCGCCGTCGACGAGGAGAACAACGCCGTGCTGACGATGCCCGGCAAACCCGATGGACGCGTCGCCATGGGCCGACGTGAACTTCCCGCGTGTATCGCGGAGGAGCTACGACGACTCGACACCGACGAGGTGTACATCGAAGCACTCAAGGGTGTGCCCGAGGTCGAGTTCACAGATGACACCGAAGGAGTTGCCGCCCGATGACCACCGAGACCCTCGTCTTCGGCTCCAAGCAGGAACTCGTCGAGACCGCCGCGAGCCGGTTCGTGGATCTCGTGACCCGAGCCCAGGCCGAACGCGGCGTCGCGAGTGTGGTGCTGACCGGCGGCAGCAACGGGATCGGCCTCCTGTCCGCGCTCGCCGCCGACAGCGGCACCATCGACTGGTCCAAAATCGACATCTACTGGGGCGACGACCGTTTCGTCCCCGCCGACGATCCGGAACGCAATTCGGGTCAGGCGCGCGAGGCGCTGCTCGACAAGGTGCCCGTCGACCCGTCGCGGGTGTTCCCGATGGCGCCGTCGGACGGACCGCTCGGCGACGACATCGAGGCCGCCGCCGCGGATTACGCCGCGATTCTCGCCGGCCGGTCGAGCGACGGCGTGGCGCCGGAGTTCGATCTCCATCTGCTCGGCATGGGCGGTGAGGGACACATCAACTCGTTGTTCCCGCACACTGCGGCCACCGCGGAGACCACGAAGTCGGTGGTCGCCGTCGAGGATTCGCCGAAGCCGCCGCCGCGCCGGATCACCCTGACCCTGCCCGTCGTCAACCGTTCCCGGCAGGTGTGGTTCCTGGTCGCCGGCGCCGACAAGGCCGAGGCGGTCGGTGCCGCACACGGTGGCGCGGACCCGGCCGACTGGCCCGCCGCCGGGGCGCGCGGCACCGAGGAGACCATCTGGTTCCTCGACGACGCGGCCGCCGCCGACATCCGGTGACCGTCCGCTAGCCCGAGTTCCGCAGCGCGGTGGCGAGGCCGTTCATCGTGAGCTGGATCCCGCGCCGCACGATCGGGGTGTCCTCCCCCGCACGGAAGCGCCGCAGCAACTCGACCTGCAGCAGGTTGAGCGGCTCGAGATACGGGAAGCGGTTGTAGACCGACCGCTTCAGCGCGGCGTTGTCGTGGAGCAGGTCGTCGGTGCCGGTGATCTTCGCGCACATCGCGATCGTCCGCTCGTGTTCGTCGACGATCATGCCGAACACCCGCTCGCGCAGCTCCTCGTCGGGCACCAGCTGTGCGTACCGGTGGGCCAGGCCCATGTCCGACTTCGCCAGTACCTGAGCCATGTTCGACATCACGGTGCGGAAGAACGGCCACTTGGCGTAGTACCGCCGCAACGTCTCCAACCGCTCCGGATCGTCCCCGACCCATTCCTCGAACGCCGAGCCCGTGCCGTACCAGCCGGGCAGCATCACGCGCGACTGCGTCCACGAGAGCACCCACGGGATCGCCCGCAGATCGGAGATCTTCTCGGTCTGCTTGCGCGACGCCGGCCGGCTGCCGATGTTGAGGGCACCGATCTCCGACAGGGGCGTCGAGGTGGTGAAGTACTCGACGAATCCCGGGGTCTCGTGGACCAGCCGGCTGTACGCGGCTCGCGCCTTCGCCGCGATGTCGTCCATGATCTCGTAGGCCGAGTCGGATTCGTCGCCGAGGCCTTCGGTGTCCAGGAGCGAGGACTCGATGGTCGCGGCGAGCAGCGTCTCCAGGTTGCGCCGCGCCGTGACCGGTTCGGCGTACTTCGCGGCGATGATCTCGCCCTGCTCGGTGATGCGCAGCGAGCCCTGGACCGCACCGGGCGGCTGGGCCAGGATGGCGTCGTAACTGGGACCGCCGCCGCGCCCGACGGTCCCGCCGCGCCCATGGAACAGACGCAACCTGATGCCCGACCGCGACGCCACGTCGACCAGATCGAGCTCGGCGCGGTAGAGCGCCCAGTTCGCGGCCATGTAGCCGCCGTCCTTGTTCGAGTCCGAGTAGCCGAGCATGATCTCCTGAATCCCGTTCTGGGACTCGACCATCGCCCGATAGAACGGGACGTCGAGAACGGCGAGGAGGGTCGCTGCGCCCTGCTGGAGATCCTCGATCGTCTCGAACAGCGGAACCACGCGGACCGTACAGCGTGGCGTTCCGTCATTCGGATCGTAGAGGCCTGCCTCCTTGAGCAGGATCAGCGCCTCGAGCATGTCACTGACCGACGTGCACATGCTGATCACATAGTTGGGCACGGCCGCGGGACCGAAGGTCGCGACCGCCCTGGCGGCGGCCCGGACGATCCCGAGTTCCTTGGTGGCCAGCTCGCTCAGCTCGGCGTCGGGACTGGTCAACGGTCGACGCGCACGCAGTTCCGCGGAGAGGATCTCGACGCGCGCGGACTCGTCGAGCGACGCATAGTCCGGATGCACACCCGCCCACGCGAGCAGCTCGGCGACCACTTCCTCGTGCATGTCGGAGTTCTGCCGCATGTCCAGCCCGGACAGGTGGAACCCGAAGGTGCGCACGGCTTCTCGCAGGGCGAGCAACCGGTCGTCGGCGATCGTGTCGTCGTTGTTCGCGCGCAGCGCGCCGTCGATCACATCGAGGTCGGCGAGGAGTTCGGCGGCGTCGCCGTACGGCTGTTTCCCGTCGATGAGGAAGAGGTCGCTCGAGGTGAGGAAGTCGTCGTCGAACATCTCCCGGGCGGTCGCCACAAGGCGGGACCGGATGGAGCGCAGGGCGAGCCGGAAGGGTTCGTCGGCCCCCGGGTCGTCGGCGTCGGCCCCGGCGAGGTCGAACAGGGTGTCGCTGGCGTCGATGAGCCGGGCCGACATGCTGAGTTCCTGTGCGAGACTCTCGAGTTCGGCCAGGTGATGTCCGACTGCGGTCTGCGCGGCGAGCGTGGTGGCCAGGGTCACCACCTCGGAGTTCACGAACGGATTGCCGTCGCGGTCGCCGCCGATCCAGGACCCCATCCGGATCATCGGTTCGTCGGCGAGTCCGGCGTCGGGGTACGTCGAGCGCAGCGCGGTGCGTACCGCGGTGTTGATGGCGGGCACGACCTCGAAGAACGAGGCGTCGTAATAGCGGAGCCCGGAACGGATCTCGTCCTGGATGGTGAGACGTTCGAGCCGGATGAGGGCGGTCTGCCAGAGCGTCAGGATCTGCCGCCGGATCGACTCGGTGACCGCCGCGTCCTCGTCCGGCATCAGCTCGGTCCGGCCGCGGAACCGCATCAGCTCGGTGATGCGGTTCTGGGCCTCGAAGACGGTGCGGCGGCGGGTCTCGGTGGGGTGAGCGGTGATGACCGGCACGACGGCGGCATCGGCCAGCGCCCGGCCGACCTCGTCGTCGCCGAGTCCCGCCTCCGCGAGCTTGCGGTAGGTGGCGGCGAGGCTGCTGTCCTGGGGCGGGTCTCCGGCCCGGACGTGGATGGCGCGGCGCCGCTCACGGTGGATGTCCTCGGCCAGATTCGCCAGCAGCGCGAAGTGGCTGAACGCGCGGATGACCGGGACCGCGGTGGAGATGTCCAGATCGACGAACATGTCGGCGAGTTCGGTGCGGTCGATCTCGTTGCGGCGCACCCGGAATGCGGCGACGCGGGCGGCTTCGACGAGGTCGAAGACGTCGCTGCCGGAGTGTTCGCGGACGACGTCACCCAGGATCCCGCCGAGAAGGCGGATGTCCTCCCGTAGGGGTTCGGTGAGTGCTCGGCCCTCGTCGTCGACGACGATGTGGTCGACGATGGAGATCGATGGGCGCCAGTCCGGGACTCCCCGCGCGGGAACGGTTTCACTCATGCCGTCAAGTATCCCGGCAACCTACGGGCGCGGCATCCCGAGGCGCGAACGGTGACTAGCCGGACAGTTTGATGTCGACGCCCACGCCGACGATGAAGATCACCCAGATGAGCCCGACGAAGATCGTCAACCGGTCCAGGTTGCGTTCGACGACGCTCGAGCCCGAGAGGCTGGACTGGACACCGCCGCCGAACAGCGACGACAGACCGCCACCCTTGCCGCGGTGCAGCAGGATGAGCACGATCAGCAACACGCTGGTCACGATCAATCCGATGTCGAGTGCACCTTGCACAGTCACGAGTCGCAACGCCCTTCCGTAAAGCCCCTACATACAGCTGTGGCAGGTCAACCCCCGAAAAGAGGCCAACCTGCCACAGTGTACGCGTGGGTGCGACCCGTCAGGGCAAGGGGCCACCCGCGGCGATCGCCGACAGCGTCGCGAACTCGTCGGACTTCAGCGATGCGCCGCCGACCAGGGCGCCGTCGACGTCGGGACGTCCGACGATGTCGCCGACGTTCTTGGCGTTGACCGATCCGCCGTAGAGGATCCGCACCGATGCCGCGGTCTCGGCGTCGGCGATCTCGACCAGCGCCTCACGGATCGCCTTGCACACCTCCTGGGCGTCGTCCGCACTCGCCACCCGGCCGGTGCCGATCGCCCAGACCGGCTCGTACGCGATGACGGTCTGAGCGATCTCGGCCGCGGACAGACCGGCGAGCGATGCCTTGAGCTGCGCCACGTTGTAGGTCACGTGGTCGCCGGCCTCGCGGACGTCGAGCCCCTCACCGATGCACACGATCGGGGTGAGTTCGTGCTTGAGCGCCGCCTTCGTCTTGGCCAGCACGACCTCATCGGTCTCGTTGTGCAGGGTGCGACGCTCGGAGTGCCCGACCACCACGAAGGTGCAGCCGAGCTTCGCGAGGAACGCACCGCTGATCTCGCCGGTGTAGGCGCCTGAGTCGTGCGCCGACAGGTCTTGCGCACCGTAGGTGAGCAGGAGCTTGTCGCCGTCGACGACCGTCTGCACGCTGCGGATGTCGGTGAACGGCGGGATGACCGTCACGTCGACCTTGTCGAAGTACTTCGCCGGGAGGGCGAAGGCGATCTTCTGAACCAGCGCGATGGCCTCGAGGTGGTTCAGATTCATCTTCCAGTTGCCCGCAATGAGCGGTTTACGAGTTGCCATGGATCAGCTCTCCAGAACCTTCAGTCCGGGGAGTTCCTTGCCCTCGAGGTACTCCAGCGATGCGCCACCTCCGGTGGAGATGTGCGAGAAATCGGAGTCGGGCAGACCCAGAGTGCGGACCGCGGCCGCCGAGTCGCCGCCGCCGACCACGGTGAACGCGCCGTTGCCCGTCGCACCGGCGATGGCCTCGGCGACACCGCGGGTGCCCGCCGAGAACTTCTCGAACTCGAACACGCCCGACGGACCGTTCCAGAAGATGGTCTTGGCACCCGAGAGGACCGCGGCGAATCGCTTCACCGACTCCGGTCCGATGTCGAGCCCCATCCAGCCGTCGGGAATGGCGTCGGACGCCACCGTGTCCGACTCGGCGTCCGCGGCGAACTTGTCGGCCACCACGACGTCGACGGGCAGGTGGATCACGTCGCCGAACCGCTCGAGCAGGCTCTTGCAGACGTCGATCTGATCTTCCTGCAGCAGCGAGGAGCCCACCGAATGCCCTTGTGCGGCAAGGAAGGTGAACGCCATACCGCCGCCGATGACCAGCGTGTCGACCTTGGGTGCCAACGCCTCGATGACGCCGAGCTTGTCCGAGACCTTCGACCCGCCGAGGACGACCGCGTAGGGACGCGTCACCTCTTCGGTGAGCTTGGACAGCACGTCGACCTCGGCCGCCACCAGCTCGCCCGCGTAGTGCGGGAGCAGCTTGGCGACGTCGTAGACCGAGGCCTGCTTGCGGTGCACCACTCCGAAGCCGTCGGAGACGAACGCGCCGTCGTCCCCGACGAGCTCGACCAGCGCCTTGGCGAGCGCCTCGCGCTCGGCGTCGTCCTTGGCGGTCTCCCGCGGATCGAAGCGGATGTTCTCCAGCAGCAGGACGTCGCCGTCGGTGAGTCCTTCCGCGCGGGCCAGCGCGTCGGTGCCGACGACGTCCCCGGCGAGCTGCACGTTGCGGCCGAGTTCCTCACCGAGGCGGGCGGCCACCGGCGCAAGCGAGAACTTCGGATCCGGCTCGCCCTTCGGACGACCCAGGTGCGCGGTGATGATCACCTTGGCACCGGCGTCGATGAGCGCGTTGAGCGTCGGCAGGGACGCGAGGATGCGACCCGGATCGGTGATCGTCGACCCGTCGAGCGGGACGTTGAAATCCGACCGGACCAGCACACCCCTGCCCGAAACACCTTCGTCCAGAAGGTCTTTCAGAGTGGAAACACCCATGAGGCGTTGACTCCTAAGGTCGTTGGGGGTGGGTCAGAGCGACTTGCCGACGAGACCGATGAGGTCGACGAGGCGGTTGGAGTAGCCCCACTCGTTGTCGTACCAGGACACGACCTTGGCCTGGTCGTCGATCACCTTGGTCAGGCCGGCGTCGAACAGCGAGCTGTGCGGGTCGGTGACGATGTCGGACGAGACGATCGGTGCGTCGTAGTACTTCAGGATGCCCTTGAGCGGACCGTCGGCAGCGGCCTTGAGCGCGGCGTTGATCTGCTCGGCGGTGGCGGTCTTCGACAGCTGGGCGGTGAGGTCGGTGACCGAACCGGTGGGGATCGGGACACGCAGCGCGTAGCCGTCGAGCTTGCCCTTCAGCTCCGGGAGCACCAGGCCGATGGCCTTGGCGGCACCGGTCGAGGTCGGCACGATGTTGATGGCGGCGGCGCGGGCGCGACGCAGGTCCTTGTGCGGGCCGTCCTGCAGGTTCTGGTCCTGGGTGTAGGCGTGGATCGTGGTCATGAGGCCCTTGACGATGCCGAACTCGTCGTTGAGGACCTTGGCCAGCGGGCCGAGGCAGTTGGTGGTGCACGAGGCGTTCGAGATGATGTTCTGGCTGCCGTCGTACTTGTCGTCGTTGACGCCCATCACGATGGTGATGTCCTCGTCCGAGGCGGGGGCGGAGATGATGACCTTCTTGGCGCCGGCATCGAGGTGTCCCTGAGCCTTGGCGCGAGCGGTGAAGATGCCGGTCGACTCGACGACCACGTCGACGCCCAGGTCGCCCCACGGGATGGCGGCCGGACCTTCCTTGACCTCGAGGGCCTTGATCTTCTGCTCACCGACGACGATGGTGTCGTCGCCCTCGAGGGTGACGTCGTCGGACAGGCGACCGAGGATGGAGTCGAACTTCAGCAGGTGCGCGAGGGTCGCGTTGTCGGTCAGGTCGTTGACCGCGACGATCTCGATGTCGGTGGTGCCCAAAGCTTTTTGCGCTTCGACGGCACGGAAGAAGTTGCGGCCGATCCGGCCGAATCCGTTGACGCCTACCCGAACAGTCACAGTTGTGCTCCTTAGCGGTATTCATGGTCGGGCCTGGTGGTCAAGCCCGGTCTGGCCGCGCGTGAGCGGTCAGCGAAGCACACCTGAGTGGTCACGCCTCCGCCCACGTCGCCACCAGCCTAGTAGGCGACCCTCTGCTCGGCACACCGCAGGTCCGTGTCAGGCCTCGTCGAGCAGCTCGGAGGTCACCGCGGATTCGGTGTCGGGGATGCCGTCTTGGCGGGCCTTCTTGTCGGCCATCGACAGCAGGCGGCGGATGCGCCCGGCGACGGCGTCCTTGGTCATCGGCGGGTCGGCGAGCTGACCGAGCTCCTCCAGCGACGCCTGCCGGTGGGTGATCCGGAGCTGACCGGCCGCGATCAGATGGTCGGGCACCTCGTCGCCGAGGATGTCCAGCGCGCGTTCCACGCGGGCCGCGGCGGCGACCGCCGCACGCGCCGATCGACGCAGATTGGCGTCGTCGAAGTTGGCCAGGCGGTTGGCGGTGGCGCGCACCTCGCGCCGCATCCGGCGTTCCTCCCACACGAGCCTCGTGTCGTGGGCCCCCATCCGGGTCAGCAACGCCCCGATGGCCTCGCCGTCGCGGATGACGACGCGGTCGGCTCCGCGGACCTCGCGGGCCTTCGCCGTGACACCGAGGCGTCGGGCCGCGCCGACGAGGGCGAGCGCCGCCTCCGGCCCGGGACAGCTGACCTCCAGGGCCGACGACCGGCCTGGTTCGGTGAGCGAGCCGTGCGCGAGAAATGCTCCGCGCCAGGCGGCCTCGGCGTCGGCGACACTACCGCCGACGACCTGGGCGGGCAGGCCGCGCACCGGGCGGCCGCGCAGGTCGAGCAGCCCGGTCTGTCGTGCCAGGCCTTCGCCGTCCTTGGTGATCCGCACGATGTAGCGCGCCGACTTCCGCAGCCCGCCACCGCGCAGGACGTGGACATCCGAGGCGTAGCCGTAGAGGTCGTGGATCTCGCGGCGCAACCGGCGCGCCACGTTGCCCATGTCCACCTCGGCCTCGACCACCACGCGACCCGCGACGATGTGCAGACCGCCGGCGAAACGCAGCAGCGCGGACACCTCGGCTCTCCGGCAACTCACCTGAGTCACCGACAGGCGACTGAGTTCGTCCTTCACCGCCGCCGTCATCGCCACCGGTACCTGTCCTCCTGTCAACAGACCACACGTCCCTCGAGTGAAAATCGCGGAGACATCGCCCGAATCAGGCGTCCGCTCGGTCAGAGTAACGGGTCAGTTCACCTTCGCACAGTTCGTTCACCACGGCGGCGACTTTCGCCGGGTCATGGACCTGCCGGCCCGGCACCGCGACGTCTCCGACATTCAGCTCCGCGCCGAACAATCCGGCCGCACGCACGAGGTGATCGCGCTCCCGTCCCGCGGGCACCGACGACGCGTCCACGAGGACGTGGTCGACGCGGAAGGTGTTCGCATGGGCGTGCAGCACATGGAGGTGACGCTCGACCGAGAACCCCGGGGTCTCCCCCGGCTCGGGGGCCAGATTGACCACGAGCACCTTGCGAGCGCTGCTGCGCTGCAAGGCCTTCAACTGTTCGGGCACGAGCACGTGCGGGATCACGCTTGAGAACCAGGAGCCCGGCCCCAGCATCAGCAGGTCGGCCGATTCTATTGCGGTCAGCGCCGATTCGCAGGCCGGCGGGTCGCCGGGCAACAGCCGGACGCGGCGCACCTTGCCGGGCGTGGTGGCCACCGCGACCTGTCCCCGGATCTCGCGACTGATGCGTGGATCGGCCTCGAGTCCCGACACGTCGGCCTCGATGTCGAGGGGCACGGTCGACATCGGCAGCACGTGCCCCGTGATGCCGAAGATCTCCCGCAACTCGGCGAGGGCCCCCACGGTGTCGCCGAGCACCTCGGTGAGTCCGGCGAGGAGCAGATTGCCGATCGGATGCCCGGCGAGCGCCCCACGGCCGCCGAAGCGGTGCTGGAGCACCTCGGCCCACAGTTCGTGCCGGCGGCGGGCCGCCGGGCCGTCGGCGGCCTGTGCGTCCGCCAAGCCGTCGGGCGTACTCATCAAGGCGGCGAGCGCCATTCGCAGGTCACCGGGTGGAATGAGTCCGAGTTCGGCGCGCAACCGTCCCGACGACCCCCCGTCGTCGGCGACGGTGACCACCGCGGTGATGTCGGCGCTCAGATAGCGCATCGCGGTCAGCGTCGCGTACAGGCCGTGACCGCCGCCGAGCGCGACGATCCGGGGCTCCCGGGAACTCATTCGCGCCCCAGATCACGATGCATGACCCGGACGTCATAGGACGCGTGGCCGGCGTCGTCGACGGCGCGGCGCAACCGAGCCGACAGTTCCTCGGCGATGGCGACACTGCGGTGCTTGCCGCCGGTGCAGCCGACGCTGATGGTCATGTAGCGCTTGCCTTCCCGCAGGTAACCGCGGCCGACGATCGAGACCAGGCCGGTGTAGAGGTCGAGGAATCCGTCGGCGTCCGGCTGGCCGAGGACATAGTCGCGGACCGGCGCCTCCCGGCCGTTGTGATCGCGCAGTTCGTCGATCCAGTGCGGATTGGGCAGGAAGCGGACGTCGGCGACGAGATCGGAATCGATGGGCAGACCGTACTTGAAGCCGAACGACTGCACCGCGATCGACAGCCGCGGTTCGGTGTCGCCCGGCGCGACGCCCTCGACGATCGCGCGTAGTTTGGCCGCGGTCAGCGCCGACGTCTCCACCACCAGATCGGCCACGTTCTTGATCGGGGCGAGGATCGCCCGTTCGCGGGCGATCCCCTCGACGAGGGTTTCCTTGCCCTGCAACGGATGTCGGCGACGAACCTGCTCGAAACGGCGAACCAGCACCTGGTCGCTGGCGTCGAGGTAGAGGAGCCGGGTCCGGATCCCGGACTCTTCGAGACGGTCCCGCAGCTGTTCGAGCTGATGGGCCAGGTTGGCGTCGGACGCGCGCAAGACCATGGCGAGCCGGGTGATCGCCGGATCGTCTTCGCGGACCATCCCGACCATCGTCGAGATCAGCGAGGGAGGCACGTTGTCGGCGACGTACCAGCCGTCGTCCTCGAGCACGTTCGCCGCGGTGGAGCGTCCCGCGCCGGACATCCCCGTCACGAACAGGACGGTGAAGTCGGTGTCGTTCGCCTCGGCGATCGCCGCGCTCTGCACTTCGGTGTGGTCACTCATCGGCACCTCGTCCCGCGTCACCGGTCGCCACCGTCATCTCCTTCTCGGCCCGCTCCGGGATCGGGGCCGGGTTCGGGGTCTGGTCGGGCGCCGCCACCTCGCCGGAGAGCGCGGTCTGGACCGCACGCGCCGTGGTGAGGCCGATCCCGGGCACCTGGGATATCTCATCCAACGATGCCTCGCGCAGGCGCGCAACCGAACCGAAGTGGGTCACCAGCGCGGTGCGGCGGGTTCGGCCGAGGCCGGGGACCCCGTCGAGCACCGACTCGGTCATGCGCTTGCTGCGCTTGCTGCGGTGGAACGTGATGGCGAACCGATGGGCCTCGTCGCGCACCCGTTGCAGCAGGAACAGTGCCTGGCTGTTGCGCGGCAGGATCATCGGGTCGTCGTCGCCGGGCACCCACACCTCCTCGAGGCGTTTGGCGAGCCCGATCACCGAGACGTCGGTGATGCCGAGTTCGTCGAGGACCGCCGCGGCGGCGTGCACCTGGGGCGCACCGCCGTCGACGACGAAGAGGTTCGGCGGGTAGGCGAACTTCCGCGGTTGCGCCGTGGTGTCGGCCGCCGCGCTGATCTCGCCGGACACCGGTGGCGGCGCATCGCGGTCGGTGCGGTGGCGCAGGAACCGGCGTCGAGTGACCTCGGCGATGGACGCGACGTCGTCGGATCGGCCCTCGCCGGCGGCGTGCCGGATCGAGTAGTGCCGATAGTCGGACTTACGCGGCAGACCGTCTTCGAAGACCACGAGGGAGGCGACCACATCGGTGCCCTGCACGTGCGAGATGTCGACGCACTCGATGCGCAGCGGCGCCTGATCGAGCAGTAGCGACTCCTGCAGCTCGGTGAGCGCCGCCGATCGGGTCGTGAGATCGCCCGCGCGTCGGAGTTTGTGCTGCGCAAGGGCTTCGCCGGCATTGCGGGCGACGGTCTCGAACAGCGCCTTCTTGTCGCCGCGCTGCGGCACCCGCAACCGCACCCGGCTGCCGCGGAGACCGGACAGCCACTCCTCGAGCTCCTTGGCGTCGGACGGCAACTCCGGCACCAGCACCTCACGGGGGATCGACTCCCCGTGTGCCCGATCGGTCCCGACGTCGACGGTGGCGTCGAAATCGACCTGGGCGCCGTAGAACTGGGTGATGAACTCCCCCACCACATCGCCGTCGGTGCCGTTGTCGCTGCGCTCGACCACCCATCCGCGCTGGCCGCGCACCCGTCCGTCGCGGACGTGGAAGACCTGGACCGACACCTCGAGCTGATCGCCGGCGAGCGCGATCACGTCGGCGGTGGTGCCGTCGCCGAGCACGACCGCCTGCTTCTCCATGGCGCGTCGCATCGCACCGATGTCGTCACGCAACCGCGCGGCACGCTCGAAGTCGAGCTCCTCGGCCGCGACGTTCATGTCCCGTTCCATCTTGCGGATCATCAGGTCGGTGCGGCCCGCGAGGAAATCGCAGAAGTCCTCGACGATCTCCCGGTGTTCCTCGGCATCCACCCGCCCGACGCAGGGGGCGGAACACTTGTCGATGTAGCCGAGCAGACACGGGCGGTCGATCTGCCGATGCCGTTTGAACACACCGGCCGAGCAGGTCCGGGCCGGGAAGACCCGGGTCAGCAGGTCGACCGTCTCGCGGATCGCCCACGCATGCGCGTACGGACCGAAGTAGCGCACGCCGCGCCGGCGCGGACCCCGGTACACGAACAGGCGCGGGTACTCCTCGTTCAGGGTGACCGCGAGCATCGGGTAGCTCTTGTCGTCGCGGTAGCGGACGTTGAAGCGCGGGTCGAATTCCTTGATCCAGTTGTATTCGAGCTGCAGCGCCTCGACCTCGGTGCCGACCACCGTCCACTCGACGGAGGCGGCCGTCGTCACCATCTGACGGGTGCGGGGGTGCAGCGAGGCGATGTCGGCGAAGTACGACGTCAGCCTCGACCGGAGGTTCTTGGCCTTGCCCACGTAGATGACACGACGATGCTCGTCGCGGAACTTGTACACCCCGGGATCGGTGGGGATGGACCCCGGGGCGGGTCGGTAGGTAGTCGGGTCGGCCACGTGTTCCAGGCTAGTGTCCGGGCCGGACAGTCCCGCGGTAGCGCTCCTCGAGCTCGCGGAATCGACCCATCGCGTCGATGGCGCGCTGACCGTCACCGGCCTGAACCGCCAGGACGGTGATGTGTTCGTCGGCCGGGAAGAGCAGCCACGCCCCGAAACCCTGCTCCGGGTAGGTGAGACCGAGAACACGGTCCCATTCGAAGAGCCGCGCCGACACCAGGTTGCGCACCTCGACGCCGGCGGCTCCGACGCGCAGTCGCGGGCGGGTGAACAGCAGGATGGCTGCCGAGATGAGCACGCCGATGAGGATGATCGCGATCTGGTCGGAACCGCCGAGATTGCGGACTCCGACGTCGTCGATCGTGAGCAGTAGACCGAACGTGATGTGGATGGCCATCACCACGACCGCGGCGGCGATGGCCCACCGCGGTAGGTTGCGGGGCCGGTAGACCAGGTCCCAGCCGGCGGAGTCGGTCGGCGGGGTGTCCGCGGGACTCACGCCGATGCTCCTCCGACCGCCACCGGGAGGGTTTCGCCACGCGCGAGCGCGCGCAGGGTCAGCGCCGACGCCAGCGCGGCGACCGTCGCCTGTGCGCCCTTGTCCTCCGTCGAGCCCGGGAGTCCGGCCCGTGCGATCGCCTGGTCCTCGGTGAGCACGGTCAGGACTCCGTTGCCGACCGGGGTCGACTCGTCGAGCGACACCCGTGTCAGGCCGGCGGTCACCGCGTCACACACATACTCGAAATGCGGTGTCTCACCCTTGATCACGACGCCCAGCGCGACGACCGCGTCGTGCGTCCGCGCCAGTGCCTGCACGATGACGGGCAGCTCGATGGCGCCGGCCACCTGCACGATGGTCGGGTCGACGACGCCGTTGTCCCGCGCGGCCCGGATGGCGCCGTCGAGGAGCGCGCCGCAGACGACCTCGTGCCACTGCGACGAGACGATCGCCAGACGCAGCGAGCCGGCGTCGGCGAGTTCGAGGGTCGGCTCTCCGTGGCCGCTCATGCAGGTGCTCCTTCGGACGCGCCGTCGGTGGGCTGGACGTGATCGTCGAGCCCGATCAGATCGTGGCCCATCCGGTCACGCTTGGTACGCAGGTACCGCAGATTCTCGGCGTTGGCGCGCACCGGCATCGCGACCCGGTCGACGATGTGCAGACCGTATCCGTCGAGCCCCACGCGCTTGGCGGGGTTGTTGGTCAGCAGACGCATCGACCGTACGCCGAGATCGACGAGGATCTGGGCACCGAGTCCGTAGTCCCGCGAATCGGCGGGCAGGCCCAGTTCCAGGTTGGCGTCGACGGTGTCGGACCCCGCGTCCTGCAGCTGGTAGGCCTGCAGTTTGTGCAACAGCCCGATCCCGCGACCCTCGTGCCCGCGCATGTACAGGATGATCCCGCGGCCCTCGTCGGCCACCATCTCCATCGCGGCGTCCAGCTGCGGTCCGCAGTCACAGCGCAGCGACCCGAAGACATCGCCCGTCAGGCACTCCGAGTGCACCCGCACGAGGACGTCGTGGCCTTCGCCGTCCTCGCCGGTGACGTCTCCCTTGACGAGCGCGACGTGTTCGACGTCGTCGTAGACGCTGGAGTAGCCGACGGCACGGAAGTCGCCGTGCCGGGTGGGGATCCGGGCGTCCGCGACGCGGACCACGTGCTTCTCGTGACGGCGGCGCCACGCGATGAGGTCGGCGATCGAGATCAGTGCGAGGTCGTGCTCGTCGGCGAACACACGCAGCTCGTCGGTCTGCGCCATCGAGCCGACGTCCTTCTGGCTGACGATCTCGCAGATCACGCCGGCCGGGGCGAGGTCGGCCAGGCGGGCGAGGTCGACCGCGGCCTCGGTGTGCCCGGGACGACGCAGCACGCCGCCCTCCTTCGCTCGCAGCGGGACGACGTGGCCGGGCCGGGTGAAGTCGGCGGCCGCGGCGTCGGGGTCGGCCAGCAGACGCATGGTGGTGGCGCGGTCGGCGGCGCTGATGCCGGTACCGATGCCCTCCCGGGCATCGACGGTCACGGTGTAGGCGGTGCCGTGCTTGTCCTGGTTCATCGAGTACATCGGCGGCAGGCCGAGCCGGTCGCAGGCGTCGCCGTCGAGCGGGACACACAGGTAGCCGGAGGTGTAGCGCACCATGAACGCCACCAGTTCGGGGGTCGCCTTCTCCGCCGCGAAGATCAGGTCGCCCTCGTTCTCACGATCCTCGTCGTCGACCACGACGACCGCCTTGCCGGCGGCGATGTCGGCGATGGCGCGCTCGATCGTGTCGAAGGCGACGGCGCCGCCACCCTCGGTTGCCGTCGCGTTGTTCCCCTCGCGCGGTGACTCGCTCATCAGAACCTCACTCGTTGTGCTCATTTCGCCCCCGCTACATCAGGAGTACCAGTCGTGTCCGAACCCAGGTGAAGGCGCTCGACGTATTTGGCGATGACGTCGACTTCGAGGTTGACCACGGTGCCGGGTCGGGCCGCGCCGAGGTTGGTCTCGTTGAGGGTCGTCGGGATCAGGGAGATCTCGAACCAGGAGTCGTCGCCGGACCCGCCGACCGCGGACACGGTGAGGGACACCCCGTCCACGGTGATGGAACCCTTCTCGACGAGATACCGGGTGAGCGCCGCGGGCACGGCGATCCGTACGACCGTCCAGTTCTCCGACGGGTTGACCGCGGCGATGGTGCCGGTGCCGTCAACGTGTCCCTGCACGATGTGGCCGCCGAAGCGGCCGTTCGCGGGCATGGCGCGTTCGAGGTTGACGGTGCTTCCGACGGCGAGATCGGACAGCGAACTGCGGCGAAGGGTCTCGCCCATCACGTCGACGGTGAACTCACCGGGACGGAGGTCGACGACCGTCAGACACACACCGTTGACGGCGATGGAGTCGCCGTGACCGGCGTCGGCGGTGACCACGGGCCCGCGGACGGTGAATCGGGCGGCGTCGGAGAGATCCTCGCGGTCGGCGATGACGCCGAGTTCTTCCACGATTCCGGTGAACACGCACTCCTCCTGCTCGCTCGGAGCAGACAGGGCGGCCTCGTGTCGCCTGTTCTCTCGCATCCGGACTGTGACCGTCGGCTTCGGATTCGCACCGAATCTGCTGTCCCTGCCTGGTGGCAGGCGCTCGCGGGCTGGACGATGCGGATCCACCGCACCCTCATCACCGCCGGTGGGGATTTCCACCCCGCCCCGAGAACTGGTGACATCGACGCTAGCACGGTCGGCGATGTCAGTCGCATTGCGATTCCGGTGAGCGAAATGCGTCGCGGGCATGTCGTCTCGCTCAGCTGTCGCGCGGGGTGGTCGACGGCCGCGACAGTGTGACGAGGACGTCCTCCCCGAGTCGGGTCACCGATCTCGTGCTGAACCGCTGGCCGTCGTCGAGGGTGGTCACGCCCGGGATCTCGACCGAACTGCGACCGGCACCCAGCACCAGCGGGGCGACGTAGGCGTGCACCTCGTCGACGAGGCCCGCCGCGATGAACGCGCCGAGGATGTGTGGCCCGCCTTCGACCAGCACCCACAGCGCGTCGGGCAGCGCGGCGAGGACGTCGGCGGGGTCGTGGGAGTCGATGCGGACCAGCGGTCCGCCGGCCGGATCCCGGAGCCGGGCGTCGGCCGGGATGTCGCGGTGACCGAGGACCACGCGCGCGGGCTGGTGCGGGTGCAGTGCGCCGTCGGCGGTGCGCGCGGTGAGCGTGGGGTTGTCGGCCAGCGCGGTGCCGGTACCGATCACGATGGCGTCGATCCGGGCGCGCTGTGTGTGCGCGTGGTCGCGAGCCTGCGGGCCGGTGATCCACTGGCTGGTGCCGTCGGGCGCTGCGATCCGGCCGTCGACACCAGACGCGATCTTCGCGGTGACGTGCGGACGACCGAGACGCTGGCGGGTGAGCCATGGCCGCAGGGGCCCGTCCTCGACGGCGCCGGCGGATACTCCCCCGGTCACCCGGACCCCGGCGGCCCGAAGCGTCTCGGCACCACCGGCGGCGACCGGGTTCGGGTCACTCACCGCGTACTGGACTTCGGCGATCCCGGCCTCGATGAGTGCCTGCGCGCACGGGCCGGTCCGGCCGATGTGGTTGCACGGTTCGAGGGTGACGATCGCGGTGCCGCCTCGCGCGGCCTCGCCTGCGGCTCGGAGCGCCATGACTTCGGCGTGCGGCCCGCCGGGTGGTTGCGTCGCGCCGACGCCGGCGACGTTGCCGTCGGCCGCGAGGATGACCGCGCCGACGGGCGGGTTGGGCGAACTGATTCCCATCGCCTCCCGGGACGCGCCGATGGCGCGTTCCATGGCGGTGGCGATGTCCATCGGGGTCAGGCCTGGATCTGCGCCCGTGCGGCGGCGGCCGACTCGCGGAGTGCGGCGACGGCCTGTCCGGGGTCGTCCGCGCCGTAGACGGCCGAACCGGCGACGAAGCAGTCGATGCCGGCCTCGGCGGCCTCCTCGATGGTGTCGGCGTTGATGCCGCCGTCGATCTCGACGAGGAGCCGCAGGTCTTCGGCGTCGATGAACTTCCGGATGGCGCGGGCCTTTTCGAGGACCTCGGGGATGAACTTCTGACCGCCGAAGCCCGGCTCGACGCTCATGATCAGCAAGGTGTCGAAGTCACGCAGGATCTCGAGGTACGGCTCGAGCGCCGTACCGGGCTTGATCGACAGGCCCGCCTTGGCACCGGCGGCGCGGATGTCGCGGGCGACGCCGATCGGGTTCTCGGTGGCCTCGGCGTGGAACGTGACGTTGTGTGCTCCGGCCTCGGCGTACGGCGGCGCCCACCGCTCCGGGTTCTCGATCATCAGATGGCAGTCGAGCGGAATGTCGGTGGCCTTCAGCAGGCTCTCGACGATCGGCAGCCCCAGGGTCAGGTTCGGCACGAAGTGCGCGTCCATGACGTCGACGTGCAACCAGTCGGCGCGGGTCTCCCCTGGCTGCGCCACCGCAGCAGCCTCGGCCGCGAGATTCGCGAAGTCCGCGGACAGGATGGACGGGGCGATCATGGGCGCGGTACCGGCGGTGCACATGGTCGACAAGTGTAGGACGCGGGTTCGGCAACGGATGAACGCGCTCGGGAGCTCCCGCAGAATGCGGGACCTGTATCGGTATCCGAAACCGATTCCGCACTCGGTCGTCACCGCGGATGCCAGCCAGCAACACTTAGCCATTGAGTTCAGTGTCATTTGCTGCGACACTTAGCCACATGGCACATAGTCTGGCTCCTTTGGACGAGATCTTCGGCGCTCTGTCCGACCCGACGCGTCGCGCCGTCGTCGAACGACTAGGGCATGGACCCGCGAGTGTCGGCGAGCTCGCCGACCCCTTCCCCATCACCCTGCCGTCGTTCATGAAGCACCTACGCGTCCTGGAGGACAGCGGTTTGGTTCTGACAAAGAAGGTCGGCCGGACTCGAATGTGCACACTCGACCGACGCCGGCTCAGACGGATGTCCACCTGGCTGGACCATCAGCGCACCGTCTGGACCGAACGCACCGACCGTCTCGAGCACTTCGTCACCGACACCAGCACCGAGGAGACACCATGATCGACCCCGAACTCGACCTCACCCTGCACCGCGTCATCCGCGCGTCGCGACAACGGATCTGGGATGCCTGGACCCGGCCGGAGCTGTTCGCCAAGTGGTGGACGCCAGCTCCGACGGTCACCCGCGTCGACCGACTCGAAGCCAAGCCCGGCGGCGCTCTCGTCACACGGATGAGCGAGGACGGAACCACTTTCGTCCCGCACATGGATGCCGTCTTTCTGGTCGCGGACACCTACGAGCGCCTGGTGTTCACCAATGCCGTCGACAGTTCCTGGCGTCCCGCCGAGCCGGCGCCGGTTCCCATGACCGCGGAGATCGCGTTGACCGAGCACGCGGACGGAACCGAGTACAACGTCGTGGTACGCCATCGGAGCCCGTCCGACCGTGACCGCCATGACGAACTGGGGTTCTACAACGGGTGGGGTTCGGTCACCGCCGCACTCGCCGATCTGGTGGAACACGAAGCCCCACAATGACAATCGCCGTCGCGGACTTCGTCTTGTTCGACGACGCCACGGTCGGCGGCTTCATACCGACGGATGGACCTGCCAACCGGGCGACGGCTTCATCACCGGCCACGGTCGCGGCCCGAAACTATCCGGCTGTTGTGGAATTTCAGCGTTCCTCCCGATTCGGTCGCACTCCGCCTCATCGTTGATGTAGCGCGTACCCCCAACCGATTGGCGTATGTAGTCGACGACGCGCCACGCGCCGAACACATCTCGGGTGGCACCTCTGGCTCTCCCACCTCGGTCGGCTGCCGGGACACCGCCCGGCGCGCGTTCGAAAACGATGACAGCGGGGAAGGTCCAACGCGGGTAGCTAGAATTCTGCCATTCGCGGGCTGGAGCCTCGGGATTCCTGCGCACGGATTGAATCTCACTGCGACACAGGACCATGGTCGTGAACAACCCGTCGTCCTCGCGTCTGAGAGGACGAAAGAAGTACGTGCCGGCCACATCCGTCGAGTAGCTCGGGGACACGAGCCGCCCAGCGACGAGGGAGTCGATGTCCGCCGGTGCAGCCTCCCTGAAGCCCGGATAGCCCCACTCCGGAGATCGACCGGCGAACGCCAACTCAAACGATTCGACGAAGGCCCGCACGAAGGTGCCTATCGAATCGTGCAGGTCGACGACATCGGTCGGCGCCCAACGGAACGTGACGTCGTACCGCGGCGGCAGATGATCCACCGAAGGAGCCACCGACGACGACTCCGAGAGAGGCGAGTCGTTAGGGCCACACCCGGTTGACGTGGCTAGGACTGCCAGAACCAGGAACAACCCGACGACGGTTCTGGCAGCGCGTGGTGGAACGACCACAGTCACCAACCCTCCCGATGCTCGGTCGCGGTCCTGACACGGTCGAATTGCGGGTCGTACAGGGTGCTGTAGTTGTCGATCTCGGCGCCCGGGAGGTTCAACATGAATTCTGGGACCTTGGCCAGGTTCACGTCTGCCGGGAATCTGCCGGTTGCTCGCACCCCTTCGAAGAACGCTTCATCTTGGCCCGTGAACATACGTCGGAAACTCGGGTCGTCAACGAGATCGGGATGTGCACGAAGATGGCCCTCCAACATCTGGACGTATTGAGCCTCTGTTGACGTGCTCTTGAAAATCTGGTTGTCGAGAGCTGACAGCTCCGCATTGCCGGTGCCCTGCCCAGGTGGGAGCCCCACAAACTCTAGCTTTGCCTCTGGCGCGGACACGTCGAGAATGGCTTTCACGACTGGGCCGAGGCCCGGCACTGCCGAAACCAACGCCTTGCCGCTGTCGTACATCGCACCATGCTCGGTATAGGCCTTGACAGCGTGGCTTCGACTGTCCTCCGTATCGTTGTCGATCTGCGCCTGCATTCCCCCAGTCATCGCACCCTCGATTCGACCTGCGAGAGTACCGAGCGATGCTCGAGTCGGATCTGCACCGAAGAGTTCCTGGATGTGGTCGACCTGGATCGCTGCCATCGAGTTGAAAATCCGCCCTGCTACCGGATCCGAGTCAAGGACCTGAAACACCGATTTCAGCTCGTAGGCGGAATCCAGAGATGACGTGCCCAAAGTCCCAAAGATGTCCGGATCCGCACCGGCCAGTTCCGGAGTATATGGAGCGAGAGCTTTGGCAAGGGTCTGCGTGAGTTCGGGATTGAGTTCGCCGATCGCGAGCTTGTCGTCCCCGATGTCGACGAGTTCGGTCCTGTTCTCCGCGAAGATCCGTGCGAGTTCACTTGCTACATGGCCGGCTCGCTCGCTCGCCGCGATCGCCTCGGGGCTACCGTCTTGTGGGATCGCCACATCGGGCATCCAATTGAATAGTTTGTTCACTCCGTCGCTGCCGACTCCCACACCGTCTACATCGACGTCGTCCGACCAATCGAAGGTGAGGAGGTGTCGCATCGCATCGGAAGCGTTGTAAGAACTCGCTTTTCCATTGAGGTCGAAAACCTCAGGCATGGAACCGAGCGGTGCGGCACTGCCGTTGCGGCCCATGAGTGCGTCGTGAACCGCGATGTGATCGCTGCCGGCGTTATCAACCATTCTTCGTAGAAGCTTCTCGACATCGCCGTGCGCGATCTCATCGTCGCCGATACTGTAGGCATCCGTCCCATTCCCTCCCCCCGCGATCTCGCTGGCACGCGAGATCAACGCGCGGTCGATGTCACTACCGAGCTGATTGCTCTGACCCGGATCCATCGATCGATGGTCGAGGATGTCCATCAGCTTCTTAAAACTGTGAAAGTTCTCAATATCCGCGTAATGACCGGTCAGAGTCATAGATTTCGACACGTCTCGTTCCGACACCGACGATTTTGTCAGCAAATCCCTGACCGATGGAGGCAGCTCATTGACGCCCCCGGCGACAAACCTTTGTGGCGGTGTGAGGCCTAAGGTCTGCAGTGGACCGGCGAGAAAGCCCGGTTCGAGTCGCTGTTCTGTCCGTACCCGGGGATTGCCAAGAAGGTACAGTCCGTCCGCGAACTGACGTTTCAGTGCGTCCGACTCGAGACCCCCGAAGTGATCTCCGAACGCGGCCTGGGCATCTAGACCCCGCGGGAGCCCAGCGACTCCGCCTTCGGATGCCTCGTAAAAGGCCTTCAGGTAGTCAAGTTGTTCTTTGGGGATCACTGCATGTTCTCCGCGTGCTAGCGCGGCGCGCTGCTCGGTCGTCAGCTGTGTCGCTCGAGCAAAACGTTCACGCTGCTCTGCGGTGGCAGTACCTTGCATGATGGCCAGCCAGTCGGTCTTGGCGGTCTGGGGTGAATATGCAGACGTCACAGGAGCATTCGCGTCAGCGCCGGCAAATGCGGTGGCGAGCGCGGTCGCACCGTTGCGGTCATCCACTCCCATCTGGTCAGCCAGACCCTGCAGAGACAACCGAGCATTCGTGGCCTCACTTGCTCGATCGGCCCTCTCGGTCAAGATGCTGTTCTCCGCCGCGCTCCCGGCTTCCACGCCTCTGAGCTCACTCGAGTAGTCACGCGTGTCGGTGACCGACCAATCGTCGTGCACCTCGAAACGATCCATTTCCAGTGCCAACGACCGGGTCAGCGCGACGTTGCGGTTGGCGCTGATTGCCGTCGAAGTGTTCCGTAGGACATTCGCCGCTGCAGAGAGTTCAGTACCGATCTTGTTGATCTCCGTACGGTCCGACTGCGTTCGACTCTCGCACCCGCGTTGAGATGCACCCACCCATGCCTGCGAGTCACCTGCGATCATTGGTGCGTCGACCATTTTCTGCGTCTGTCTCAACAACAGCGAAACGGCGGTGTCGAGCTTGTTGGCTGCGTCGTCGAGAGACAGAACGTCCCATCCGTTGACGGTCGACCGGGAAGGCCGATTCATCAGAACTCTGAGATCGCGTTGAAACCGCTGGCCAGCTCGTCCTCGGTGTCAATCACTTGCTGTCCAGCCTGGAAGCAGGTCTGCGCCACCTGGTCCAGTCTGGACGCTGCCCTGCCGAGAACTGCGCGCACGAGGGAATCCTTGTCCGCGCAGGCCTCCCCGATCGCCGAGTTCGGCATTCCTGCGGTCGCGAGAACGAACGCGCCCTCGGTCTTCCAGAGATTCCCGATCTCGGTACCACATTGCGCGAGCGTGGCTCCGACCTCGTAGATCGTGCCGACCTCGTCCACAGCAAACCGTTCGCCCACCATTTCCCCCGTCCGTGCGCATGCAGACTCTTTGCCAGATGCGAAAACGCGATCGCAGACTACCCCAGGACAACTCCGAAGTCTCTGCCCTGTGCACACGTTGATGGACCGGATCGGGCTCGGTGCTGGTCGTCAGTCCCGCGTCAACGCCGCCAGGAACATGGCGTCGGTGCCGTGGATATGCGGCCAGAGTTGAACGTGGGGTCCGTCGCCCAGCAGGTCCGGGCCCAGCTTGCCCACCGTCACCAACGGGCGGGCATCGAGTTGGCGCACACCGTCTGTCGACGCCAGGACGTCGGCCACCACCGCCGTCGTCTCGGCCGGGTGCGGCGAACACGTCGAATAGACCACGATGCCACCGGGTTTCACCAGGCGCAGCGCTTCGGTGAGGAGCTCCTTCTGTAGGACGACGAGTTCGTCGACGTCGGCAGTGGTCCGGCGCCAGCGGGATTCGGGTCGTCGGCGCAGCGAGCCCAGCCCCGAACACGGGGCGTCGAGCAGGATGCGGTCGTAACCGGCGTCGAGCCCACTCGACCGGGCGTCGGCGACATGGATGCTGACCGGGAGGTCGGAGACGACCTTGCGGATCAGGCCGGCGCGATGCTCGGACACCTCGACCGCATCGAGTCGGGCACCGTCGATCTCGGCGAGCGAACCGATCAATGCGGCCTTCCCGCCGGGGCCGGCGCACATGTCGAGCCACCGCCCAGCGTCGTCGGCGACCTCGGCCACGGTCACCGCACGGGCGATCAGCTGACTGCCCTCGTCCTGGACACCCGCGTACCCCTCACGGATCGCGGCGACGTCGCCGGGATCGCCGCCCGGGAGGTACACGCAGTACGGGGAGTAGTCGCCGACCTCCCCCTCACTGGTGAGGGCGAGTTCCTCGGCGGTCATGAACCCCGGACGAGCGACGAGGTGGACCGGCGGTCGCTCGTCGTCGGCGGCGAGTGCCGCCTGCAGCTGTCCCGCAGAACCACCGAGAGCGTCGCGGAACACCTCTGCGATCCAGCGCGGATGTGCGTACTGGAAGGCGAGATAGCCGACGAGATCGTCCGCGGGCGACGGTGCGAGCTCCTCCACCCACAAGTCCTCGTCCTTCTGGGAGACCTTGCGCAGTACCGCGTTCACGAAACCGGAAGGCCCCATCCCGTTTTCGGCGCGCACCAGGTCAACCGACGTGGAGACCGCCGCATGTGCGCCGACCCTCGTCCGCAACAGCTGATAGGTGCCGAGCCGCAGGACGTCGAGCACCGTGCCGTCGATGTCGGCGACCGGCCGTTTCGCGGCGGAGGAGATCACCGCGTCGAGTAGACCCTGGGCCCGCGCGGCCCCGTAGGCCAGCTCGGTGGCGAAGGCAGCGTCTCGTCCCTCGATCTTCCTGTCGCGCAGCATCTTCGGCAGGACGAGGTTGGCATACGCGTCGCGTTCGCGCACCGCGCGGAGCGTGTCGCGGGCGGCCACGCGCGCGGGATCGAGGTCCTTCTGCCGGAACTTGCCGCTCATCCCAGGACCGTCCCGTCGGTCAAGCGCGCGCCACGAGCCCAGTCGGCGGCGGGCATCGGCTTCTTCCCCGGCGGCTGTACGGTGCCGAGTCTCACCGGCTGCGAACCGGTTCCGACGAACACCGCCTTCTTCGTGACGGCGAGTGCACCGGGCGCCAGGGCGCCGTCCCGCACCGCGTCGGGCAGACCGGGATCGTCGGCCGACGCGACCGACACCGGCCCGACCTTGATCCGTGCGTCGTCGAGGCTCGTCCACGGTCCGGGTGCGGGCGTGTAGGCGCGAACCAGGCGATCGATGATGTGTGCCGGCAGTTCCCAGCGGATCCGCGCGTCCTCGACCTCGACCTTGGGCGCGTGGCTCACCCCCGTGGCCGGCTGCGGTTCGGGGGCGAGTTCACCGGCCTCGAGGCCGTCGAGCGTGGACAGCAACAGTCCCGACCCGGCATCGGCAAGACGCCCGAGCAGATCACCGCTGGTATCGGTGGGTCGGATGGTCTCGGTCAGCACCCCGAAGACCGGACCGGTGTCGAGACCCTTCTCGAGCCGGAACGTGCTGGCCCCGGTCACCTCGTCGCCGGCGGCGATCGCGGCCTGGACCGGAGCGGCACCGCGCCAGGCGGGCAGCACCGAGAAGTGCAGATTGATCCAACCGTGGCGCGGCAGGTCCAGCAGTCCGGGCGGTACGAGCCCGCCGTAGGCCACGACGGCACCGCAGTCGGGAGCCCAGCGCCGGAGCACGTCGTCGACCTCCGGCTCCGACAACCGGCGCGGGGTGATCACCTCGAGCGCATGCTCGTCGGCGAGCTGCCCGACCGGTGACCGCATCACCTTGCGGCCGCGGCCGGACACGGCGTCGGGCCGGGTGATGACCCCGACCACCTCATGCGAGGGCGAGTCGATGAGGGCCTGCAACGACGGCACGGCGACCTCGGGGGTACCGGCGAAAACGATGCGCATTCATCCGATCGTAGGCGGGTCGATCTGCACCCGGATCGGCCCGGTCTGTCGATGTGTGTTGCGGCGCACCTGGCCCGCGACGAGCGCCTCGGCGAGGAGCCGTCCGTGCTTGCGCGGCAACCGCACCAGGATGCGGTCCATCTCGTCGTCCGCGGCGGCCTCCCACTCGGCACTGCCGGCCGGCGGGCGGACGCCGGGCGGCAACGGCACCGGGCCGAGAACATCGGCGTCGGAGGGTAACTCGAGGTGCTCGACGAAGTCGGTGATCACCCCGGTCGGCCCGTCGACCGACGCCATCGTCACCGCCGGGGGGAATCCGAGTTCCACGCGCTGCTGCAACTGGATCGAGGCGAAACCCACCGGGTCCCAACGGATCAGGGCCTGCACGGGTGCGAGCGCCGAATCGGCGACGATCACCACTCGCCCACCGTCACCGTGCGGGGTCACCATCGCGGCGAGCGCCATCCACCGCCGGACCGCGTGCTCCTCGGCACGCAGGTCGGCCCGGTCGAGCTGTGCCCAGGTGTCGACGACGATCGCGGCGCCGTATCCGCCCGGGGCCACCGGTTCCGCGCCGGGCGTCGCGACGACGAGCCGTGCGCCGGGTTCGATCTCGTCGAGGATCGTATTGCCGCCGCTGGTCAGCACCGGCACGCCGGCGAAGGCTCGTCCCAGCTCCTCGGCGGTCCGGCGTGCACCGGTCACCGTCGCGCGCACCGAGGTGTTGCCGCACTCCGGGCAGCGGAAGGACCGTTCGGGCCGTCCGCACCAGCGGCAGCTCAGTCGTTGGTCGGCATCGAGCTGCAACGGTCCGTGACAGGCCCGGCACCGCGCGTGTTCGCGGCAGCGGGTGCACGCGAGCGACGGCACGTAACCCCGGCGCGGGACGCTGAAGATCACCGGACGATCGGCGGCGAACGCCGACCGCGCCGCGTCGAACGCGACTTCGGGGATGCGCGCCGACCGGGCCATGGGGTCGCGGGCGACCTGCCGGTCGTCGTCGGAGATCGCCTGGACACGGGGGCTGCGGGTGCGGACCGTCGTGCGGTCGGCGACGAGGTCGTGCGCCCAGCCCGAGACCACCAGCGCCTGAGCCTCGGCGGTCCGGGCGAACCCGCCGAGCAGCAGGCCGCACCGCTCGTGGTGCGACCGCAGCACCGCCACCTCGCGGGGATGCGGGTAGGGCGCGCGCGGGTCGGCCATGCTGTCGTCGCCGTCATCCCACACGACGACCAGACCGAGGTCCTTGACCGGCGCGAACACCGCGCTTCGGGTACCGATGACCAGTTGCGCGGCACCGCGGCGCACGGCCAGCCATCGGCGGTAGCGCGCGGTGGGTCCGAGTCCGGCGGACAGCGCGACCCCACGGTCGCCGATCAACGGCTCACACTCGGCCCACACCCGATCGAGATCACGCTGATCGGGAACGACGAGGATGCACCCGCGTCCCGCTGCGAGGGTCGCCGCGGCGAGTTCGGCGAGACGGCGCGGCCAGTCCTCCCCCGGTAGGGCCTGCCAGACGGCCCGCGGATGACCGTCGGCCAGGTTCTCCACGTAGGAGTCGGCCAGGGCATACCGATGCCAGTCGGCGAGTTCGGGCGATTCGACGACAGCGGCCGGGTCGGGCGTCGTCTCCTTCTCGGTGCGCGCATGCCGCGGCGGTATGGCCAGGCGCACGACGTCGCCCATCGTGCCCGCGTACCGATCGGCCACCGCACGGCACAGCGTCGCCAGCTGCGGGGTCAGTACCGGCTCGGCGGACACGACCCGGTCGAGCCAGCCCAGCTTGCCGGGATGGTCGCTCTTCTCGATGCGCTCGAGGAGGTAGCCGTCGACGAGCCGACCCGAGAATCGCACGCGGACACGAACACCGGGCTGCGCGTCCTCGTCCTGGTCGACGTCGATCAGGTAATCGAAGGGACGGTCGAGGTGCGCGAGACCCAGAACAGGAAGAACACGGGCCACCGGCAGCTCGGCGGCCGGGACCCGTGCTCCTTTGGGTGTCAGTGAGAGTACTTCCGCAGAAGGTCTACAGACCCGCGGCGGCCCGCAGCTTCTCCGCGCGGTCGGTCCGCTCCCACGGCAGGTCGACGTCGGTACGACCGAAGTGGCCGTACGCGGCGGTCGGTGCGTAGATCGGGCGCAACAGGTCGAGGTCGCGGATGATCGCGAGCGGACGCAGGTCGAAGTTCTCGGTGATGACCCGCTCGATGACGGCCGGATCGACCTTCTCGGTGCCGAACGTCTCGACGAACAGGCCGACCGGTGCGGCCTTGCCGATCGCGTAGGCGACCTGGACCTCGATGCGGTTCGCCAGTCCCGCGGCCACGGCGTTCTTGGCCACCCAGCGCATCGCGTAGGCCGCGCTGCGGTCGACCTTCGACGGGTCCTTGCCGGAGAACGCGCCGCCGCCGTGACGGGCCATGCCGCCGTAGGTGTCGACGATGATCTTGCGGCCGGTCAGGCCGGCGTCACCCATCGGACCGCCGAGGACGAACTTGCCGGTCGGGTTGACCAGCAGACGGTAGTCGGTGGTGTCGAGGGTCGGCAGATCGATCTCGGCGAGCACCGCGTCGACGACCTGCTTCTTGATGTCCGGCGCGAGGAGATTGTCGAGGTCGATGTCGGCGGCATGCTGCGTCGACAGGACCACGGTGTCGAGGCGGACCGGGGTGTCACCGTCGTATTCGATGGTGACCTGCGTCTTGCCGTCGGGGCGCAGGTACGGGAGCGTGCCGTTCTTGCGCACCTCGGTGAGGCGCCGCGACAGGCGGTGGGCCAGCGCGATGGGAACCGGCATGAGTTCCGGGGTCTCGTTGGTGGCGTAGCCGAACATGAGGCCCTGATCGCCGGCACCCTGGCTGTCGATCTCGTCCTCCGAGATGCCGCTGCGGCTCTCGTGCGAGTTGAAGACGCCACCCGCGATGTCCGGGGACTGCGCACCGATGGCGACGTTCACGCCGCACGATGCGCCGTCGAAGCCCTTCGTCGACGAGTCGTACCCGATCTCCAGGACCTTGTCGCGAACGATCTTGGGGATGTCGGCGTAGGCGGTGGTCGTGACCTCGCCGGCGACGTGCACCTGTCCGGTGGTCACGAGGGTCTCGACTGCGACACGCGCCTTCGGATCGTCGGTGAGGATGGCGTCGAGAATCGAGTCGCTGATCGCGTCACAGATCTTGTCGGGGTGTCCCTCGGTGACGGATTCGCTCGTAAACAGGCGTGACGAGGTGGTCATCAGATCCTCTCGAGATCTACGCGCGTCGATGGTCGCCGCGCCGCTGGCGGTGTCGGCCAGTCCGACTGGCCGGGGATGTTTCCAACCTAATCGGTCGGTCGAGCTCCTCGACCATCAGGCACCAGTTGCCGCACTTCGTCAAGTATCCGACTCGACATGAGTGTTTTCGACCCGAAGGGCAAGGCGGTCTCGTCGCCGTTGGCGGCGAGCAACCAGCCGGTGTTGTCCTCGGTCCCGAAGGCCTTGCCGTCGCCGACGGCGTTGACGACGAGGAGGTCGCAGCCCTTGCGGGCGAGCTTGGCGCGGCCGTGGTCGAGGACACCGCCGGTCTCGTCGCCGGTCTCGGCGGCGAACCCGACGATCACGGTGGCAGTGGGAATGCGGCCCTCGTCGCGTGCGGTGACGAGTCCGCGCAGGATGTCGGGATTGGTGGTGAGGTGGATCGGCGCCGGGCCCTCGTCGCCCTTCTTGATCTTCGACTCGGCGACCGCAACCGGTCGGAAGTCGGCGACCGCGGCGGCCATGATCACGACATCGGCGTCGGCGGCGCGCTTGGTCATCTCGTCGGCGAGTTGCTCGGCGGTGGAGATCCGCACGATGGTGACCCCGGCCGGGTCGCCCGGGTCGGCAGTGGACCCGGCGACGACGGTGACGCTCGCGCCGCGTTGGGCCGCGGCGCGGGCCAGCGCGAAGCCCTGTTTGCCGGAGCTGTGGTTGCCGAGGTACCGGACCGGGTCGAGCGGTTCCCGGGTGCCGCCGGCGCTGATGAGCACGCGGACGCCGGCGAGGTCGTACGGGAGTGCGTCGGCGCGATCGAGCAACAGCTCGCCCACCAGGGCGATCTCCTGAGGATCCGGAAGACGACCGCGGCCCGAGTCGGTGCCGGTGAGACGGCCCGACGCGGGTGTCATCACCACCGAGCCGTGCGACCGCAGCGTCGCGATGTTCGCCTGCGTCGCGGGATGTTCCCACATCTCGGTGTGCATCGCGGGCACGAACAGC
This sequence comes from Gordonia sp. BP-119, assembly GCF_016924115.1. Classification (NCBI taxonomy): domain Bacteria; kingdom Bacillati; phylum Actinomycetota; class Actinomycetes; order Mycobacteriales; family Gordoniaceae; genus Gordonia; species Gordonia sp. BP-119. The sequence continues at coordinate 105,904 of NZ_JAFFZF010000006.1, forward strand.
ACTGGGCACCGCACGGTCAGCAACGACGCGGTCAGCAGGTCGTCGGCACGGCCCTGTGCGGCGCGGGCCATGAGATCGGCGGTGGCCGGGGCGATGACCACGAGGTCCGCACCCTGCCCGAGCCGGACGTGGGCGACCTCGTCGACGTCGTCGAACACGGTCGTGGAGACGGGGTTACCGCTCAGCGCCTCGAAGGTCGCCTTGCCGACGAACTCCAGCGCAGCCGGGGTCGGCACGACGCGGACGTCATGACCGGACTCGGTGAAGTGTCGGATCACCGAGCAGACCTTGTAGGCCGCGATCCCGCCGCCGACGCCGATCAGGATGCGGCGCCGGGTTCCGGTCGGTTTGGTCATCACCGACGACGACTATTCGCCCTCGGTGTGCTCGAGCAGGTCGGAGTGGATCTCACGCATCGCGATCGACAGCGGCTTCTCCTGCAGGCCGGGCTCGACCAGCGGGCCGACATACTCGAGGATGCCGTCGCCGAGCTGGTTGTAGTAGTCGTTGATCTGGCGCGCACGCTTGGCTGCGTAGATGACGAGTGCGTACTTCGACGACGCGCGGTCGAGGAGATCATCGATCGGCGGATTGGTGATCCCCAGCGGCGTGTCGTAGGCCGGTGCGTCGGCGATCTCGGTGATGTCGAAATTGGTCGGGGTGCTCACACGAACTCCTGCGTCGAGGTCTGGGTGTCGGAAAGGGCCGGTCAGGTCGCGGATGCGGCCGGCTGTTCAGGTCCGACCAGCAAGGATACCAACTCATCGACGGCGCGGTCGACTTCGCTGTTCACGATGACGTGGTCGAACTCGTCCTGCGCGGCCATCTCGGTGCGCGCGGTGGCCAGTCGGCGCTCGATCGCCTCGGGCGTCTCGGTGGCCCGCCCGGTCAGGCGGGCGACGAGTTCGTCCCAGCTGGGCGGCGCGAGGAAGACGGTGATCGCCTCCGGGAGCCGGGCCACGACGTTGCGCGCACCGACCAGGTCGACCTCGACCAGAACCGGCTTGCCGGCTTCCAGAGCGGCGAGCACAGGGGCGATGGGGGTGCCCGAACGCTGCAGCCCGCCATGGATCTCGGCCCATTCCAGGAGTTCGTCGGCGGCGATCATCTTGTCGAAGTCGCCCGCGGACACGAAGTGGTAGTCGCGGCCGTCGACCTCACCGGGCCGTGGGTCCCGGGTTGTCGCCGAGACGCTGAAGTAGACATCGGGTACCGCGGCGCAGACCCTCGCGACCACGGTGGACTTGCCGACGGCCGAGGGGCCGACCAAAACGATCAGTCGACCCCTCGTGCGTCCGGTTCCCTCGTGGTCCGGGCGGTGGTTCACCGCCGCGTCCACGGGTTCGTTCCGCTGCCGTATCCGGTTCGGTTGCTCACGCTCAGGAGCTGAACTTCTCGAGCAGAGCCTTGCGCTGACGGTCGCCGAGACCACGCAGGCGGCGGGTCGGGGCGATCTCGAGCTCAGTCATGATCTCCTGCGCCTTGACCTTGCCGACCTTGGGCAGGGCCTCGAGCAGGGCCGAGACCTTCATCTTGCCCAGGATCTCGTCGTTCTCGGCATCCTTGAGCACCTGCTGGAGATCGGTGCCACCGCGCTTGAGGCGCTCCTTGAGCTCCGCGCGGACGCGACGAGCGGCAGCTGCCTTCTCCAACGCAGCGGCGCGCTGCTCATCGGTCAACTGGGGAAGGGCCACGGGGTTCCTCCGTCTTTCGTTCTCGAGTGGGACTGCATCGTTCGCCCGGGGGCGTCCGAGGCTCTGTTGCCGTGCGACCCCGGCTGGATCGCCATCGCCGGCCTGTCAGCCGGGTCTTCACCCGGCCGACGCCATCAAAATGTTGGCGGCGAATGCGACCGTACCCACGTGAGCAGGCATTTGCGAGTGCGACCCCCCGTTTTCGGGGCGTTTTCTCATGTTGTAGGGCCTCGTGTGCGTTCACGGGAGCACAGCACCGATTCAGTGCCTCCCCCATCGCGCTGACTACGTGTTTCGTAGCATTCTCGCAGGTCAGCGCAACATCAGGCGACAAGGTGGTCGATAGCAAAGCGAACGACCTCCCGTCCGGACGTCCCTCGACTGAGACGCGTGTGACACCAGTGATGTGGCCGGAAATTCTGGGATTGGACCGAGGCACCGCGCGTGTCGCGGGCAGCCCTGTGCGCAGTGTGAGCACATGCGCCGGCATCGTCGGGTGCCTCGGTTACTGTGAGCAGACTTTTCACCTGAACACTGATCGGGGGTCAGTGACATGTTTGTGGATCCGCCGCGAGTTCGTGGCCTGGCAAGGGCAACCCGGGCCGTCGCAGAGGCGACCCGGCAACGCGCACGCTGAGCGGCGGCGCCAATCCGGTGGCCGGCGCTGACGACAATGAACTAGCGGTCAGCCTTCGCGACGCAGCTGCAGCACTGGATAGAGTCGTCGACTACCACGCAGGTCAGTACGTCGGCTTCGCCCACCTTTGCACGCGCGGGGCGGACTCTTATGAGAACGCCGACGATGCCAGCGGCCAGCGACTCCGCAGCGACCTGGCGCATGGCCGAACTTCGGCTGAGCCCGATCGTCGAGGGGGTGGAGGCTAGTGTCCGGCGAAGGTTCGAAGTACACGGTTCCCCTTGTGATGGGGTGGTCCCTGGACAGTGCGAAATCGGTCAGTCGTCTTCTGTCGTCCGCGTCCAAGCAGATGTCCACCGACTTCAAGAGCGCGGGCAGTACTTTCGACGCGTCGCACGAATACTGGCGCGGGCACGGCGGAGAGGACGCTCGCGAGTCGTCGCGGACCCACGCTGATGACGCAGTTCGCAGCGCCTCCGTGATCGGTGCGGTGGCCGAGAAGTTCGACACTCGGGTGTCCGAACTCGAAGGCGAGGTCTCGAACCTTCCAAGCAAGGTGACCGAAGCACTCTCCTCTGAGTTCGATTTCTACGTCGAAGACGACGGCACCGTCAATTCCGAGCGGTCGAACATGGAGTGGTTGCGTGTGTGGAAGTCGGACTATCTGACCAAACTCGCGGAGAAGGAAGGGTTGGAGAACTTCCTGACAATCGCTATTCGTGGCTCGCTGGCACGGATCGAAGACATCGATCGACGAGGCGCTGAAGAGCTCCGAACCGTCCTTGGGGGCCTCTCCGACAGAGTGAAATACGGGGTGGTCGGCACACCCGACGATCCGAGACTCGCCGAAATCCTTCGCCGATACCAAACGGCGCCGTCCGAAGGCGGTGCCCGGTTGTGGCCGAGCGGCGTTCTGTTGCAGGCAATCCGCGCGGTGGACCCGGCGGTTGAGCCGGTTTTCATGACCCCAGAAGAGATCGTCATGCTGGCGACGATGGGGGCTCGGCCGAACGGCTTGGACGATCTGGTCGACTTTTTCGCCATTCGTTCACAGGCCAGCGGCGCCGCAGAACAGCAGCATGCCGGACCGCGCAGCATTTCCGATGGACATGGCGACGCCTTCCGGCACACTTACTGGAATGCGCTCATGACCCAGCGGTTCGGGGAAGATTGGACTCGACAGTTCGCAACCGCGCACGAGCAATTGGGCGGCAACCCGCCTCCCCGAGAGGCGATGGATCTGTACAACAACGAGATCGGCCGTCAGTTGGCGCGGGAACACCCCGAAGCGAGTCCCGAAGAACTGGCCGCCGCCGTCGATCGGGCAGTCCGGGACGGCAGGACTCTCGTCATCGGGGCCGACGACGAGATCGCTTGGAGTGACCGAGTGGCTGAGCACAGCACCGGTGCCCCGTCACTCACGGATATCCCGCTACCGGCAGGTGAGCGGTGACCTCGTATCAACACGGCAGGTGGTGCCGCGCGATGATCGGGCTTTTCGTGGTCTGCTTCACCGCTACGGCGATTAACGGGTGTTCAGGACTTGCCTCTGGGGGTCCCGAGCAGAAGCAGATGCAGTGTGAGACCGAGTTCCGTATCGAAGACAATTCGCAACCACTGGGATCGTCCGAGCGTTTTAGACACGCAGCCATTCAGTCAGCCTCAACGGGCACACAGGTGACAACGCTGCACGACGTTGCTCGCGAAGCAGGGTGGACCGGAGCGTGGGACCGAGTGCTGCAGGCTTTCGACAACACCGATTCCGCGTCGATCAACGCCTCCGCCGGAACTACCGGCATCTGCTTTCTCGGGGTAAGCCGCAGCGATCCCGATTTCGGCGCACAGGGCGACTACATCTTTTTCGACGGCCCTCGTCCCGTCCAAAGCATGCACTGGGACGGGGCCACCGAGATCATGCGCGCGTTGGGTGATAGCACCACCATCCGGCGTGATGAGCCACTCACTGCGGAAACCGACTCAGATCCGCCGATGCTGGTAACCGTCGAAACCCGCTCCCCCTGAGCACGAAACCCTGACCGCACCTCAGCCCAGCGCGGCCTCGACCTCGTCGCGGGCGCGGACGAAAGCGTCGCGCAGGGCGATGGGATCGGGCCCGGCTCGGAGCACGCCGCGGGAACTGGCGGGCAGCACCCAGGCCGGGTCGGCCCCCTCGAACACAATCGGCAGGTCGGCGGCCGTTGCACCCTGGGCACCCAGCCCGGGGGCCAGGATCGGGCCGCGGAGGCCGGCGAGATCGAGCCCGTGCTCACGTGTCGCCCCGACGACCAGGCCGACGGTCGCGGTCCCGTCCGTGTTCTCGGCGGCCGCGGCGTCGACGATCGATTGCGCGACCGTCCGCTCCCCCACCTGTGCCCGCTGCAGCTCGCCGCCCTCCGGGTTCGACGTCCGCGCCAGCACGAAGACGCCGCGCTCGCCGGACCGCGCGAGATCCAGTGCAGAGCGCAGGGATTCGTAACCCAGGTAGGGCGACGCGGTGACCGAGTCGGCGCACAGCGGCGACGACTCGGACAACCAGGCCTGCGCGTAGGCGGCCATCGTCGAACCGATGTCACCGCGCTTGGCGTCGGCGATGACGAGGGCGCCCGCCTCGCGACAGCCCGCGACGACGCGTTCCAGCACCGCGAAACCCGCCGAACCGAACGGCTCGAAGAACGCGACCTGAGGTTTGATGACGGCGGCCACCGGACCCAGCGCCTCGACGCAGATGTCGGCGAACGCCGACAGTCCGTCGATGTCCACCGAGAGGCCCCATTCCTCGAGCAACGCGGCGTGGGGATCGATCCCGGCGCACAGACGCCCGCGCTCGACGACCGCCCTCGTGTAGCGGCCGCCGAACCCGGACGCGTCCGTCACGAGCGGCCGGCCAGGTCGGCGTGCCGGTTCTGCAGCGACCGCACCCCGATGTCGCCGGTCATCGCGGCCTCGATGCCCTGCACGGCGGCCGAGGCACCCTGCACCGTGGTGATACACGGGATGTTCACCGACACCGCGGCGCTCCGGATCTCGTAGCCGTCGACGCGGGGCCCCGAGTTGCCATACGGGGTGTTGATCACCATCGTCACCTCGCCGGCGCGGATGATGTCGACGATCGTGCGCTGCCCCTCGGCGGCCTCGAAGTGCTTGCGCACCGTCTCGCACTTGATCCCGTTGCGGCGCAACACGTCCGCGGTCCCCTCGGTGGCCAGGATGTCGAACCCCAGGTCGGCGAGGTGCTTCACGGGGAAGATCAGCGCCCGCTTGTCCTTGTTGGCCACCGACACGAAGATCTTGCCGCTGGTCGGGAGCGAGCCGTAGGCGGCGGTCTGCGACTTGGCGAATGCGCGACCGAAGTCGGCGTCGATGCCCATGACCTCGCCGGTCGACTTCATCTCGGGGCTCAGCAGGTTGTCGACCCCGCTGCCGTCATGGCGACGGAACCGATTGAACGGCAGGACCGCTTCCTTCACCGAGATCGGCGCCGTCGCCGGAGCCTCTCCGCCGTCGCCGGTGGCGGGCAGGATGCCCTGCTCCCGCAGATCGGCGATCGTCGCGCCGAGCATGACGCGCGCACACGCCTTGGCCAGGGGCACCGCGGTGGCCTTGGAGACGAACGGGACCGTCCGGCTCGCACGCGGATTGGCCTCGAGCACGTAGAGGATGTCGTCCTTGAGCGCGTACTGGACGTTGAGCAGACCCTTGACGCCGATGCCCTTGGCCAGCGCCTCGGTCGAGGTCCGCACCATCTCGAGGTCGGCTCGGCCGAGAGTGACCGGCGGCAACGCGCACGCCGAGTCACCGGAGTGGATTCCGGCCTCTTCGATGTGTTCCATCACGCCGCCGATGTAGACCTCGTCGCCGTCGCAGAGGGCGTCGACGTCGATCTCCACCGCGTCTTCGAGGAACCGGTCGACCAATACCGGATGATCCGGGGTCAGCTCGGTCGCGCGAGAGATGTAGTCCTCCAGGGACTTCTCGTCGTAGACGATCTCCATGCCGCGTCCACCGAGGACGTACGACGGCCGGACGAGCACCGGGTACCCGATCCGGGCGGCGGTGTCGCGGGCCTCGTCGAAGCTCGTCGCGGTACCGAACGCCGGGGCCGGTAGTCCGGCGGCGGTCAGCACCTTGCCGAACTCGCCGCGATCCTCGGCGAGGTCGATGGCCGCCGGGCTGGTGCCGACGATCGGCACCCCGGCCTCCTCCAAACGGTGCGCGAGACCGAGCGGCGTCTGGCCGCCGAGCTGGACGATGACACCTTCGACGGTGCCCGACTCCGATTCGGCGTGGTAGACCTCGAGGACGTCCTCGAACGTCAGCGGCTCGAAGTAGAGACGGTCGGCGGTGTCGTAGTCGGTGGACACCGTCTCCGGGTTGCAGTTGACCATGACGGTCTCGTATCCGGCGTCCGACAGGGTCAGTGCGGCGTGCACGCACGAGTAGTCGAACTCGATGCCCTGACCGATGCGGTTGGGGCCCGATCCGAGGATCAGGACCTTGGGGCGCTCCGTCTGGGGCGCGATCTCACTGGTCGCCCCGGGGTCGAGTTCGTAGCTCGAGTAGTGGTACGGCGTCTTCGCCTCGAACTCGGCCGCGCAGGTGTCGACGGTCTTGTAGACCGGCCGTACGCCCAGCCCGATCCGGTGGGCGCGAACGGCCGCCTCGTCGGCGAAATCCGAACGCAGAGCGGCGATCTGACGGTCGGAAAAGCCGGTGGACTTGGCCTCGCGCAGCAACGCCTCGTCCAGCGTGTCGGCGTCGCGGATCTCCACTCCGAGCGCGGCGATCCCGCCGATCTCGGCGAGGAACCAGGGATCGATCGCAGTGGCCTCGTAGAGGTCCTGGATCGTCGCGCCGGCCTCGAAGGCGAGCATCAGCTTGTACAACCGGCCGTCGCGCGGGGTCTTGATGTCCTCGAGCAGGGCGGGCAGGTCGACCGTCGCCGGGTCGGGGCGGTTGGGCTCGGCCCAGAAGCCGCCGGCCTTCGTCTCCAGCGACCGCATGACCTTGCCGAGTGCCTCGGCGAAGCTGCGACCGAGGCTCATGGCCTCGCCCACCGACTTCATCGTGGTGGTCAGCGTGTCGTCGGCGCCCGGGAACTTCTCGAACGCGAACCGCGGAGCCTTCACCACGACGTAGTCGAGCGTCGGCTCGAAACAGGCCGGCGTCTCCTTGGTGATGTCGTTGACGATCTCGTCGAGGCTGTACCCGATGGCGAGCTTCGCGGCGATCTTGGCGATCGGGAAGCCGGTGGCCTTCGACGCGAGCGCCGACGACCGCGACACGCGCGGGTTCATCTCGATGACGACGAGGCGGCCGTCGCGTGGGTCCTGGGCGAACTGGATGTTGCAGCCGCCGGTGTCGACGCCGACCTCGCGCAGGATGTCGATGGAGAGGTCGCGCATGATCTGGTACTCGCGGTCGGTGAGCGTCATCGCCGGGGCGACGGTCACCGAGTCGCCGGTGTGGACGCCGACCGGGTCGAGGTTCTCGATCGAGCAGACGACCACCACGTTGTCGCGGTTGTCGCGCATGAGCTCGAGCTCGTACTCCTTCCACCCGAGGATCGACTCCTCGATGAGGACGTTCGCCGTCGGGGAGGCGGCGAGACCGCCGCCCGCGATCCGGTCGAGGTCCTCGTCGTCGTAGGCCATTCCCGAGCCGAGACCGCCCATGGTGAACGACGGCCGGACGACGACCGGGAACCCGAGTTCGGCGACGGTGTCCCGCACCTCGTCCATCGTGTGGCAGACGCGGGACCGGGCGCTCTCCCCGCCGACCTTCTCGACGATGTCCTTGAACATCTGCCGGTCCTCGCCGCGCTGGATGGCGTCGAAGTCGGCGCCGATCAGCTCGATGCCGTACTTCTCCAGTGAGCCGCGATCGTGTAGTGCAACAGCGGTGTTCAACGCGGTCTGACCGCCGAGGGTGGCCAGCACGGCGTCGATGGGATGCCCGGCGTCGCGCTCGGCCTCGATGACCTTCTCCACGTACTCGGCCGTGATCGGCTCGATGTAGGTGGCGTCGGCGAACTCCGGATCGGTCATGATCGTGGCCGGGTTCGAGTTGACCAGGCTGACCCGCAGGCCCTCGGCCTTGAGGACCCGGCAGGCCTGCGTGCCGGAGTAGTCGAACTCGCAGGCCTGACCGATCACGATCGGCCCGGACCCGATGACCAGGACGTGGTTGATGTCTTCGCGGCGCGGCATCAGGCACTCGCTCCTTGGGACTTGTCCCCTTCGAGCAGGGTGACGAACTTGTCGAACAGGTAGGCGGCGTCGTGGGGACCGGCGGCCGCCTCGGGGTGGTACTGCACCGAGTAGGCGCGACCGGAGAGCAGCTCGACGCCCTCCACGGTGCCGTCGTTGGCGCAGACATGGCTGACCCGGGCGCGGCCGAAGTCGGAGTCGAACTCCTCGCCCGCCTCGCCTTCGAGCGCGAAGCCGTGGTTCTGCGAGGTGATCGAGACCTTGCCGGTGGCGTGGTCGACGACCGGGATGTTGATGCCCCGGTGACCGAACTTCATCTTGTAGGTCGACCGGCCGAGCGCGCGGCCCAGGATCTGGTTCCCGAAACAGATGCCGAAGAGCGGGATGTCTTGGCCGAGCACCCCGCGGGTCAGCTCGACGATGTCGTCGGCCGTGGCCGGGTCGCCGGGACCGTTCGAGAGGAACACCCCGTCGGGTTTGAGGTCGGCGATGGCGTCGAGCGCGACGGTCGCGGGCAGCACGTGGGTGCGGACGCCGCGTTCGGCGAACATCCGCGGCGTGTTGGTCTTGATGCCCAGGTCGATGGCGGCCACCGTGAACCGGTGCTGGTCGAGGGGTTCGACCACGTAACCGCTGTCGGTGGTGACCTCGTCGGCCAGCCGGGCGCCCTTCATGTCCGGCTGATTGCGGACGCGGGCGACGAGTTCGTCGGTGTCGGCGAGCGCCGGGCCGGAGAAGATCCCGGCCTTCATCGACCCGTGGTCGCGGAGGATGCGCACCACGGTGCGGGTGTCGATACCGCCGATCCCGACGATGCCCTGACGGTCCAGCTCCTCTGCGAGGGAGGTCGTCGCACGCCAGTTGGAGACGCGTCGGGTGGGGTTGCGAACCGCATACCCCGCGACCCAGATCTTGCCCGAGTCACCGTCGACGCCGATGCTCCCGGCGCTGCCCGTGCTCTCGCCGTCCTCGGTGTTCCAACCGGTGTTGCCGATCTGCGGCGCCGTGGCGACCACGATCTGCCGGTGGTAGCTCGGATCGGTCAGGGTTTCCTGATAGCCGGTCATCGCGGTGCAGAACACCGCCTCGCCAAGGGTCTCGCCGACTGCGCCGAAGCTCCGGCCGGTGAACACCTGGCCGTTCTCCAGCACCAAGACCGCTGTGTTCATTCCTGTGCCCCTTGTCCCTGTGGCCCGTGTCCACTGTCGTGCGTCCCGGCGAAGGCGCTCACCCAGCCGGGGTAGATCGTTTTGTCGTCGGCGCGCACCCCGGAGTCGATCTCGGTGCCGCTGGGCAGGACCCAGCGGATGGCGAGGACGCCGTCGGCGGTCATCACCTTGCCCGCGATGCCGCGTTCGGTCCGGACCGCGGTGATCGATTCCCGGGGAATCCAGAGGTCGCTGGCTCCCTGACGCGCGATGAGGATGCCCGTCTCGAACTCGGTCAGCACCGAGGACGCCCGGTCGCCGATGTCGCCGACGGTCACCCGGTTCTGCCAGCTCGGCGCGATGGTGCTGCCGAGGTAGAGGCCGGTATCTGGACCTCTGAGCACCGCGCCCGGCTCGGCGGGGATCGTCGGCAGCGTGCCGATCAGGTCTGCCTGCGCCGCGGTCTTCTTCCGATTCCCGGTTGCCAGCAGGTAGAACACCGACGCCACCCCGAGGGCCAGCAGCGCGACCACACCGATGAACCAGGCGTTGAAGACGATTTTGCCGTATCCGAGCAGCGACGCGATCACCGAGGCGACCACCAACACCGCGAGGACCGCCGGTACCAGTCCACGCCTGGGTCTCGCGGTCATCGGGTCTCCTGCCCGTCGTGAGCCGTCACCACGCCGCGCAGCACCGTCGCGGTGACGGTGGCGGGCATGGTCATCGACTCGAACGGGGTGTTGTCCGAGAGGCTCGCCAGCTCGGGACCGTGCACCACCCAGGACGTGTCCGGGTCGACGACGGCCAGGTTCGCCGGCTCGCCGACCTCGATCGGACGGCCCTGATCGGTCAGTTCGACGATCTGCGCGGGCCGCTCGCTCATCACACGCGCGACGCCGCGCCAGTCGAGCAGGCCGGGCTTCACGAGGGTCTCGACGATGATCGGCAATGCTGTCTGCAGGCCGAGCATCCCGGGCTTGGCCTGGGCGAACTCGCAGCACTTCTCCTGCGCGGCGTGCGGGGCGTGGTCGGTGGCCACACAGTCGACGATCCCCTCGGCCAGCGCCTGTCGCAACGCCTCTTTGTCGCGGACCTCGCGCAGCGGCGGATTCACCTTGTTGACCGGGTCGTACGTCTCGAGCCGGGAGTCGTCGAGCAGCAGGTGATGCGGGGTCACCTCGGCGGTGATCGCGATCCCCTGGTCCTTGGCCCAGCGGAGCAGTTCGACGGTGCCCTCGGTCGAGGCGTGACAGATGTGGATGCGCGCACCCGCGTCGCGCGCGAGCAGGGCGTCGCGGATGACGATCGACTCCTCGGCCGCACGCGGCCAGCCCGCCAGCCCGAGGCGCGAGGCCGTCGGCCCTTCATTGGCGACGGCACCGACGGTCAGCCGCGGCTCCTCGGCGTGCTGTGCGATGAGGACGCCGAGCCCGGTCGCGTACTCGAGCGCGCGGCGCATCAGGAGCGGATCGTCGACGCACTTCCCGTCGTCGCTGAACATCCGTACGCCGGCGGCGCCGGCGGCCATCATGCCCATCTCGGCGAGCTGCTTGCCGGCCAGACCCACGGTCACGGCGCCGACCGGGTACACGTCGACGAGTCCGACCTCGCGCCCGGACCGCCACACGTTGTCGGTGACGGTCGAGTTGTCGGCCACCGGGCTGGTGTTGGCCATCGCGAAGACCGCGGTGTAACCGCCGAGCGCGGCGGCTGCCGAACCCGACCGGATGGTCTCGGTGTCCTCGCGGCCCGGCTCCCGCAGGTGGGTGTGGAGGTCGACGAACCCCGGCAGCAGCACGCCGCCCTTGCCGTCGATCGTCTCGGTGCCGTCGGGCGCGGTGACCGCGGAACCCATCTCGCTGATGACGCCGTCGACGACCAAGACGTCGATCGGGTCACCCTCGCCGTATGGACGAACGGCGCGGAGAAGAACGGATCCGGTGCGGGCGGTCACTTCACATCTCCTGGCACGGTGTGGTGGGCGGTCACAGGTGTGCTCCCGCGGAATCGGAGCCGACGAGCAGCCGGAACAGGACCGCCATGCGGACGTGCACGCCGTTGCGGACCTGTTCGAGAACGGTCGCCTTCGGCGAATCGGCCACCGAGTAGCCGATCTCCATGCCGCGCAACATCGGTCCGGGATGCAGGACGACGGCGTCGTCGGCCAGCAACGCCATCCGACGATCGTTGAGCCCGAAACGGACCGAGTACTCGCGGGCACTCGGGAAGAACCCGCCGTTCATGCGTTCGGCCTGGACGCGGAGCATCATGACGGCGTCGACGGCCGGCAGCTCGGCGTCGAGACTTCCCGAGACGCTCACCGGCCACTGGTCCACCCCGACCGGCAGCAGCGTCGGGGGCGCCACCAGGACGACCTCGGCGCCGAGCGTCGAGAGCAGGTGGGCGTTCGACCGCGCGACGCGGGAGTGGATGATGTCGCCGACGATCGCGATCCGCCTGCCCTCGAGCGAACCGAGCCGCTGTCGCAGGGTCAGCGCGTCGAGGAGCGCCTGCGTGGGATGCTCGTGCGTTCCGTCGCCGGCGTTGATCACCGCGGGACCGTCACCGGCGGGCGTGGTCGTCCAGTCGGCGATCTGGGCCGGCGCGCCCGACGCCGGATGCCGGACGATCAGCGCGTCGGCGCCCGCCGCGTGCAGGGTCTTGGCCGTGTCGCGCAACGACTCCCCTTTGCCCGCAGAGGAACTCGAAGCACTGACATTGATGACGTCGGCACTCATCCACTTGCCCGCGACTTCGAAGGAGACCCGGGTGCGGGTGGAGTTCTCATAGAACACGGTCATCACCGTCCGACCGCGCAGCGTCGGCAGTTTGCGCACCTCACGCCCGGTCAGGGCCTGCTCGAAACGCTCGGCGTCGTCGAGGAGGGCGGTGGCATCGTCACGGCCGAGGTCTTGCGTCGACAACAGATGCCGCATCATGAATCACTCTCCGCGGCAACCGAACTCGACGCCGAGGCGAGGACGACCTCGTCGATGCCGTCGTGTTCGACGAGATGGACCGAGACCTGTTCGTCGCGGGCCGTCGGGATGTTCTTGCCGACATAGTCTGCGCGCAACGGGAGTTCGCGATGGCCACGGTCGACGAGGACCGCGAGTTGCACGGCCGCAGGACGACCGAGATCGCGCAGTGCATCGAGCGCGGCACGGACCGTCCGTCCGGAGTAGAGGACATCGTCGACCAGGATCACGATGGCGCTGTCGACGCCACCGGCCGGCACCATCGTCCGCTCGAGCGGGCGGTGTGGCTTGCCGCGCAGATCATCGCGGTAGAGCGTGATGTCGAGATATCCCACCGGCACGTCGACGCCCGCGAATTCGCCGATCTTGGCACCCAACCGGGTGGCGAGAGATGTTCCGCGAGTGGGGATTCCGATGAGGACGACGCGAGGTGCGTCGGGCGAGTCCAGAGCAGTCTTCTCGATGACCTGGTGTGCGACACGGGCAATCGTGCGCGACACGTCAGCGGCATCGAGCAGCACCCTGGGAGCGGGGCTGGCCAAGGCCGACCTCCTTCTCCGCCTCGCAGGACGGATCGTTAAAGGATGTCTGTCTCGCGACACTCTACACCGGGCGGCGACGCCGACGAATTCCCGCGACGTACGCCACACCCGGTGCGGATCAGTTGGGCTCCGGCCGTCCGGGTGCGGCCCCACCGGGTTCGGCGGAAGCGGCTGCGCGGACCTGCGGCGCGAGCTCGGCGATCTTGGCCAGCACGCCGTTCACGAAGGCCGGCGAGTCGTCGGTGGAGAGTTCTTTGGCGAGTTCGACCGCCTCGTCGACGACCACGATCGTGTCGACGTCGAGGGAATTGAACAGCTCCCACGTCGCCAGTCGCATGATGGCGCGGTCGACGGCCGGGAGGCGTTCGAGGGTCCAGTCGCGCAGATACGACGAGATGACCGCGTCGACCTGACCCTGGTCCTCGGCGAGTCCCTGGATCACGGTCGCGGTGTAGTCGTGGATCGAGCCGACGCTCTCGTCCGAGCGGACGTATTCACGACGTTCGGCGACGAGCTGCGCGGGACTGACCTTCTTGGCCTCGGCCTCGAAGAGCAGGTCCACCGCGCGCCGCCGCGCCTTGTGTCGGGTTCCGGGTTGTTTCACAGGTCAGGAGTTGACGCGGCCGAGGTAGCTGCCGTCGCGCGAATCGACCTTGAGCTTGTCACCGGTGTTGATGAACAGCGGAACCTGGATCTCGGCGCCGGTCTCGAGCGTGGCGGGCTTGGTGCCGCCGGTGGAACGGTCGCCCTGGAGTCCGGGATCGGTCTGGGCGACGATCAGCTCCACCGTGACCGGCAGTTCGACGAACAACGGGTTGCCCTCGTTCAGCGAGACCTGCACGGTCATGTTCTCCAGCAGGAAGCGGGCGCCGTCGCCGACGGTGGCCGGCGGCAAGGAGAACTGCTCGTAGTCCTGCGCGTCCATGAACACGTAGTCGGTGCCGTCGTTGTAGAGGAAGGTCATGTCTCGACGGTCGACGGTCGCGGTCTCGACCTTGACGCCCGCGTTGAAGGTCTTGTCGACAGTCTTGCCGCTCAGCACGTTCTTGATCTTGGTGCGCACGAACGCGGGGCCCTTGCCCGGCTTGACGTGCTGGAACTCCATGATCTGCCAGAGCTGGTCGTCCATGCGCAGCACGAGGCCGTTCTTGAAGTCGGCGGTGGATGCCATGTGGTTTTCGTTCCCTTGCAGTCAGATGACGGTGAATGTCTTGTCGGTGGCGGTCAGCAGGTCGGGGTCGCCGTCGGTGACCACCAATGTGTCCTCGATCCGGACCCCACCCCATCCGGGTAGGTAGACACCGGGCTCCACGGTGACCGCAGCACCGCATGGCAGTGTACCCGCCGCGAGTTTGCCGATTCCCGGCGCTTCGTGGATCTCCAGTCCCACTCCGTGACCGAGACCGTGCACGTAGTTCTCGCCGTGGCCGGCGTCGGCGATCACGTCGCGGGCCGCGGCGTCGACCGCCCGCAGGTCGGCCCCGGGCGTGAGGGCCCGGCGGCCGGCGGCCTGTGCGGTGGCGACGAGTTCGTAGAGGTCCCGCTGCCACGACGCCGCGCGCCTCAGGACGAAGGTCCTGGTCATGTCGGAGTGATACCCGCCGACCACCGAGCCGAAGTCGATCTTGACCAGATCGCCGTCCGCCAGAGCCGTGTGGGTGGGCCGGTGATGCGGGATCGCCGAGTGGGCGCCGGCGGCCACGATGGTCTCGAACGCGATCCCGTCGGCCCCGAGGCGATACATCTCCCACTCGAGCGCACGAGCGACCTGCCGCTCGGTCGTCCCGGCCCGCAGGACGCCGTCGGCGACGACCTGCGCGAGGGCCGCATCCCCGATCGCGCACGCCGCCCGGAGCAGCTCGATCTCCCCCGGTTCCTTGACCGCGCGCAGGTTCTGCACGACACCGGTCGTGCTGACGAGTTCGATCCCGGAGTCCCCGACAGCCGCGGACAGCGCTCGGTGCCCGGCCACGGTCTCGGTGTCGGCTTCGAAGCCGACGCGACCCGCCCCGGCGGCCCGGGCGTGGTCGACGAGGGCACGCGCCGCCGCGCGTTCGATGATCGGCTCGACGTCGGGCACCTGTTCGGCGACCTGCGCGAGGTACCGGCCGTCGGTGGCGATCCGGTCACCGGCCGGATCGTCGACGTCGATCAGCACGGCGGCGTTGGAGCCGGTGAACCCGGTCAGGTAGCGGACGTTGACGAGGTCGGAGACGACGAGGAACGAGACCGGGTCGTCCGCGGTACGCAGTTCGGCACGCAGCCGGGCGCGGCGGCCTGCGGTGTCATGGTTGATCGGCACCCTGGCCACGCTACGGCCGGCGCCCGAGCCGCGCGAACCCGCCCGACCCGCGAAACCCGACCACTTCGACCAGGGTGTGTCCGCTGTCACCACCCCCGTGCGTAAGATGACGCGCATGTCTTCGTGGTTGGTGCGCGGTCTGACGATGACCGCAGTTCACGTCCTCGCCCGCGTCTTGCTGGGATTCGCCGTGGTGCAGGCGCCGCTGAACTCGACGATCTGGCGCACCATCGCGATCGCGGTCGTCGTGCTCATCGCCCTGGTGTGGGGTGGTTACGACGGCATCCGCGACGCCCGCGCCAACCCGGATCCCGATGACTACGAGGATCTGACCGTGCGCTGGCTGCAGGCCGGTGTCCTCGCCGGCGTTCTCGCCGGGTTGATCTCCTGGATCCTCGGCACGGTCGTCCTGGCCGGCATCGGGCAGGCCAGCCTGTTCATCGAGCTCATCGCCGGGGCGTCGTTCACCGCACTGCTCGTCTTCGTCCCGGCCTTCGTCGGCGCGGCGATCGGCCGTTTCCTCGTCCGGCGCGACCAGAACAAGGGCGCAGCCGACGACGACTGGTCGGTGCACGAGGATCGTTCGCACCGCCACGACGGCGGGACTGAGGCCGACTCGGACGCGCCGACACAGCGCATTCGCTGAGGCTCAGGAAAGAGCCCGCGTGCGAGTGGCCGAATTCTCAGCTCCCTGAGGTACGAGCGAAGCGAGCCACCTCCTGCTCCCTGAGGAGCGCCCGGCGCTTGCGGAGGGCGCGTCACGAAGGGTCTTCGCAACTCGTCTCGCCAGGACCTCGCCTCAGAGCAATATCGACGTGCTCTTCTCCGCTGAGCCACCGGCCACTGCCGAGTAGGCAGCGGCGATCAAGCCGGGGTCGGGCCCTTCGAGCCGGCCCGGCTTGGCGAGTCCGTCGAGCACGACGAAACGCAGCACGCCGGAACGGTTCTTCTTGTCCCCCGCCATCCCCTGCAGGAGATCGGCGAACGCATCCGGGTCATAGGTCGTCGGCAGCCCCACGAGATCCAGGATCGCCTTGTGCCGATCCGCCGTGGCGTCGTCGAGGCGGCCGGCCAGGCGCGAGAGTTCGGCAGCGAACACGAGACCCACCGACACCGCCGCGCCGTGACGCCAGCGGTAACGCTCGCGGCGCTCGATCGCGTGGCCGAGAGTGTGCCCGTAGTTGAGGATCTCGCGCAGCGACGACTCCTTGAGGTCGGCCGACACCACGTCGGCCTTGACCTGCACCGAGCGCCGGATGAGATCGGGCAGTACCGGCGACGTCGGGTCGAGGGCGGCCTCGGGGTCGGCCTCGATGATGTCGAGGATCGTCGGATCGGCGATGAACCCGGTCTTGATGACCTCGGCGAGTCCGGCGACGATCTCGTTGCGCGGGACGGTCTCCAGCGTGCCGGTGTCGATCAGGACGGCGTCGGGTTCGTGGAACGAACCAACGAGGTTCTTGCCCGCCTCGGTATTGATGCCGGTCTTGCCGCCCACGGCGGCGTCGACCATCGCCAGCAGGGTCGTCGGGATGTGGATGACCCCGATGCCGCGCATCCAGGTCGCCGCGACGAACCCGGCGAGGTCGGTGGCGGCTCCCCCGCCGAGGCTGATGACCTTGTCGTTTCGTTTGAGGCCGATCCGGCCGAACACCTCCCAGCAGAACGACGCGACCGAGAGGTCCTTGCCCGCCTCGGCGTCGGGGATCTCGACGCGATGGGCGTCGAACCCCTTGTCCGCCAGATACTCTCGGATCTGTTCGGCGGTCTTGGCCAGCGGCGGCTGATACAGGATCGCGATGCGGTCGGCGCCCTGCGCGGCCGCGGCCACCTCACCGAGGAGTCCCCGGCCGATGGTCACGTCGTACGGTGCGCCGGCGTTGACCCGGATGGCGATGGGTTCGTTCGCTGCCTGTTCGTTCACGGTGATACTCGGCTTCCTCACATCAGTTCACGGGCGAGTTGGACGACCACGGCGTCCGCAACCGCGTCGGGGTCGGGGTCGGCGTCGACGTCGAAGGTGCAGACCGCCTCGTAGACGGGTGTCCGCTCGGCGAGCAGTTCGGCGTACCGAGCGGCGGGGTCGTCCGTCCCCAGGAGCGGGCGGTCGGTACCCGACACGCGGTCGTACCCGCGATCGGGCGACACCCGCAGGTATACGACGCGCTGGTCGGCCAGTGCCTCGCGGATCCCGGCGGTCGTCACCGCGCCGCCGCCGAGCGACACCACCCCGCCGTGATTGTCCAGGACATCGGTGACGACGTTCGCCTCGATCGTCCGGAATCCCTCGAGACCGTCGGATTCGAAGATCTCCGGGATGCTGCGGCCGGTGCGCCGGACGAGTTCGATGTCGGTGTCGATGAAGTCGACGCCGAGCCGGTCGGCGAGCATGCGACCGACGGTGGACTTCCCGGCTCCCATGAAACCGATCAGTACGGCCGCCGGGCGGCGACCGGTCGTCGGACGCGTCGGGGTCGGGGGTGCCGGGGGCTGGGTCATGCCCGGGGCGGACGCGCGTCGACGGCAGCCCGGTAGGCGGCGAGGTTCGCGCCGGTCTCGGTCACCGAGTCGCCGCCGAACTTCTCGAGAGCGGCCTGGGCCACGACGAGCGCGACCATCGCCTCGGCGACGACGCCCGCCGCGGGCACGGCACAGACGTCGGAACGCTGATGGATGGCGCTGGCCGTCTCCCCGGTCGACATGTCGATCGTGGACAGCGCTCGCGGCACCGTCGAGATCGGCTTCATCGCGATGCGGACGCGCAGGTCCTCGCCGTTGGTCATGCCGCCCTCGAGTCCGCCCGCGCGGTTGGTCGATCGCAGGACACCGTCGGCACCGGGCACCATCTCGTCGTGGGCCTCACTGCCACGCCGGCGGGCGGTGGTGAAGCCGTCGCCGACCTCGACGCCCTTGATCGCCTGGATGCCCATCAGGGCGGCCGCCAGCTTGGCGTCCAGGCGGGTGTCGCCGCTGACGTGCGAGCCGAGGCCGACGGGCACCCCCGTGGCGACGATCTCGACCACGCCGCCGAGGGTGTCGCCGTCCTTCTTCGCCGCCTCGATCTCGGCGATCATGGACGTCTCGGCATCGGCGTCGAACGCCCGGACCGGACTGGCGTCGATGGCCTCGAGGTCGGAGATGCGCGGCGGCGGGCCGACGTAGGGATCGCTCGCGCCGATGGAGATGACATGGGAGATGACGTCGACGCCCAGTACCTGGCGGAGGAAGTTGCGAGCGACCGTGCCCGCGGCGACACGCGCCGCGGTCTCCCGGGCGCTCGCGCGCTCCAGCACCGGACGGGCGTCGTCGAAGCCGTACTTGAGCATTCCCGAGTAGTCCGCGTGCCCGGGGCGGGGACGCGTCAGCGGTGCGTTACGGGCACTCCCCTCGAGTTCGGCCGCGTCCACTGGGTCGGCGGCCATCACCGTCTCCCACTTGGGCCACTCGGTGTTGCCGATCTCGATCGCGACCGGGCCGCCCATGGTCTGGCCGTGACGAACCCCGCCGAGCACGGTGACCTGGTCGGCCTCGAACTTCATCCGCGCACCGCGGCCGTAGCCGAGCCGGCGGCGTGCCAGTTGCCCGGCGATGTCGGACGAGGTGACCTCGACACCGGCCACCATGCCCTCGACGATGGCGACCAGGGCGGGACCGTGAGATTCTCCGGCAGTTATCCAGCGCAACACAGTGATCGATTGTTCCATGCTGCCGAGCACGGACCGACGGCGGCGCCGCCGAACCACGCGTAGCACGCGTCACAACAGACCGGCGACCACGATCGTGGCGGCGACGAGCGCGGGTCCGTGCGGATGAGCCCCGCGGCCGGCGGGGTCCCGGCGACCCACGCGATGCCCGACCACCGTGCCCACCGCGATGACCGAGGCGAGCGCCACCACGAGCAGGGCGGCGTCCCACCGTACGGCGAGCGCACCGCACGCGGCGGCGAGTTTGACGTCCCCACCGCCGCACCATCGCATCCCGAAGGCGAGCGCGTACGGGGCCGTGGCGACGAGCGCGGCCACCGCCGCGCCGGGGTGGACTGCGCACGCGCCCACCGCACCGCAGATACCGGGCCAGACGAGCACGTTCGGGATCCGGCGGGTGTCGGCGTCGGTCATCGCGACGACCGACAGCCAGATCAGGATCACGCACTCGGCCATCCGTCGAGCATGTCGGGGTGGTTGATCGGTACTGTTCGCCTGTCCACAACCGGCACGTCCTGTGGACGGACTCGGAGCTCCCCCGGGAATCAGTCGGCGGTGAGTGCCGCGACCATCACGTCGCGGGGTGCGGGCAGCCCGGTGAACTGCTCGACCTGCCGGAATGCCTGGTTGACGAGCATGACCAGACCACCGACCACGGTTCCACCGGCCGCGTCGACCGCGGACGCGAGCGGAGTCGGCCAGGGGTCGTAGATCACGTCCACGACCTTGCGTGCCCGCGCCACGGCGGGCGTCAGGACCGCGGCCGCGTCGGCCGGCACCGTCGACACGACGACCGCGGACTCGCGACACCTTCGGGCCAGCGCCTCGGCGGGTTCGAAGGGCACGACGTCTCCGTTCATCCCCAACCGCTCACACAGTTCGAGGACGGGCGCGGCCCGGCCGGCGTCGCGGGCGACCACCGTGACGTCGGTGATGCCCGTCTCGGCGAGCGCCATGATGGTCGGAAGTGCCGTGCCACCCGCTCCGACGACCACGGCGACCGGCGAGGTCCCGGCGGCGAGGTCCGCGTCGACCGCGAGGTCGGTGAGCGCTCCCGACACGCCGTCGATGTCGGTGCAGTCCGCGCGCCAACCGGTCGCCACGCGCACCAGGGTGTTCGCCGACCCGACCAGTTCGGCGCGTTCGGTGCGTTCGGTGGCGAACTCGAGGGCAGCGCGTTTGTTGGGCATGGTGACCGAGAACCCGATGAAGTCGGCGTCGGCTCCCGAGACGATCTCGGGCAGACGGTCGGCGGTGCACTCGATCCGGTCGTACCGCCAGTCGACCAGCCCGAGTGCCCGGTAGGCGGCCAGATGGACACGCGGCGAGCGCGAGTGCGTGATCGGCGACCCCAGAACCGCGGCCCGACGGTGGTCACCGTGCGGTGAGCGGACGTCGGCGGGCACGGTGTTCATGGCGGGTCCGCTGCTCACTGGCTGCAGCCGGTGGCCACCAGCTTGTTGCGGCAGGCGACCTGGCGGTTGCGGATGTGATCTTCGAAGGTGTTCGCGAACAACGTGGTCCCGGCGGTGTCGACGGTGACGAAGTACAGCCATCCGCCGGGCGCCGGGTCGAGCATCGCCTCCAGGGCGGGCACGCCGACCGCCGCGATGGGCGTGGGCGGCAACCCCTTGTACCGGTAGGTGTTCCACTCGTTGTCGTTCTTGTACGCCTCGCCGTGGACATCGATGTTCGTGATGTCGGCCGTGTAGTTCTGCGTCGAATCCATCTGCAGCAGCTGGTCGCGGTCGAGGCGGTTACGGATGACCCGCGCCACCTTCGGCGCATCCTCGACATGCCGGACCTCGCGCTCGACGATCGACGCCGCGATCAGGGTGTCGTACGGCTCGAGTCCGGAGTTGTTGCGGTCGAGCAGTCCCCATTGTTCGAACATCGTCGCGCTGCTGGAGATCATCTCCCGCAGGATCTGCGTGGCGGTGTGATCGGGTTCGATGCGCTCCCAGGTGGTCGGCGCGATGAGCCCCTCGATCCGGCGGTGATCGCCCGTCATCTCGGCGACGTTCTGTTCGGCCCACGCGGGCACACCGAGCTCGGCCGGGGTGGTTTCGGCGGCGGCCTTCTCGAGGTCGGCAACCGTCACCCCCTCCTGCTGCCCGTTGAACGAGAACGACGTGGCGTTCTCGATGAGCTGGAAGATGCCCGGGGTGACCTTGCCGTCGATACCGGTCTTCGAATCGAGCTGCAGCCCTGGCGGGATCACCACCCGCCCGACGCGGTGCACGGCGCCGTCGGCGGTCAGCATCTCCACGGCCGTGGTGGCCGGGATCTGGGTGCGCATCTTGTAGAGGCCGCCGGACATCGGCTGTCCACCGGCGGCGTCGACGAACGCCCGCACGCTGCCCACCACGTCGGCGTCGACGAGGATGCGGCCGAAGTCGGCGAGCGTGGAGTTGTCCGGGATGTCGACGACGACATCGCCGGAACCGGCGGCGTTGGTGTAGTCCTTGCGCGACTCGAGCAGGCCGGTGGCGCGCACACCGTAGTAGCCGACCCCGGTGATCAGCGCGAGCATGAAGACGATCGCGACGGCGAGGACCGCACGACGCTTGCCCCGGCTGCGCTTGCGGCGCGGCGTACGGCGCTGTTGCTGGTCGGGTTCGGTGTCGTCGGCGCCGGGCCACCAGTCGTCGTGCTCGTCGTGCTCGTCGAAGCGCCGGTCTCGTCGGGCGACGCGATCGTCGTCGCGGATCGGGCGTGCGGTGCCCGGCGTCTCGAAACGCCCGGTCTCGAAACGCCCGGCGTCGTGGCCACCGGTGTCGTAGCGCCCGGTGTCGTACAGCTCGGCGTCATGGCGTTCTGCCCCGTGACCCGCCGGCTCGTAGTCGGCAGCGGTGAACTCCTCCGCGGCGTGATCGTCCGGGAAAGAACGAGATTCGTCGGGGCGAGGACCCCGGGCCGGAGGCGCCGGAGCGGCCGGACGGGCCATGGTGAAGTCGGTGTCGACGTCGTCTTCGACCGGACCCCCGGCAGCCGTTGATGGACCGGGCTGCGGCGGACCGGGCCGCGGCGGACCGGGCCGCGGTGGTGCCACCGGCGGCGGGGTGGGCGGCTGCCCCGGCGGGATGCGGACCGGCGTCGCGCGGGGGCCGGGCGTGCCGGATACCGGCCGCGCCTGTTCGGCGGGCGGGACATTCGGCGGGGCCGGGCGCCGGGGAGCCGGTTCGGCATTCTCGCCACCGGCGCGCCGGCGGCGGTGCCGCGTGTGGGGCGACCCGTCGGCCGACTGCGTGAAGTACCGCAGACGCTCGGGATCCATGCCCTCGGCACGGCGTCCCTGGCCGTCTCGGTGCCGGGTGCGACGCCGATCATCGGTCACCGGAGGCTCCCCTGACTCACCGTCGCGCATCCAACCACCCCTGCAGAATAGCGACCGCCGCGGCCTGGTCGATCACCGCGCGCGAGGACTTCACCGTCCGGCCGCTGGCGTGCAGTGCCTGCTGTGCGGTCACCGTCGTGAAACGTTCGTCGTGCCAATGCACGGCCACCGGGTCGATCCGGGTCGCGAGACGGTCCCCGAATTCCTGTGCGGTCTCGGCCGCCGCCCCCGCGGTGTTCTTGAGCGTCTTCGGTAGCCCCACGACCACGCCGACGGCCTCGTACTCCGTGACCAGCGCCGCGATGCGGTCGAGATCGTCTGTGCGCGAAGGGGTTCGACGCACCGTTTCGACCGGTGTGGCGAGGATGCCGTCGGGATCGCACACGGCGACGCCGATCCGGACGCTTCCGACGTCAATCCCGAGGAGTCGCCCGCGGGTCCGCTGGTGACCGTCGGCCCGGGTGTGCGGATCCGGCATCAGGCGACGAACTCGCGGATTCGCGTCAGTGCCGCGTCGATCCCCGCGGGATCGGTGCCCGCGCCCTGGGCCAGATCCGGCTTGCCACCGCCACGACCGCCCACCAACGGCGCGACCTCCTTGACGAGGTCACCGGCCTTGATCCCGGCGTCGCGGGCGGCCGCCGTGGTGGCGATCACGAACGGCACCTTGGCATCCGGTCCGTCACCGCTCGGCGAGAACAGCGCGATCACCGCCTGGCGGTCGGCGACTCGGCCGCGGAGGTCGGTCACCACCGAGCGCAACCCGTTGGCGTCGAGGCCCGGCACCCGTCCCTCGACGACGAGGGTGGCACCGACGGTCGTCGCCGTGTCGAGGAGACCGGACACCGCGGCCCGGGCCGCCTCGGCACGTACCCGCTCGAGTTCCTTCTCCGCGTCACGCAGCTTGGTGACGAGCTGCTCGACCCGGCCGGGCACCTCTTCCGACGGGACCTTGAGCGACGACGCCAGGCCGGCCAGCAACGCACGCTCCTTCGACAGGAACCGGAACGAGTCCATGCCGACGTAGGCCTCGACGCGCCGGACACCCGACCCGACCGAGGACTCCCCGATCAGCGTGATGGGTCCGATCTGCGATGACGACGCCACGTGCGTGCCGCCGCACAGCTCCATGGAGAACGGCCCGCCGATCTCCACCACGCGGACGACGTCACCGTAGTTCTCGCCGAAGAGCGCCATCGCGCCCATCGCCTTGGCCTCGGACAGACCCGTCTCGAACGTGTTGACCTGATAGTTCGCCTCGACCGCGGCGTTGCTGATCTCCTCGATCTCGCGTCGCTGGGCCTCGGTCACCGGGCCGCTGGCGTTGAAGTCGAAGCGCAGGTAACCGGGCCGGTTCAGCGAACCGGCCTGCGTCGCGCCGGGGCCGAGGACCTCGCGCAGCGCGGCGTGGACCATGTGGGTGCCGGAATGGCCCTGCGTGGCGCCGTGACGCCACGCGGTGTCGACCGCTGCGAGGACCTCGTCGCCCTCCTCGATCTCCCCCTCGTCGATGCGGACCTTGTGCAGCCACACCGACTTGCCGACCTTCTGCACGTCGGTCACCGACATGCGCACTCCCGACCCGGTCGTGATGGTGCCGACGTCGGCCATCTGGCCACCGGATTCGGCGTAGAGCGGGGTGCGGTCGAGGACGACCGTCAGTTCCTGGCCGGCCGACGCCGCCGGCAGCCGTGCGCCGTCGGCGACGAGGCCGAGCACCCGCGCCTCCGACACCAGCTCGTCGAAGCCGGTGAACTCGGTCGGCCCGCGATCGAGGAAGTCCCGGTAGACGCTCAGGTCGGCGTGCCCGGTCTTGCGGGCGGTCGCGTCGGCCTTGGCGCGTTGCTTCTGCTCGGCCATCAGGGCGGTGAAGCCCTCCTGATCCACCGAGAGACCGGCCTCGGCGGCCATCTCCAGGGTGAGGTCGATCGGGAAGCCGTAGGTGTCGTGCAGCGTGAAGGCGTCGGAACCGGTGATGGTCGTACGCGACGCACTCTTGGTGGCGGTCGCTGCGTCGGCGAACAGCTTCGACCCCGCGGCCAGGGTCTTGGAGAACGAGGTCTCCTCGCCCACGGCCACGTCGACGATGTGCCGGCGCTGCGTCTCCAGCTCGGGGTATGACGGTGACATCAGGTCGATGACCTTGCCGATGATCGTGCCCATGGTCGGCTGATTGTCACCGGCGCCGAGCAACCGCATCGACCGGACGACCCGACGCAGCAGGCGGCGCAGGACGTACCCGCGGCCGTCATTGCCGGGCAGCACGCCGTCGCCGATCAGCATCGCCGAGGTCCGCGCGTGGTCGGCGACGACCCGGAACCGGACGTCGTCGGCATGCGAACCGGCGGCGTATGCACGTCCGGACAATTCGGCGGCGAGGTCGATGATCGGCTTGCACAGGTCGGTCTCGTACACGTTGTCGACGCCCTGCAGGATGCAGGCCACGCGCTCGACGCCCATACCGGTGTCGATGTTCTGCTTGGGCAGCGGGCCCAGGATCTCGTAGTTGTCCTTGCCGCCCCCGGGACCGCGGACGTTCTGCATGAAGACGAGATTCCAGATCTCGATGTAGCGGTCCTCGTCGGCCTCCGGCCCACCCTCGACGCCGTACCCGGGTCCGCGGTCGTAGAAGATCTCCGAGCACGGTCCGCAGGGACCCGGGACGCCCATCGACCAGTAGTTGTCCTTCATGCCCCGTCGCTGGATGCGCTCGGCCGGCACGCCGATCTCGTCGCGCCAGATGGCCTCGGCCTCGTCGTCGTCGAGATAGACCGTCGGCCACAGCTTCTGCGGGTCGATACCGAAACCGCCGTCGTCGACGCTGTTGGTCAGCAGCGTCCAGGCGAAGGTGATGGCCTCGCGCTTGAAGTAGTCGCCGAAGGAGAAGTTGCCCGCCATCTGGAAGAAGGTGTTGTGGCGGGTGGTGATGCCGACCTCGTCGATGTCGAGGGTGCGGACGCACTTCTGCACGCTGGTCGCCCGCGAGTACGGGGGCGTCTGCTCACCCAGGAAGAACGGCTTGAACGGGACCATGCCGGCATTGACGAACAACAGATTGGGGTCGTCGAGGAGCAGCGAAGCGCTCGGCACCTCGGTGTGCCCGGCTTTGATGAAGTGGTCCAGAAAGCGCTTCCGGATGTCATGCGTCTGCACTGTGGGTTTCGTCCTAGCCGTTGGTGGTCCCAGCCGTTCGGTGGTAGCGGCCGTTGTTTGTCGCGACATCCCAGCCTACCGTCGGCGAGTCGCCGGGGGCGCAGGGACTCTGCACTGGGGAAACGCCCCACGGACGGTCAGCGCGACCGGCGCCGCGACACCGCGCCACGCACGATCGATCGCAACTTCGCGACCCGCGGCCCGATTTCGCGTTCCAGCCCATGGTCGGTGGGCTCGTAGTAGTCCCGGCCGACCAGGTCGTCGGGCGGATACTGTTGCGGCACAACCCCGTCGGGATCATCGTGCGGATATCGGTATGCGACACCGCTACCGAGCTTCTTGGCCCCCGGATAGTGACTGTCACGCAGATGGGCCGGAACCGCGCCGGCCTTGCCCGACCCGACATCGGCGAGGGCCGCGCCGATCGCCGACACCACGCCCGCCGACTTCGGTGCCGTCGCGAGGTGGATGGTGGCCTGTGTGAGCGCGAGTTTGGCCTCCGGCATCCCGACGAGGTTCACGACCTGAGCGGCCGCGACCGCGGTCTGCAGGGCCGTCGGGTCGGCCATGCCGATGTCCTCGCTGGCGTGGATCATGAGGCGCCGCGCGATGAACCGCGGGTCCTCCCCGGCCGCGATCATGCGGGCGAGATAGTGGACGGCGGCGTCGACGTCGGAACCCCGGATGGACTTGATGAAAGCACTCGTCACGTCGTAGTGCTGGTCGCCGTCCCGGTCGTACCGGACGGCGGCGCGGTCGATCGCGGTCTCCACATCGGCGAGGTCGATCCGGTCGGTGGCGTCGGCGCTGGCCTCCAGCGCGGTCAGCGCCCGGCGCGCGTCCCCACCGGACACCGCGACGAGGTGGTCGTAGGCGGCGTCGGTCACCTCGACCCTGCCGTCGAGCCCACGCGGGTCGGCGACCGCACGGGTCAGCACCTCCCGGATGTCGGCATCGGTCAGCGACCGCAGCTGCAGAACCAGCGACCGGGACAGCAGCGGCGCGACCACCGAGAACGACGGGTTCTCGGTCGTGGCCGCGACGAGCAGCACGATCCGGTTCTCCACGGCGTCGAGCAACGCGTCCTGCTGGGTCTTCGAGAACCGATGGACCTCGTCGATGAACAGGACCGTCTGCTGACCGCCGTTCTTGCCGTCACCGATGAGCCGGCGCCGGGCCACGTCGATGACCGCGCGCACCTCCTTGACCCCCGCCGACAGCGCGGACAAGGCCTCGAAGCGGCCGCCGGTGGCGCGCGCGATGAGCGAGGCCATGGTGGTCTTGCCGGTTCCGGGCGGCCCGTAGAGCAGCACCGACGCCGCGCCCGAGCCACTGATCAGCCTGCGCAGCGGCGAACCGGTGCCGAGCAGGTGCTGCTGTCCGACGATCTCGTCGAGGGTCTGCGGCCGCATGCGGACCGCCAGGGGTGCGGTCGGGGCCGGTGGTGCGGTGAGACCACCGGCGTTGCCATGCCCGTCGGAGCCGGCCCGAGGATCGTCGGGTGGGTCGAACAGTCCGTCCACGAGCGTGTCAGGCCAGCCAGATGCGCTGCAGCGCGACGCCCATCGCGGTCGCGAACACCGCGATCTCCTCGTCGCCCGCGCGTCCCGCGGCGGCGGCGAGGTCGGTCCAGCGGCTGACGATCACGCGGGGGTCGTTCGTGTGCAACGCCCAGTCATGCGTGAAGCCGGCGGCAGTGACGTCGGCCGGCTCGAAGTCGGGCGCCTCGACGTCCGCGTCCGGGCCGGTGGGAGCCAGCGGGTCGCTCGGCAGCATCCACACCGTCGACAGCCACACCCACAGCTGACGGGCGAGCAGCACCTTGCGCTGCATCTCCCGCTCATGGGCGAGCGCCGGCCAGATCGAGTGCACCTCCGAGCGCCAGGCGTCGACCATCGAGACCTCGAGGTCGGTGGCCCGAGCAGTGGTCCGGGGCGGAAGCTGCGCGGTGATGGTCACGAGCGCGTAGGCGATGTCGAGGGTGGCGTCGCGGAAGCCGCCCCACTCGTAGTCCATGAACTGCACGCCGTCGTCGTTGAGCAGGATGTTCTCGGGCCCGACATCCGACGGACTGAATGCGCGGTGATCGCCCTCGTCGAACAGCGTCGCCGCGGTACGCAACGACTCCACCACCTGCTCGGGGACCTCGACGTCGAGCGCGGCCGCGTGCCCCACCACCGAGTCGATCGACCGCAACGCCTCGTCGCGCAGGATGTCGCGTCCCTGCATCCCCGACGGTCCGCGCCGCAGCAGCGCGAGGAAGTCGCCCTCGCCACCGACCGTCGCCGCGTGCATCCGGCCGAGTGCCTGGCCCCAGGCACTGACAGCACGTGAGGTCTCGACCGGGTCGACGCCGGCCAGGTACTCGAGCATCGTCCGGCCGTGGCCGAGGTCGGAGAGCACCATGATGCGGAGATCGGTGTCGGAGGCGATCAGCTGCGGCCCCGGGCGCGATTCGTTCGGGAGTGCGGTCGCGTACTTGTACGACGCGATCTCCCGGTGGAAGGCCTGTGGGTCCTCGTGTTCGGGAAGGGCCTTGATCACCAGTGAGCGGTCCAGGCTGAGGGGGTTCTGGGCGACGCGGACCCGCACGACCGTGGTGCGTCCGCTGCCGCCGAGGTCCTCGGGATCGTCGAGAACCACTGCTGATCCGGCGCGGTGTGACAGCAGCGCCTCTGCCGCCCGCACCACGCTGGTGATGCGGCTTTCCGTAATGACCGTCATGTCGCCAACCAACCTACCCGTTGCAACGTTGTCGCAACAGCGCGTTCGTCCATCTGTACCACGTCGTTACCGGTATAGCCCGAAAACGTGCGCCGAAAACACTGTGGCACAGCGACTTACCGAGCAGGCGAGTCCGATGTGCCCGGTTCAGCCCGCGGTGAGGTCATCTGTCGGCCGGACGTCGACCGACACGTCGATCCGGCTCTTCGTGGAATCGGTGTAGATGACCCCTCGGAGAGGCGGCACGTCGTCGTAATCCCGCCCCCACGCCAACGTGACGTGGCGTTCGTCGACCAGCTTGTCGTTGGTCGGATCGAACGACAGCCAGCGGCCGTCGGGCATCCAGACGGCCGCCCAGGCGTGACTGGCGTCGGCACCGAAGACCTTTTCCTTGCCGGGCGGCGGCTCGGTCGCGAGATATCCCGACTCGTACCGCGCGGCGAGACCCTGTGACCGCAGACAGGCGATCGCGATCCGGGCGAAGTCCTGGCAGACGCCCTCGCGACGCTGCAGGACGGTGTCGACCCGGGTGGTGATGGCCGTCGACCCGGACCGGTAGGTGAAGTCGGTGAAGATCCGCGACGTCAGATCGATGACCGCCTCCGCCAGCGGCCGACCGGGGGTGAAGATGCCGGCGGCGTAGTCGCGCACCGCGGGGGTGATCTCGGGCGGGTCGAGATCGAGGACGAACTCGGCGGCCAGGGCGCTGTCCCGCCCGTCGACCACGCAGGGTCGCGCCTGTTCCCACGCACCCCGGGCCGCCGGACTCAGGAGGACGCCCGGGTCCACGGGATCCACCTCCACGACCGACCGCGCGGTCACGGTCAGCTCGCGGTGCGCGGTCCGGACGTGGAAATAGCTGTCGTGGTTGCCGTAGACGTCGAGCCCCGTCGACCGGTCGTCGGGTTCGGGTTCGATCTCGACCGACGTCGAGTGCACGCGCTGGCCGGGCAGGTCGCGCGGGGTCAGATGGCAGCGCCCGTACGAGGACGACACGTCGTCGTCGTAGGTGTAGCTGGTCCGGTGCAGCACACGGTAGACGCGCGTGCTCACGATTCCCCACCGGCCCAGATCGGTCGCGCCTGGCGCGGGGTGGCGAAGCGGGTCCGGGTGAGCAGATCGGAGAGTTCACGCGCCCCGGTGCGCAGGGTCGTCATCAGTTCGACGAGTTCCGGGCGCCTCCGGTCGGCGTCGACCCGCACGAGGTCGGCGGGGTCGCCGCGACGCAACTCGGCGATCATGTCCTGCACGGCCCGTTCGGCGCCCGCCGACCGCAGGGTCTCCGGGACGGACGACAGGTCGGCGCTCATCTTGTCGAGGCAGAAGATCATCGATCGGGGATTGGTCGGGTCGAACAGCAGCAGCTCGGCGACACTGGCCGCCTGATACAGCCCGCGGTTGCGGCGCCGATAGATGACCGACGATTCGTTGGCCACCAGGTACGACTCCAGCAGCGCCTGCTCGACGTCGGTGTCCTGCGCGTCGGCGAACATCGCGAGCGTGAGGTCGGCGAGGGTGACGGCCCGTTCGATGCGTCGGCCGACGTCCATGAACATCCAGGCGGGGTCGTGCACCATCGACTCGGCCTGCAGCCCGGTCAGCGCCAGGACGCCGTGCAGGATCTCGTCGTGCGCGCGGGCCAGATCGGGTCCGAGGTCCAGCGCGGCGTCGCCCGCCCCGGCGTCCGCGCGCGACCGGAGGACCAGCCGGGTCGTGCTCGCCATGATCCGTTCGACCGGCGCGAGCACCATCCAGGTGCTCGTGGACATCTGGTCCCGGACCGCCCGGACCGTGCTGATCAGCCGGTCGACCGAGTAGGCGATGGTCCCGGGCACCGATCGCGACACGGTCAGGTCGGCGATCTTCTCGATGGCCTCGTTGACCTGATCGGGTGACGGCGGCCGGTCCGAACCCGGCAACAGCAGGTCGGCGGTGTCCAGGTAGCGCGCGGTGCCCGTCACCGTGGCGACCGCGTGCAACAGCAGCGGTACCGCCGGAGTACCCGACATCCACGGCCGGTACTGGAAGTCCTGATATCGCTCGCGGGACACCTTGGCCAGGCGGGTCACGAGCTCGGTCCGCTCCCCATAGCGGCCCAGCCAGAACAGGTCCGCCAGGACGCGCGGACTGGCCGCGGCCGCGACGTCGGAGTACTCCCGGGTCACCGGGCGACCCGCCGACGTGCCCGCGACGACCTCCCCGGCCGGCTCACCGCGGGTCTCCGACCGCCGCGACACGTGCCCGCCCACCTCGGTGCTGGTGACCCACACGTCCTTGGCGGCCACCACGTGGTGGGCGGCGCCGGCGACCCCGTCGGCGAGAACGGCCCCCAGGCCGCCCGGCATGACCGCGTACCCGGGACCCTGCGCCACGCTGAACGCGCGCACCGACACCGGCGCCGCCCGCAGCGTCGCGATCGGTCCACCGGAACCGCTGCCGGGGGTGATCGTCGGGGCCACCGAGAACGCCTCGAGCTCGCGGGCCACCCACTGCCAGGTCTGGGTCTCGATCCGGGCGGCGAGGTCGGCGCGATCGGTCGCGGCGAGCAACGGGCCGATGAACTCCTCCCCCGTACTCGTGTTCGTCAGGACCAGGGTGGCCAGTCGATCACGGATCAGGCTGCGCTGCAACGGATCTCCGGCCCAGTACGTGGTGACCGAACCCAGCCGCAGGTCCTCGTCGAGCAGGACGGGCGCGAGACGTTCCAGCACGGTGTGCAGCGCCGGGTTCTCCAGCACCCCCGAGCCGAGGGTGTTGAGGACCGTCACCGTGCCGCGCGAGATCGCCTCGACCAGCCCGGCGACGCCGAGCTGGGAGTCCGTCCGCAGGTCCAGCGGATCGGAGTAGGCGGCGTCGACCCGTCTCAGCAGCACGTCCACCCGCTTGTAGCGACCCAGCGAGCGCATGTAGACCGCGCCGTCCCGAACGGTGAGGTCGGCGCCCTCGACGAGGGGGAAGCCGAGCACCGACGCGAGATAGGCCTGATCGAAGGCGGTCTCGGACATGCTGCCGGGGCTGAGGACCGCCACCGTCGGGTCGTCGACCCCGGGCGGCGCGTACTCGGTGAGCGCCAGCCGCATCGTGCCGGCAAAGGTGGTCATCGGCCGCGGTGCGCATGCCTGGAACAGCTGCGGGAAGGTCTTCGACATCAGCCGCCGCCCGACGATCGCGTATCCGATCCCCGACGGCGCCTGGGTGCGGTCCCGGTAGGCGACGAACCGGCCGTCGGCGGTACGCGAGATGTCGACCGCGTGCAGGAACAGCGCGTGCGGCCCGGCGACCTCGAGTCGGGCGGCCTTGCGGATGTAACCGGGATGGCCGAAGACCATCTCGGGCGCGACGAGTCCGGCCGCGATCGTCTTCTGGTCGCGGTAGAGGTCACGCAGGAGCAGGTCGAGCAGCATCGACCGCTGCGTGATGGCCTTCTCGAGTTCGGCCCATTCGACGCCGTCGATCACCAGCGGCACCGCGTCGACATCCCAGTCGCGGGTCACGGTGTGCTGACCGTCGAACTCGTTGTAGACCACGCCGTCGTCGCTGACCGCTGCGGCCAGCCGGGCCGCGGAATCGCGGAGGCGGTCCGGACCGCGCAGCTGGTAGATGCGGGCCAGGTCGGCCCACGCCGGACGGATCGCGCCGTCGGCTTCCAGGAGCTCGTCGTAGGAGTCGGCCGGCCGGTCCGCGGATGCGGCCAGACGGGTCAGACGGTCGGGATCGAAGAGAGTGTGGCCCTCGGCGCGGTAGCGGTCGAACACCGCGGAAGCGTTGCCCGGCGAAGAGGTCACCGAAGAACTGTACGTGCCCGCCGGAGGTCGAGGATCCCGGGCACCCCGAAGTCGGTGGCCTGCCGGGACTGTCGTTCCCGCAGCAGCCCGACGTCGACGGTGCCGGTCGTGTGACCGGCCGCCTCGAACCGCCCGTTGCGCCGGGACTCGGCCTCGACCGCGTTGACCGGCGGCCGATCGTAGGCACGTCCTCCGGGATGCACGACGTGGTACGTGGCACCGCCCACCGACCGGCCGTTGACCGTGTCGATCAGGTCGAAGGTGAGCGGGGTGTCGATGGTGATCGTCGGGTGGAGCGAGCTCGGCGGCTGCCAGGCCCGGAATCGGATGCCGGCGACGCGTTCACCGGTGCGACCGGTGGCGCGCAGTGGAATCGGGAAACCGTTGCAGGTCAACAGGTAACGATCGTCCTCACCACCCAGGACGCGCACCTGCACGCGCTCGACAGAGGAGTCCACGTACCGGGCCGTGCCCGTTCCGGTTGCCTCCTCCCCCAACGTGTTCCACGGCTCGATGGCACCGCGCAGCTCGATCTCCTGGTCCCGGATCTGCACGGTCCCCAGACGCGGGAAGCGGAATTCGGTGAACGGGTCCAGCCAGGCGGTCTCGAACGGATAGCCGGCCTCGCGGAGTTCCTCGGCGACCAGCGCGATGTCGGCGATGACGTAGTGCGGCAACAGGTGTTTGCCGTGTAGGTCGCCGCCGTGGCGGATCAGCCGGGCCCGGTAGGGCTTCTCCCAGAACCACGACACCAGGCTCCGCACCAGCAGCGACTGCACCATCGCCATCCGGTGGTGGGGCGGCATCTCGAACGCCCGCAGCTCCAGCAGGCCCAACCGGCCGCGCACTGAGTCGGGACTGTAGAGCTTGTCGATGCAGAACTCGGCCCGGTGCGTGTTGCCGGTGATGTCGGTGAGCAGATGCCGCAGCGCCCGGTCGGTGACCCAGGGGTTCGGGGGCGCGCCGTCGAACCGTCCCCCGGCCCGGGCACCATCGCCAGAATTCTTGACCGCGAGCCGGTCGATCTCGGCGAAGGCGATCTCCAGCTCGTAGAGCGAGGACTCCCGACCCTCGTCGACGCGCGGCGCCTGCGAGGTGGTGCCGATGAACCGGCCGGAGAACAGGTACGACAGCGCGGGATGACGTTGCCAGTAGGTCAGCATCGACACCAGCAGGTCGGGGCGGCGCAGCATCGGCGAATCGGCGGGCGTGACGCCGCCGAGGGTGATGTGGTTGCCGCCGCCCGTACCACCGTGGCTGCCGTCCAGATCGAAACTCTCGGTGCCCAGTCGCACGTGTCGGGCATGGTCGTAGAGCGATTCGAGCAGCTCGGACTGCTCGGCGAAACTGCCGGTCGGCTGGATGTTGACCTCGACGACCCCCGGGTCCGGGGTCACCGACAACGACACGAGACGCGGATCGGCGGGCGGTCCGTACCCCTCGACGACGACCGGCGTCGACACCGCGGCGGCGGCGTCCTCGACGAGTTCGACGATCGCGAGATACTCCTCCAGGGTCGAGGTCGGCGGCATGAACACGTGGACCACATCGCCGCGGATCTCCGCGACGAGGGCGGTACGGGGCAGGAACTGCGCGGGGTCCACCTCGCGGACGGTGTGCCCCAGCGCCGCCGACGGGTCGGTCGGCAGGTCGTCGTGGCGCGCGGACGGATCGGCTTCGAACAGCGTCGGGGCCGGACCCCACGACAGCGAGTTGAGCGGCAGCCGCAAGCCGGCCGGTGAGGTGCCGGGGGTCAGGACGATCCGCCCCCGCCGGGTCGTCCACACCGCGCTCTGCCACGCGGTCCGGTCCTCCGAGCGGCTCAGCGGCAACACGTGCGCACTCGGCTGGGTGACGGCGGCGTCGAGCCGCTCGATCAGGGCTCGTCTGCGTCGGACGGAATCCGTTGTCGGCGCGAGGCTCTCGTCGTCGTCACCGTCCGCCGAATCGGCGTCGACGGCGACCTCGGCCTGCGCGAACGACCGTGCGGCGGGCAGGGTGGGGTCGGTTCCGGGATCGCCCGGCGGCATCGCGGCGAGTTCCCGCATCCGGACCAGCGGGTCCTCATAGGCCGGCACGACCTGACCGGCCGGGAGTCCCAGCCGTGTCGCGAAGGCGGTGAGCAGTTCCCGTGCCGGGCCGGCGTCGCCGAGGCCGTCAGGGTCCGGGCCGTGGGTCTCGCGGTCGATCGCGGCGGCACAGTCGTCCGGCGTCGCCCACGGGTCGGCGAGCAACTCCGGATTCCGCCAGATCGGCAGACCGTCGGCGCGCCACATCAGTTCGAGCTGCCAACGCGGCAGCGGTTCACCGGGATACCACTTGCCCTGGCTGCGCCGCATCAGACCGCCCGGCGCGTACGCCGTCATGAGGCGGTCGGCCAGCCGCCCGGCCAGCAACCGTTTGTGCGGACCGTCCGCGGCGGTGCGCCACTCCGGGTCCGTCTGGTTGTCGATGGACACGAACGTCGGTTCGCCGCCCATCGTCAGGCGTACGTCGTTGCGTTCCATCCGTTCGTCGACCAGCGCGCCGAGATCGGTGACCCGGCCCCACTGCTCCGCGGTGTAGGGCAGCGTGACGCGTGGGTCCTCGTGGAACCGGGTGACCGTGTTGGTGAAATCCAGAGTGGCGTGGCAGGGGCCGGTCGAACCGGTGATCGGTGCGGCGCCGACCGGATGCGGGGTGGCCGCCAAGGGGATATGCCCCTCGCCGGCGAACAGACCCGACGTCGGATCCAGTCCGACCCAGCCGGCCCCGGGGAGGTACACCTCGGTCCACGCGTGCAGGTCGGTGAAATCGGCGTCGGGACCCGACGGACCGTCGAGCGACTTCACGTCCGAGGTCAGCTGGACGAGGTATCCGGACACGAAGCGTGCCGCGAACCCGAGTTCGCGGAGGAGGGCGACCAGCAACCAGGCCGAGTCCCGGCAGGAACCGATGGCACTGGAGAGCGTGTACTCCGGCGACTGCACGCCGGCCTCGAGGCGGACGGTGTAGCCGACGGCGTCGCGCACCGCGGCGTTGAGGCGCACCAGGAAGTCGATGACCCGCGTGCGGCCGGCCGGCCGGTGCTTCGCCGCGAACCTCGCGATCTCCGGATGCACCGGCGCACCGGCGAATTCACCGTCGGTGACCCCGGCCGGCCGGAGGAAGATCTCGAGGTCGCGCCGCAGCTCGGCCGGATAGTCGAACCCGTAGAACTCGGCCCACTCCTCGATGAAGAAGTCGAACGGATTGATCGCGGTGAGGTCCGCGACCAGACTCACGGTGATCCCGAGGGTGGTCGAGGGTTCCGGGAACACCAGGCGCGCCAGATAGTTGCTGAACGCGTCCTGCTGCCAGTTCAGGAAGTGCTCACCGGGGTCGACGGTGAGCGAGTACGCCTCGATCGGTGTGCGCGAGTGCGGCGCCGGACGCAGGCGGACGACGTGGGGGTAGATCTTGGTCGGCCGGTCGAACGAGTACACCGTCCGATGCTCGAGGGCAACCTTGATCGTCACCGGCGGAACTCCCCGCCCGGGCCCGTCATTACTATTCCGGCAGCCGACTCGATCCCACCGCTGTGCGCCATGGTGGAGATCTCATCACAGATGACCTCCAGGCGCCGGGTGACGAGCACCGCGCCGGGAACACGGTGGCCGAACTCACGTCGGCCCACCGCTTTTCGGCTCAGGCAGTGCTCCCGGCGTCCTTCTGGTCGGCGCCCTTCTGCTCGGCGTCCTTCTGGTCGGCGCCGCCCCGCGGTGCGGGCTTGGCGTCGATCCCCGATTCCTTGCGCTGCTGCGGGGTGATCGCCGCGGGGGCGTCGGTCAGCGGGTCGACGCCGCCACCCGACTTAGGGAACGCGATCACCTCGCGGATGGACGACTCGCCGGCGAGCAGGGCGGTGATGCGGTCCCATCCGAAGGCGATGCCGCCGTGCGGCGGAGCGCCGTAGGCGAAGGCGTCGAGCAGGAAGCCGAACTTCTCCTGCGCCTCGTCGTGGCCGATGCCCATGATCTCGAAGACGCGCTCCTGCACGTCCCGCCGATGGATACGGATCGATCCGCCGCCGATCTCGTTGCCGTTGCACACGATGTCGTAGGCGTAGGCCAGGGCCGAACCCGGATCGGACTCCAAGGCGTCGATCGACTCCGGCTTGGGCGAGGTGAACGCATGGTGCACCGCGGTCCAGGCCGAATGTCCCAGTGCGACATCGCCGGACGCCGTCGCGTCGGCAACCGGCTCGAACATCGGCGCGTCCACCACCCAGGTGAACGCCCAGTCCCCGTCCTTGATGAGCCCGAGCTTCGAGGCGATCTCACCGCGCGCGGCACCGAGCAGGGCGCGGGTCGACTTCACCTCTCCCGCACCGAAGAACACGCAGTCACCCGGCTCCGCGCCGACATGGGCGGCCAGACCGGAGCGCTCCTCCTCGGAGAGGTTCTTGGCGACCGGCCCGCTGAGGGTCCCGTCTTCGGCGATGAGGACGTACGCCAGACCGCGTGCCCCGCGCTGCTTCGCCCATTCCTGCCATGCGTCGAGCTGGCGGCGCGGCTGCGACGCACCGCCGGGCATGACGACCGCTCCGACGTACGGTGCCTGGAACACGCGGAACGGGGTGTCCTTGAAGTACTCGGCACACTCGACGAGTTCGATACCGAAGCGCAGATCCGGCTTGTCCGAACCGAATCGGCGCATCGCATCGGCGTAGGTCATGCGCGGGATCGGGGTGGTGATGTCGACGCCGATGAGCTTCCACAGCGCGACGAGGATCTCCTCGGCGACCGCAATGACGTCGTCCTGGTCGACGAAGCTCATCTCGATGTCGAGCTGGGTGAACTCCGGCTGCCGGTCGGCGCGGAAGTCCTCGTCGCGGTAGCAGCGCGCGATCTGGTAGTACCGCTCCATGCCCGCGACCATCAGCAGCTGCTTGAACAGCTGCGGGCTCTGCGGCAAGGCGTAGAAGGTGCCGGGCTGCAGGCGCGCCGGGACCAGGAAGTCACGTGCCCCTTCCGGCGTCGACCGGGTCAGCGTGGGCGTCTCGATCTCGGTGAAGTCGTGGGCGGCGAGCACGCCGCGCGCCGCCGCGTTCGCCTTGGACCGCAGGCGAAGCGCCGCGCTGGGCCCCGCACGCCGCAGGTCGAGGTAGCGGTGACGCAGGCGCGCCTCCTCGCCCGGCGACTCGTCGAGCTGGAACGGCAGCGGCGCGGACTCGTTGAGGACCTCGAGCTCGACGGCGTTGATCTCGATCTCGCCGGAGCTCAGGTTGGGGTTCTCGCTGCCCTCGGGACGCACCTCGACGACGCCGGTCACGGTGACGCAGTACTCGGCGCGCAGACGGTGGGCGGCCGGCGCGACCGACTCGTCGCGGAAGACCACCTGGACCAGTCCGGTGGCGTCGCGCAGGTCGATGAAGACCACGCCACCGTGGTCGCGTCGGCGTGCGACCCACCCGGCGACGGTGACGGTCTGCGACGCGTCGGCGCGGCGCAGCGAACCTGCGGAATGCGTGCGGAGCACTGAGAATCCTTCCAGGAGTCGAAATCGGTCGGCGGAAACGCAGACCAGGTGTCCATGGTGCCGTATCCGCGCCCCCGGCCGTCAATCGCATACCTTCGCCGAGGCAGCGAGGGGCGGGTGACGATCGTGCCAGAATGGCCGCGTGACCTTCCAAGGCAGCGGATCGATCGACACCGGCAGCGTCTCCGGCGGCGGTGGAGGCGGTGGGGGCCGGATCGCGCTGGGCGGCGGCGCGGGACTCCTCATCACGATCGTCGCGCTGTTCTTCGGGGTGAACCCCGGCGATCTGCTCGGCGCCGGCGGCCCCACTCCCGGCACCTCGTCGGACGCCGCGCAGATCCAGCAGCAACTGGACGAGTGCACCTATGAGATGGCCAACGAGAACACGATCTGCCGGATCAAGGCGACCACCGTCAGCGTCGACACGGTGTGGTCGGATCTGTGGCCCGAGTACGAGCCACCGCAGACGGTCATCTTCTCCGACGCGGTGAACACCGGGTGCGGCGCGGCGAGTTCGGCGACCGGCCCGTTCTACTGTCCCGCCGATTCGACGGCGTACTTCGATCCGACGTTCTTCGCCCAGCTTCGTCGCATGGGCGGCAGCGACGGGCCCCTCGCGCAGGAGTACGTCGTGGCCCACGAGTACGGACACCACGTGCAGAACCTCACCGGCGCCCTCGCCAAGGGGCAGCGGATGGGTTCGCAGGGACCGCGATCGGGTTCGGTGCGGGTCGAATTGCAGGCCGACTGCCTCGCCGGGGTGTGGGCCCATCACGCCGACGACGGCCCAGACGCCCTCCTCGCGCCCATCACCGAGGAGCAGATAGCGACGGTCATCCAGACCGCGAAGGCCATCGGCGACGACACCATCCAGGGCGCGGGCTCCAATCCCGAGGGCTGGACTCATGGTTCGGCCGCCCAGCGCATGCGGTGGTTCACCGTCGGCTATCAGTCGGGCGATCCGGATCGCTGCGACACCTTCGCCACCGACGACCTGTGAACGCCACCGACCCCGGCGGGACCGGCCCGCGCAGGCCCACCGCCGTCGATGCGATCGCCGAGGCGCACCTGGACCGGTTGTGCGCGCTCGATCCGCTGTTCGCCACCGAGATCGGGCGCGGTGGGCACGACGACCGGCTGACCGACTTCTCCGCGCAGGGGTGCGCCGAACGCGCCGAGGTCGCCGCCGGCACCCTCTCCGCCCTGGGCGGCGCCGACGTCGTCGATGCCATCGACCGCGTCACCGTCGCGACCATGAGCGCCTCGCTGCGTCGCGAGCTCGCACTCGCCGACGCGGGCGAGCACATCGCCGACTGCAATGTCATCGCGTCACCGTTGCAGGCGCTGCGCGACGTCTTCGACCTCATGCCCACCGACACCCGCGAGCAGCGGGAGACCTTCTTGTCCCGCCTCACCGCGATCCCCGCGTCGCTCACCGACGTCGTCGACGGCCTCGCCCACCGGCTTCGTCACGGTCCGCCGCCGGCCCGTCGACAGGTGGCGGCGGTCGCCCGGCAGGCCGACACCGCGGCCGATGCCATCGCCGGCAACACCGCACCGATCGCGGCCGACCCGGCGCTCGCCGGCACCCTCGCCACCGCGCTCGACGCGGCGCGGACCTCGTTCGGGACCTTCGCCCACTACCTGCGCACCGGCGTTCTCGCCCAGGCCGTCGACGACGACGCGGTCGGCCGCGACCGCTACCTGCTGCACCTGCCGGCCTACCTGGGCGCCGACGCCGACCCCGACGACGCCTATGCCTGGGCGATGACCCGGTTGCAGCAGATCGTCGCCGAGCAGCAGGAGATCGCGGAGGGACTGCTCCCCGGACAGGGGGTCGCGGCGACGCTCGCCTGGCTGGATCGTCAGCCGCAGTACCAGATCCACGATCGCGCGGAATTCGTCGACTGGATGCAGGCGACGTCCGACGCGGCGGTCGCCGGTCTGGCGGGCACGCACTTCGACCTCCCGGCCCGGCTGTCCCGGCTGGAGTGCCGGCTCGCCCCGTCGTCGACCGGCATCATCTACTACACCCAGCCCAGCGAGGATCTGTCCCGCCCGGGCCGGATGTGGTGGGCGGTGCCCGACGACCAGACCGTCTTCCACACCTGGCAGGAGAAGACGACGGTCTACCACGAGGGCGTGCCCGGGCATCATCTCCAGCTCGGATCGGCGATCGTCGACCCCGACCTCAACGCCTGGCGCAAGCTCGCGTCGTTCACCTCCGGACACGGCGAGGGCTGGGCGCTCTACGCCGAACGCCTGATGGACGAGCTCGGCTGGCTCGAGGACCCGGGCGACCGTATGGGGATGCTCGACTCGCAGCGGCTGCGGGCCGCGCGGGTCGTGGTCGACATCGGCGTCCACTGCCGCCTGCCCGCGCCGGAGTCCCTCGGCGGCGGGATCTGGGACGCCGACAAGGCCTGGACGTTCCTGACCTCGTCGGTCGCGATGGACCACGCCGTGCTGCGCTTCGAACTCGACCGCTATCTGGGCTGGCCCGGCCAGGCGCCCTCGTATGCGCTCGGCCAGCGCGTGTGGGAGCAGACGCGTACCGCCGCCCTCCGCCGGCACCCGGACTGGACGCTCAAGGACTTCCATTCGCGCGCACTGGCTCTCGGCGGTGTCTCGCTGGACGTCCTCGCGGCCGAGGTCGCCGGCGAGGACCAGGAGACGCGCCGCTGAAAACCACCCTCCGCAGCTTCGCCGACGCCTTTGAGCAGTCGCCGGTCCTGCACTGGGCGGTTTTCAGCTGCGAATGTATGCGCTGACCTCAGCCCAGGAGACGACGGACCTCGGCGACCAAGTCGTCCAGGGCGACCCGGTGCTGTTCGCCGTTGCTCAGGTCCTTGATCTCCAGCCGGCGCTCGGCGAGTTCGTTCTCCCCGAGCACCAGCGCCAGCCGCGCCCCCGAACGGTCGGCCGCCTTCATCGCGCCCTTGAGGCCACGATCGCCGTAAGCCAGGTCGACACTGATCCCGGCGGCGCGCAGAGCGCCTGCGACACCGACGAGTTCGGCTTTGGCCGCCGAGCCCAGCGGCACTCCGAAGACCTGGCAGCGGGCCGCCTCGGTGCCCGCGACACCCTCGGCCTCCAGCGCCAGCATCGTCCGGTCGACGCCGATCCCGAACCCGATGCCCGACAGATCCTGCTTGGCGCCCAGCTGTCGCATCAGACCGTCGTAGCGCCCGCCGCCGCCGATGCCCGACTGCGCACCGAGACCGTCGTGGACGAATTCGAACGTGGTCTTCGTGTAGTAGTCCAGGCCGCGCACCAGACGCGGGTTGATCTCGTAGACGACACCCAGCCGGTCCAGGTGCGCCAGGACGAGGTCGAAGTGCGCCTTCGCGTCGTCGGACAGATAGTCGATGAGCAGCGGTGCGCCTGCGGTCGCCGCCTTGATCTCGGGCCGCTTGTCGTCGAGGACTCGCAGCGGGTTGATCTCGGCGCGCATCCGGGTGGCCTCGTCGAGATCGAGCCCGAACAGGAACTCCTGCAACGCCTCTCGATAGCGCGGCCGGCTCTCGTCGTCACCCAGCGAGGTGATCTCGAGGCGGAACCCTGTCAGACCGAGTCGGCGATAGCCCTCGTCGGCGATCGCGATGACCTCGGCGTCGAGCGCAGGGTCGTCGACACCGATCGCCTCGACGCCGACCTGCTGCAGCTGGCGGTACCGGCCAGTCTGCGGCTTCTCGTAGCGGAAGAACGGCCCGGCGTAGCAGACCTTCACCGGTAGCTGGCCGCGGTCGAGACCGTGCTGGATCACCGCGCGCACCACGCCCGCGGTGCCCTCGGGACGCAGCGTCACCGAGCGGTCGCCGCGGTCGGCGAAGGTGTACATCTCCTTGCTCACGACATCGGTCGACTCCCCGACCCCGCGTGCGAACAGCGCGGTGTCCTCGAACACCGGCAGTTCGATG
Source organism: Gordonia sp. BP-119 (assembly GCF_016924115.1). Lineage (NCBI taxonomy): Bacteria > Bacillati > Actinomycetota > Actinomycetes > Mycobacteriales > Gordoniaceae > Gordonia > Gordonia sp. BP-119. Next base: position 147,536 of record NZ_JAFFZF010000006.1, read on the forward strand.
TGGCCGTAGCCGGCACGACGCGCCGCGTCGGTGAGCGTGTCCCGGACCCTCCGGAAGTCCGCCGAGTTCGGCGGGAAGTAGTCCGGGATGCCCCGGGGGGCCTGAAATGCTCCGCTCACAGTCCGTGTCTTCCCTTCGGTCGCGTGCTCTGGTGCTCGAGGCCGGCCAGGAAGGGATTGCTCGCACTCTCCTGGCCGATGGTGGTCTGGGGTCCGTGGCCGGGCAGGACCAGCGTCTCCGCGGGCAGCGGCAGGAGTTTCGCCGCTATCGAGTCGAGCAACTGCTGATGGTTGCCCCCGGGGAGATCCGTCCGGCCGATCGAACCGGCGAACAATACGTCACCGGAGAAGCAGACCCCGACCACCGACGGCGTGTCGGGCCCGGCCTGATCCCGGGCCTCGTCCGGCACGTCGACGTCGACGCCGAGCAGCACCGAGCCCTGTGTGTGCCCGGGCGCGAGATCGACCGAGAAGGAGACCCCGGCGAGTTCCACCGACTCGCCGTCGGCGAACTCGACCACCTTCTCCGGCTCGGTGAACACCTGGTCGCCGATCATCGCGCCCAACGCCCGTCCGATGCCGAGACCGGGATCGGCGAGCATCGGACGATCCGCGGGATGGATGTAGGCCGGGATCGAGTACTCGTCGCAGAGTTCCGTCGCGTTCCAGGTGTGGTCGAGGTGACCGTGCGTGAGCAGCACCGCCACCGGGGTGAGGTCGTGTTCGGCGAGCAGTTCCCGGACCCGCGGCGCCGCATCCTGGCCCGGATCGATGATCACCGCCTCCGATCCCGCCTCGGCGGCGACGATGTAGCAGTTTGTCTGGAACATCCCGGCGGGGAATCCGGTGATGAGCATGCTGCTCCTCGGGTCGGCGCGGACAGGACGACGCACACACGTCGGTGTCCATTGTTGCGTAGGCGGCATGGCTCGCGACCCGCCGCACCCCGTTCTCAGGTACAACTGGCACACTTGCCCCCGAGTAAGTGACATCCACGACGATGTCGGCACAGCCATGCCGAGGTTTCAGGAGGATCCACCCGCGTGTCCACCAATGAGGAGCGCCGCGAGGCGGCGAAGCGGAAGCTCGAAGAACGCCTCGAGACCGAGCGCCTCGCCCGGCGCAAGCGGAAGATCGTCATCGCCTCCGTCTCGACCGCCGTCGTGGTCGCCGTGGTCGCGGGCGTGACCGCCGTCGTGGTCAAGAAGATCATGGACGACCGCGAGGCCGCACGCTGGACGACCTGCGCCTACGAGGACTCCCCGAGCCGCTTCGACCAGCTGCCCGATCAGGTGCCCGACAACGTCCCGGCCGATCAGCGAGCGCAATACCAAGCCGAACTCGACGAGCTGAAGGCGGCCGCGAAGAACGAGCGGACCTCGCCCAAGCCCGACGAGCGCGTCCTCAAGTCGGGCACCGAGAAGGCCACGTTCGTCACCTCCCAGGGCACCCTGCCGATCACGCTCGAACGCGATGGCGCGCCGTGCAACACCGCGGCGGTGACCTCGTTGATCGAGAACAAGTTCTACGACGACTCCACCTGCCACCGCATGACCACCAGCGAGACGCTGAAGATCCTGCAGTGCGGCGACCCCACCGGCACCGGCATGAGCGGGCCCGGCTGGACCAGCCCCGACGAGCCGCCGACCGATCTGCAGACGGTCGGGCAGCCGGATCCGACGACCGGTTCGCAGCCCGTCATCTACCCGCGCGGCACCATCGCGATCGCCAACAGCAGCCAGGGCGGACAGAACCCGAACACCGGGTCCAGCCAGCTCTTCATCGTGATCAACGACAGCCAGTTGGGCCCGGACTACTCGATCGTCGGCAAGGTCGACGAACCCGGACTCGCGGTGCTCGACAAGGTCTACGCCGGCGGCATCAACCCCGTCCCGATCGGCAGTCAGCCCGGGGACGGCGAACCGAAGCTCCCCGTGACCATCGAGACGGCCACGATCAACTAGGCGCCGGGAACTCTGATCCCTAATCCAAAAGAACCTCGAAACCCGTGATCCCTGAGGTGCGAGGAGCGCGAGCGACGAGAGGGTCCTATAGCTTGTCAAGTGCTCCGAGGTCAGTGGTGAGGTCGCGGAACACTTCGCGGGCGATGTAGCGCTTGAGGCAGCGGAGGATGTCTTTCTTCGTTTTGTGTTCGGCGGAACGTCGCTCGACGTAGGCGCGGGTGGGGGCGTGGGATTTCATGCGTCCGACCGCGATCATGTGCAGAGCACTGTTGGCTTGCCGGTCCCCGCCCCGGTTGAGTCGGTGACGGCTGGTTTTGCCTGAGGATGCCGGTAACGGGGCGGCGCCGACGAGTTTGGCGAACCGTGCCTCGGTGCCCATCCGCTCGACGTTGTCACCGGCGGTGATCACCAGGCGGGCGGCGGTGATCGGCCCGATCTGCGGGCGCGAGAGCAGGGTGGGTACCA
>NZ_JAFFZF010000060.1:0-18844 GCF_016924115.1 Gordonia sp. BP-119
TCCCCGCGCCGGCCGCCCCCGCCTCGGCGACCACAGCGCCGCAGCCGCCGGCGACCCCCCATCCCGACGATCCGCCGCCGATCACCGCGGTCCGCGTCGACGCCGACACCGTGCGCTTCGAGTGGCCGGCCGGTGTCACCGAAGCGATGGTGGTCATTCGGGCGGATGCCGCTCCGGAACACCCCGCCGACCCGGCGGCGGTCGCGTCGAAGATCACCAACACCCGGTACCAGATCGACGACGGCTTTCCGATCCCCGCGAACGTCCCACGTCCGTGCCATGTCGCCGTTGCCAGCTGCCGCCGGAATCCGCAGGGGCGGCTCGACGTCGCATCGAGTTTCGGCCCGTCCGCGCGGGCTCACGCCCCGGCAACGGACACCGGCCGTTGACGTTGGTCCACTACGCTGGGCGCCAACACCTGCGGCGAGTGTGTTTTCGCCGTCCGATCACCGCACCCGACGACGATGTCACCACGACGAGATGAGGAACCGAGATGGGGATCGACTACACGAAGCGTCCGAAGGCCCAGCCGCCGCAGCCGCCCGCCCAGCCCCCGGCCGCTCCCGCGGGTTACGGCCAGCAGCCGCCCACCCCCGCGGGCTACGGTCAGCAGCCGCCCGCGCCGCCGGTCTCGCTGTCGAAGATCACCCTCACGAAGTCGGCGCCGAGCATCTCGCTGAGCAAGCAGGGTGCAACCTCCGGTCAGGTGCGTGTCAATCTGAGCTGGACGTCGAACTCCAAGGGCGGCGGGCTCTTCCGGAAGGCGCAGGGTATCGACCTCGACCTCGCCTGCCTGTGGGAGTTCACCGACGGGAGCAAGGGCATCGTGCAGGCACTGGGCAACTCGTTCCGGGCGCCCCGTGACGGACAGCCGATCATCTATCTCGACGGCGACGACCGGTCGGGTTCCGGCGGCGAGAACATGTACATCGACCTCTCCGCGACCGACCGGATCCGGCGGATCCTGATCTTCGCCTACATCTACGAGGGCACCCCGAACTGGGCCGGCGCCAACGGCGTCGTCACCCTGTTCCCGGCCAACGGCCCGGAGATCGAGGTCCGGCTCGACGAAGCGGATCAGTCGGCGCTCTCGTGCGCGATCGCCTTGTTCGAGAACCGTGGTGGCGAGCTGGTTCTCAACCGCGAGGTGCGCTACATCCGCGGGGCACAGGACAAGGTCGACGAGGCGTACGGCTGGGGCATGAACTGGCGCGGAGCGCGCAAGTAGTGGCCGGCTCCTTCGTGCCCGACACCGCCCTGTCCGGCTTCGTCGCCGGCCTCGCCGACGGGTCGCTCCGCGTCGTCGATCTGACGACTCCGTTGAGTGCGGCGACGCCCGCGCTGCGACTGCCTGCCCCGTTCGCGAACCTGATCGACTTCAGTCTCGAAGAGGTCAGCGCCTACAACGAGCCGGGGCCGTACTGGCGGCACAACAACATCCACACCGGCGAGCACATCGGCACCCATCTCGACGCACCGATCCACTGGATCAGCGGACGCGACGGGGATGACGTCTCGCAGATCCCGGTGCAGCGGCTGATCGGCCCGGCGGCCGTCCTCGACCTGACCGACGAGGTCGCCGACGACCCGGATCATCTCCTGAGCGTCGCCGAGGTCGAGGCCTGGGAAGCCGAACACGGACGCCTCACCGCCGGCACCTGGTTGCTGCTGCGGACCGGCTGGGAGTCGCGGGGCGGCTCCGAAGCCGAGTTCCTCAACGCCGACGAGACCGGGTCGCACACCCCCGGGGTGTCGGTGGAGTGCGCGCAGTGGCTGGCCACCGAGCGCGAGATCACCGGCCTCGGAGTCGAGACCGTCGGTGTCGACGCAGGGCTGGCGGGCGGCTTCGATCCCGCCTTCCCCGTGCACTACCACTTCCTCGGCAACGACAAGTACGGGCTCACCTCCCTGCGCAACCTGGGCTCGCTCCCGCCGACCGGCGCGGTGATCGTCGTGAGCCCGTTGCCGATCGTCGGCGGCACCGGCAGTCCGTCGCGCGTGCTGGCGATCGTCGAGAGTTGATGGCGGCACCTGGCCGCTACGGTCCGACGGTCGCCGACGTGGCGGGCCGCGTTCTCGCCGATCTCGGCGTCGGCCATGCCTTCGGTGTGGTCGGCAGCGGGAACTTCGTGCTGACCAACGCCCTTCGGGCCGGCGGTGTCCCGTTCACCGCCGCCCGCCATGAGGGCGGCGCGGCCAGCATGGCCGACGCCTATGCCCGGATGTCGGGACGGGTGGGCGTGCTGTCGGTCCATCAGGGCTGTGGCCTCACCAACGCGATGACCGGTATCTCCGAGGCCGCCAAGAGCCGTACGCCGATGATCGTGCTCACCGCCGATGCACCCGCGTCGGCGTTACGGTCGAACTTCCGGATCGACCAGGAGGCCCTCGCCGCGAGCGTCGGCGCCGTGAACGACCGTGTCTACGGGCCGACCACGGTGGTGGCGGATGTGATCCGCGCCTTCCGCACCGCGGTGACGCAGCGCCGGACCGTCGTGCTCCATGTCGCCGTCGACATCGCCGCCGCCGCAGCGGATTTCGAAGGACCTGTCGAGCTCTCCGCCGAACCGCCACGGCCGCGGCCCGAAGCCCGGTCGGCCACTCGCCTGGCCGAGTTGCTCCGTGCCGCCCGGCGTCCCGTGTTCGTCGCGGGCCGAGGGGCGCGCTCCGCCGGTCCCGAAATCGCGGCCCTGGCCGAGGCCGCCGGTGCGCTGGTGGCGACGTCGGCGGTCGCGAACGGCCTGTTCGCGGGAAACCCGTTCTCGTTGGGCATCTCCGGCGGCTTCTCCTCCCCCACCACCGCCGAGCTGATCGCCGACGCCGACCTCATCGTCGGATGGGGTTGCGCCCTGAACATGTGGACGATGCGGCACGGCCGACTCATCGGCACGGACACGACCGTGGTGCAGGTCGACGTCGACATCGACGCCATCGGCGCGCATCGCCCGATCGACCTCGGAGTCGTCGGCGACTGCGGCGCGACGGCGACGGATGTGCACACGATCCTCGCGGCCGATGGCGGCACCACCGGTTATCGCACCGAGGAAGTCAGGGAACGGATCTCGGTGTCATCGAGGTGGCAGGACGTCCCCGTCACCGGCGAGGTGACCGCCGGCCGGGTCGATCCGAGGCCACTGACGATCGCGCTCGACGAGATCTTGCCCGCCGACCGCGTCGTCTCCATCGACTCCGGCAACTTCATGGGTTATCCGTCGACGCATCTGTCCGTGCCAGACGAGTTCGGCTTCTGTTTCACTCAGGCCTTCCAGTCGATCGGGCTGGGCCTCGGGACGGCCATCGGCGCGGCGTTCGCGCGACCGGACAGGGTCCCGGTCCTCGGCACCGGCGACGGCGGATTCCTCATGGCCATAGCCGAATTGGAGACCGCCGTACGTCTGGCACTGCCGCTGGTCGTGATCGTCTACAACGACTCCGCCTACGGGGCCGAGGTGCACCACTTCGGCGACGCCGACATGACGACGGTGACGTTCCCCGAGGTCGACATCGCCGCGATCGCCCGTGGACACGGCGCGACGGGCGTGACGGTCACCGGCCTCGACGACCTCGACGACCTCGACGAGGTACGGGACTGGGTCGCCTCGCTCTCTTCACCCCAACCGTCGGGTCCTCTCGTCATCGACGCCAAGATCACCGACGACGGCGGCGCCTGGTGGCTCGCGGAGGCCTTTGCCGGGCACTGACCCCGCCGGGATCGCCTCACACTGTGGAGTTGTCAAAGGTCGTGTGGCGCCGGGGTGTCGACGCCGGAGGGTCTGGTCTGCGCGGGGCAGTTATACGAGGGCGTCGTCGAGTCGCATGGTGCGCCGGTTGTAGGCGGGTCGGGGTAGGCGCCGCGGGTCGATGTCGGCGGGTGGGATGAGCCATGGGTGCCGGTCGGGCCCCATCACGACCTGCCAGCCGTGGTGATGGACCTGGGTATGACAGCGTTGACAAAGCAGGCACCCGTTGTCCAGATCGGTGGGGCCGCCATCGGCCCAGTGGACCAGATGGTGAACTTGCGTATGCGATGCTGGCGCACCGCATTTCACGCAACATTGATCGCGCACGATGATCGCCTGCCGCAGGTGGTGCGGGAACAGTCGTTTCGTGGTGCCCATTTGTAGCGGCACCCCTTCGTTGTCAAGGACGATCTCGGCGACCCCGCCGTCACACGACAAGCGCCGTGTCGTCGATTCTGACACCGCACCCATCCACGGCAGGCGTGCCGGACCAACCCCATCGGCAGGAATGGTCACCAGCAGTTGGGTGCGTGGTGCTCCGGCGGTGGTCATCGCCGCGCCGATCGCGGCTTGATCCAACAGCAACTCCAGTGCATCTGCACGGCGCTCGGCCGCACCTCGACGATCGGCAGCGCCGTCGGGTTCGGGACGCGGACAGGACCGTTCGTCGATCATGGACACGAACTTCTCCCCGATCACCGCGGTCACATCTCCGGCGATCGCGACCCGCCCGTCTTCGGTGATCCTGGTGTGCACGGTGTTCAGCGATGCGTCATCGGCCGCCGCCACAATGCTGGGGTCGGTGGCGGCGACCCGGATGGCGATCCCGCGGGCGTGGTCGTCGATCTGGGCGGGGGTGGCTCCGGAGAACGCCTGCGCAAGCAACTCACTCTCATATCCGCTGCGCTCGTCGTCGGACGGCGCTGTGGCAGAACGTTTGTCGATGAGCGCTAGCCCGCGGATCACCGCGTCGACACACTCGGCAGACAGATAGCCCTCGGCAGCACAGTCGGCGACCTTCGGCACCGACTCCAGCCCGTCGGCGATCCGCACATAGCGGTGCGCGGCCGCGGGTGGCATGCCCATCTCGATCAGTGCGTTCCGTGTGGTCGACCCCGCCCGCGCTGCCGTACCCGTGGCGTCGAAAAGTGCTGTATGTACGGCGATCTGGTGATCGAGCACGTTGCGCAGCATCCGCAGCTCGTCGAGCCGCTCGTGTAGCGCGCGGCCACTGCCGTCGTCGGGCGGCGGTTGCAGGACGGTGAGGGTGTCGCGGAGTGCGGTGATCGAGGGCATGACACCAAGCTACTCGCAATCACGTTCGACGACGAAGTTTCTCCACAACCACCGATTGCATCGAATTCTGTTGCACCGCAGTCGCTGTCACTCACGCCTCAGCGGTGAACGGTGGTGGACTGTGGTGAACAAAAACCCCACTAGTCACATAGGGTCGGCGTCTGCGACCCAACAACCACCGTGGTAGAGCTCAGACGAACTGCTTCAGCGAGCCGGCCCGACCTCGCACTGCATCCGGCTCCGACCGATGAACTCGAACTCGACGGATGCACTTCGATCGAAGTCCATCGGTCGAGTTGAGGTCCATCAGTCGGGGGTGCTCGGCGGACCCTGCGTGACGCGCCCTCCGCAAGCTCCGGGCACTCCTCAGGGAACGGGCGTGACGCACACTCCGGGCAATCCTCAGTATCCGAGGCCTGGCGACCCGTCGTGGAGACGAAAGAACTCTGCTCCCTGAGGAGGCCGGAGCCTGCGGAGGCCGTCTCGAAGGGTCCTGGCGAGATGCGTCGCCAACCCTTCGAGGCTCGTCGCTGATATGTAGTGCTGCTCTGTCAAGTCCCATGGCGAAATTGCCTCCTTCTCGAGGGCTGTTGTGGGGTTGGCCACCCGCCGCGGTGTGTGGTGGTCGTTACTCGCGACGGTGTTGTCGGACTGATATACGCGGGTTGGTTACGGCTCAACGGTGTTCGACAGGAGATGAAAACGCTGGCCGACGGGTCTATGTAAACGTGCGTACCGTGCACCCAAAAGTGCTGGCGCACATAGCGACGCCGTGGATTCGTTCCCTGTTCACCACAGCGGGAGTCCCGCGACGGGTGGCCAAGATTGTGTGTCAGTGCTGGTTAGTCGTCGAGCACCGCCAGCGACCAGCACCAGCCGGCGAGCTCACGAGCGATCGCGGTGTTGGCCACGCAGGGATGTTTGCTGCGGCGGTCGAATTGTTGCCAGCGCTTGTGTAGCCGACGATTGCCGGCATGGCCACGGGCGCGGGCAGCCGGTGAGGCCGCCTCCCACCGGCGGCGCATGGTCTGTCCGGGTGTGGCGTAGGGGCGTCGGTGTTGCCAGGCCGCCTCGACCAGTAGCCGCCGCACGTGGGCGTTACCGGCCTTGGTGATCGATCCCTGACTGCGGGTCCCGCCGGTCGAGTATTCCGAGGGCACCAACCCGGCGTAGGAGCCGATCGTGGCGCCACTAAACCGTGACCAGTCGCCGATCTCGACCGCCAAAGCGAACGCGGTCAGCGTCGACACACCCCGCAAACACGACAGCCGGGTGACCACCGCCCGCCACGGATCGGTGGCCGCGGTCTGTTCGATCAGCTCATCGAGGCGGTCACGGCGGGCGGTCACGCTCAACACCGCGTCCAGGTCGTTGTCGAAGGCGGCTTGCAGCAGCGGCAGCTCGAAACGTTGACGCTGCAGCCACCGCTGATGAACACCGGTCCAGGGTTTCCCGCCGGAGTAGACGATCCCCTGTCGCAGCAGCAGTTTGGACAATCGATGCCGAGCGCGCATCAGGTCGCTGCGGGCGTCCTCGCGGGCGCGGACCAGATCCCGTGCGGCTTCGGTGCCCACCTCAGGAACACTGACCGCCACCACTTCGCCCAGGCGCAGCAACTTCGCCAAGTGTGCAGCGTCTCGGGCATCGGTCTTGACGCGGTCCCCGGCTGGCCGCTGCAGCTTCGAGGGCGCGGCAACCACACACCCCATCCCGGCCGCCGTGATCGCCCGCGCCAATCCGAAGCCGGTCGGACCGGCCTCATAGGCCACCCGCACCGGCGGGGCCAGGCCTTGTAGCCAGCTGACGATGGTCGCCGCATCGGGGACCAAGGTCTGCCGAATCACCTGCCCGGTGTCTTCATCGATGGCGTGAGCGACCACCGAGCGTGCGTGAACATCCAATCCGACACTTGTACCCTGAACAATCACCGGAGGCCTCCTGATCTGCAATGTGGTGCTACCGCAGAGTGTGAACTCAGCAGCAGCAACCCACGATGTGTTTGCAGCTTGAGGCCTTCGGCCCCAAGGCCCTCATACCGTCTATCGCTCCTCGCACCTCAGGGAGCAGAGGGAAGGCATCGCCTGCGCTCCTCGCACCGCAGGGAGCAGAGGGAAGGCATCGCCTGCGCTCTCGCACCTCAGGGACCAATGGTCATGTCGTTCTTTCGGATCAGGGGGCAGGGTTGACGCACCCTCCCTCAGCGCCGCCCGATGATCAGCCGTCCCAGGATCCCGACGGCGAACATCGCGACGCCCACGCCGCCGACGATCAGTGCGACCCGGGTGACGTCGTCGTAGGCGCCGTCGATGATGAGCTCGGCGACCTGGCGGCCCGAGCGCTCTGCGCCGGCCACCTCCTGCTTGGCGCGGTCCGCGAAGAACAGGCCCATGGCCCAGGTCGAGACGCCGGCTGCAAGCACGCCGAGCCCGAGCCACGCGAAGACGGTTCCGCGTCGTCGGGCGATCAGCAGCGCGAGCACGGCTGCGATCACGGCCACCGCCGCCGAGCCCCAGGCGAGCAGCGTGATCTGGCTACCCACCTCCGCGTACCGGCCCGCCTCGAGGCCCGAGGAGCCGTTGGTCAACTCGACGACCACCGGCCCCTGGATCGCGTTGCCACCGGTCAGGTTCAGGGAGCGGTTGATCATGTTCGTGATGTCGAGTTGCATCACCGAGGTGTCCGAACCGGGCGCCGGCTCCTCGAATAGGAACGCGTGCTGCTGGCCGACGACATCGGCGAAGTCCTGCTGGAACTGTTCACTCTCGGTGTAGCGGCCCGCCAGCGGCCGCACCAGGACGCCGGCGATCGGCAGGTCTGTCCGCGCGGTCGCCTGCGCGGCGATCTCATCTGCGAGGTAGTCCTTGACCTGCTGGTTCTCGGCCATCGGCGCGACCGTGGCGACGAACCCCGCCTGGTCGACGATGCGTTGATCCAGCCAGAAAGACGGTACGGCGAGAACGGTCGCCGCGATCGCGACAAGTGTCAACAGGGCACTCAGGAAGCTACGCACAGCCACGAGGCTACCGAGCCGGGGAACTACTCCCCGATCACATCCGCGGCGCGGCCGACGATCAGCGGGTCGGGTGTGCCCACGAAGGACTCGTTCTTGCCGTCGTAGTCGAAGAGACTCAGCACGTGACGCATGGCGTTGATCCGCGCCCGCTTCTTGTCGTTGGACTTCACCACCGTCCAGGGTGCGTGGTCGGTGTCGGTGGTGGCGAACATCGCCTCTTTCGCCTCGGTGTAGGCATCCCACTTGTCCAGCGACGCCAGGTCCATGGGCGACAGCTTCCACTGGCGCACCGGGTCGATCTGACGGATCGCGAACCGGGTCCGCTGCTCGAGCGGGGTGACCGAGAACCAGAACTTGACCAGGTTGATCCCGTCGTCGACGAGCATCTTCTCGAACGCCGGGACCTGGGCGACGAACTGCGTGTACTGCTGCGGACTGCAGAACCCCATGACCCGTTCGACGCCGGCGCGGTTGTACCAGGAGCGATCGAAGAACACCATCTCCCCGCCGGCGGGCAGGTGCTGCACATACCGCTGGAAGTACCACTCGGTGGCCTCGCGTTCGCTGGGCTTCTCCAGGGCGATCGTGCGTGCGCCGCGCGGGTTGAGGTGCTCGTTGAATCGTTTGATGGTGCCGCCCTTGCCCGCCGCGTCTCGGCCCTCGAAGACCAGCAGATGCCGCTGCCCGGTCTGCTTGGACCACTTCTGCAGCTTCAGCAGTTCGATCTGCAGCCGCCGCTTGGTGACCTCGTACTCGCGGCGGCTCATGCGCTCCTCGTACGGGTAGTCCTCGCGCCAGGTGTCGACGACATTCCGCTCGGGCAGGGTCAGCAGGACCGGGTCGTCGTCATCGTCGTCGTTGACCGTGAAGTGCGTGGTGTCGTGGAGGTCGACGAGTTGCTGAAGTGCTTCGCGGCCGTTGAGCACGCTGAAGTCGGGGCCGATCTGGGTCTCGGGATCGTGGAGGTCGGTCACTCCACAACGATAGGTCGAAGCGGCGAACGACGCCCGACGCTCCGGTGAACTACCGTCGCGCCGGGCGTGTTCTGTCTCTCAGGTGTCGTGAGGTGGAGCCGCTCAGTTCCGCAGGTCGATCGAACCGGCGTGCAGACATGCCTTACCCGTGCTGGTGTCGAACGCGGTCGCGAAACCGCCACTGCAGCGGGCACCTTCGGGACCGGCGTAGGCCTCGCCGCCCCAGCCGCCGATCGCCACCGTCGTACCACCGCGACGCGCCTGGGCGACGGACAGTGCGCTCGGGCCGGTCGTGACCGAGTAGGCGTTGCCCCGGCTGTTGGCGCCGGCGAGCGCCGTCGAACCGGGCTGCAGGTTGTAGGCCGCGGCGTTGCCGCCGTTGTCCGAGACCGAGACCGCGGTGCCGCGACCGCTGTATTCATCGGCACTCGCGCGACTGCCGACTCCGGCCTTGGCGCCGCAACCGCTGCGCCCCTCGACACGCTCGACCTGATGACCGTTCGACACCGAGCAACGCGTGTCCGCCGCGGCGACCCCTTCGCCCGACAACCCGGCGAAACCAACACATCCGGCGAGCCCCGCCGCCAGGACCAGGCCGCGAACGGCAAACTTCTTGATTCTCAACTGCTTTGGCCTCCATAGCTCGGGCGCCCGGTAAGGAACGCCCTCAGCGTACAGGGGCCGGCGCCGTGGAGGAGACGATCGACTCGTCACGTCCCGGTCACGATCGTCCTCAGGCCGCCGCGCGCTTCTCCACTTCCGCGGTGAGTCCCTTGCGCGCGGTGTCCACGGCCATCTTCTGGGCGCGTTTCACGATGAGTCCGGGCAGCTTGATCTTCAGCTCGACGGCCAGGTCGAAGCGGACATGGGCACCCTTGTCGGATTCGGTGACGGTGTACTTGCCGTGCTGCTCGCTCAACTGATTCGACTCGATGAGGTGCCATTCGCACGAGTTCTCGGTCCAGTCATAGGTGCAGGTCTGCTCGTCGGAGATACCCGCGGCGGTGACGACCATCCGCACCTTCTGCGGCGTGCCGTCGTCGTAACTGGACAGGATCTCGGCTTCCTTGTGCGGTCCCGACCAGTCCGGTAGGGACTCGATGTCCATGAGCACTTCCATCACCACCGAGACGGGGGCGGCGACGTCGAATTCGATGTTCGCTGAGACAGCCATGCGTTGAACCTACCGCGCGCCCTGGCCGCCGATGCAACGAACTGTCGAGGCTGTGTCGAGCCGCGACGGAGTCGCCCTGGATTGCCGCGACGGAGTCGCCCTGGATCGAACCGTTCAGCTCTCTCGGTCGACCAGGTTGACCGGCCACGCCTCGTCCGGGATGTCACGCAACGAGCACGCCTGGTCGACGGCGGTGAACCAGCCGCGGAAGTGCATGATCTCGCCGATGACCGGGTTGCGGACGGTCGCGTCGCACCGGAATCGATCCCGTTTCTCGTCCCACCCCTCGATGTACTTCATCTGAGCGGTGAACAGCCCCTTCATCCCGACCTTGGGTCCGCGTCCGAGCCAGCGCATCGGTCCGCTCTCGAGCAGCAGTTCGCCGGATCGCGTCACCGACGGTTCGATCGGATACAGGAACTCGGGGCCGTCGCCGAAATAGTCGACCAGGCCCGTGCGCCCGGCCACCAGCAGGGAGTTCAGCTTGCGCGGGCCGGTCGTGTACTGGAAGTTCCGCAGCACCGCGAGCGACTCGCGCCCCAGCTCGTCGGAGTAGCAGTAGTAACCCTGGGTGAACGGAACCATGCGACTGGTCTTCGAGGGCAGCGCATTGCGCTTGGCGTAATGCCACAGGGCGGGCGGCGGCAGCGCCGACGACACGTAGACCGACTCGTAGATCCCGCTACAGACCTGCGCGACACCGGAAGTCGAGTCGATGCCGTAGCGCCATGCGACGTTGGGATGCAGACGGTCGAAGTCCGAACCCAGCGCATGCCGGAAGACCGGCGTCATGGCGCAACCTCCCCGAGCTCACCCACCGATTCGAGCCCGTCCCGACGATGAACGGATACAGGCCAGACGCCACCACGGCGGTGACGACATGGTGAACCTACTAACGGAGCACACCTGTGTCCAACGTCTCGCCCCGGATCAGACCCGATCGACGGCCGCGTCGCAGAGGCTCGCCAGCTCGGCGATGACGCGATCGAGGGGTTCGACGCTGCGCCGTGTCTGGCACAGTCCGACCGCTCCCTCGACCGCCGCGATGATGAGGTTGGCCAGTGAGTCGGCACGGTCGCTGTCGACGCCGTCGACCACCAGCCGCGCGGTGACCAGGTCGGCCCAGCGCTGCAGGATCTCGGCGGATGCGTCCGCCACCGCGGGTTCGCTGCGGCGGGCGAGTCCGCCGGCCAGCACGGGGCAGCCGAACTGGAAGTCGGTGTTGACCAGTAGTCGCCGCCACACCCCGCCGATCTCGCGCACCGTGTCCGCCGGGGTCATCGTGGTCGGACGCCCGATGCGTTCGGCGATGAACTCACCGGCGTACCGGACGGCTTCGGTCATCAGTTGGGTCTTACCGCCCGGAAAATGGTGGTAGATCGATCCCCGTGGTGCGGAACTCGCCGAGATCACGTCGCCGATGGAGGTGGCGGCGACCCCGTCGCGGCCGATCAGATCGGCCGCGTGCACGACCATGCGTTCGCGGGGGCCGCGGTCGTCCGCGCCGGTGATCACGGACTCGGCGGGATGTGACGCCATGCAGCAACAACTCCTATGCCGACCCTCATACAACCGATTGTGGCCAGCATACATAGCATCGGCCGAGGTCATCCCGTACGCGAGGCCGCGCCGATATGCAGACCTTCATAATCGCGGCGGAGTATGCAACCATGCATAGTCATGACTACCACGACCGACGCACCCACCGACCCCACCGCCATGTCCGGACTCGAACTGCTGCGAGCCTGGCAGGCGGGCGGCGCCGGCTCCGACCGCCCGAGCATCGGCCGCCTCCTGGGCATGGTGCCCAAGCAGATCGACGAGGGCGCGGTCACCTTCGCCGTGACTCCGCAGCCCGACTTCGCCAACCCTCTCGGCACCGTTCACGGCGGCATCTGCGCCACGCTGCTGGACTCGGTGATGGGGTGCGCCGTCCACACCACCCTGCCCGCCGGGGTCGGCTACACGACGCTGGAGCTGAAGGTGAACTACATCCGCTCGGTCGCCGTGGACGCCGGGGAGCTGACCGGCGTGGGTACCGTCATCCACGCCGGCCGCACCACCGCGACCGCCGAGGGCAAGGTGTTCTCCGCCGACGGCAAGCTCGTCGCCCACGGGACCACCACCTGCATCGTGTTCCGGTAGCGCGATCAGTCCGTGCGTGCCGCCGCGATGATCGCGGCGATGTCCTCGTCGCGCATCCCGAACCCGGCGAGGCGTCCGAGCGGTATAGACGCCATCATCCGTGCCATGTCGACGCCCAGGGCGTCGTCGAAGCTCGTCAGCGGGTTGTCCTCGAACCGGGACGCGAGCGCTTGCGCCGCAGCAGGATTCGCCAGGACCTCGCCGAGGGTCGAGTTCTCGTCGATCGCGAGGCGAACCTCGTCGCCCGCGATCTCGACGGTGGTGGTCAGCCGGATGTCCCGGCTCGACGCGCCGACCTCGACGCCGTACTCACCCGGTTCGACGATCCAGCGGTCGACGCGGGTGTCCCAGTAGGCGAGGTCGTTGCGGTCGATTGCGATCGAGATGATCTGCGACTCACCTGGTTCGAGGCCGCGGGTGGTCGCGAAGCCCGTCAGCTCGCGCGGCGGTCGTCCGACTCGTGAGTCCGGCTTCGACGTGTAGACCTGGACGATGTCACGTCCGGCTCGAGAACCGGTGTTGGTCACCGTCAACCCGGCGACCACACCGGTGACGCCCGGATCATCCGATGCGACGGACAGATCCGAGTACTCGAAGGTCGTGTAGGACAATCCGTGCCCGAACGGGTAGGCGATCTCGATGTCCCGGGCGTCGTACCAGCGGTAGCCGACGAAGATGCCCTCGCCGTAGCGGATGTGCGAGTTCTCGTTCGGGAAATTCAGGTATGCCGGGGTGTCCTGCAACCTGACCGGCACGGTCTCGGTGAGCCGACCCGACGGGTTGACCGCCCCGAAGAGCACGTCGGCGATGGCCCCGCCCCCGGCCTGGCCGAGGAGCGCGCCGTCGAGGATTGCCGGGGCCGCGGCGATCGATCCCAGGCGGAGGACGCCTCCGTGAGCGAGCACGACCACCGTTCGCGGTTGCACCGCCAGGATCGCGGTCAGCAACTCGACCTGGTCCGCCGGCAGTTCGATGTCGTCGCGGTCGAAGCCCTCCGACTCCTGTGCGGCCGCGAGTCCCAGGAACAGCACGGCGGCATCGGCGTCCGCCGCCGCGGCGATCGCGTCGGCCGTATCCACCGGCGAGCCGTCGGTGCTGAAACCCTGTGCGTAGGTCACCGTGCCACCTGCTGCCCGGATCTCGTCCACCGGTACGTCGAGGCGCGTCGGGTTCACGTGCGAACTCCCGCCGCCCTGATAGCGGGGGTCGTGCGCGAACGAGCCGACGACCGCGACGGAGCGTTCGGGGCTCAACGGGAGCAGATCGCCGTTGTTCTTGAGCAGGACGATGGACCGCGACGCGGCCTCGCGCGCGAGTCGGTGGTGGAGATCGAAGTCGACGACGGACCGGTTCGCCCGGCCCGCGGCGGCCCGCTCCGCGAGTTCCCGGACCGCCCGGGCCGACCGGTCCACCGCCGCCTCGTCGAGGGTTCCGTTCCGGACCGCGTCCACGACCTGCGCGTCGGTGCGGTCCCCCGGGCCGGGCATCTCGAGATCCAGGCCGGCGGCGACCGCCCGAACGCGGTCGGCGACCGCACCCCAGTCGGAGACCACCACGCCGTCGTAGCCCCACTCACCCCGCAACAAGTCGGTGAGCAGCCACCGGTTCTCCGCCGCGTACGTGCCGTTGATGCGGTTGTAGGAGCACATCACGGTCCACGGGTTCGCCGTGCGGATGATGTGCGCGAAGGCGCGGAGGTAGATCTCCCGGATCGGGCGCGGGTCGACGTCCGAATTCGACCGCATCCGGTCGTCCTCGGCGTTGTTCAGCGCGAAGTGTTTGAGCGACGTGCCGACCCCGATGCTCTGTACGCCGCTCACCCACGCCGCGCCGAGCCGGCCCGTGACGAACGGATCCTCGGAGAAGTACTCGAAGTTGCGGCCGCACCGGGGATCTCGCTTGATGTTCACGCCCGGGCCGAGCAGTACGTCGACGTCGAGACCGCGTGCCTCGCGGCCGAGCGCTTCGCCGACACGACGGATCAGCTCGGTGTCCCAACTCTGGCCGAGTCCGACCGCGGGCGGGAAGCAGGTGGCGGGTTCGCTGCCGGCGAGGCCGAGGTGATCGGTGGCGCCGGTCTGTTTCCGGACCCCGTGCGGACCGTCCGTGAGTGTCAGCGCGGGAACGGAACCGACCGATTTGGTGGTCCAGAAATCGGCGCCGCTGCCCAACGCGGCCTTCTCGGTCGAGCTGAATTCACTCACTCCAAGACACTACCGACGATCGTCGGGCGGTCAGCTCGCTCCCGGGCAGTTCACGGTGTAGTCCCACTCCGTGTTCCGGTCCGGCCCGGTCACTCGCACCACGACCGAGGTGTCGCCACCGGGTGGCACCGTGATCCGGACACTGCCGGTTCCCTGGTTGATGTCGTCTCCGACGTAACCGGTGTTGTAGATCTGCCGGCCACCGTAGAACACGCGGATCTCGTCCGGGATGTCGTAGGTGTCGTAGTTCAGCGTGAAGCTCGTCGGGCCTCGCAGGCCGAGGATGTGCCGGGTCTCGGTGACACCGTAGCCGCCGGACTTGGTCTCGGAGTTGCACCGCTGGGTCGACGGCGGAGCCTGATTGCCCCCGAGACTCCCGAAATAGTCGAGGCCGCCCAGACCGTATTCCTCGAGACTGCCCCCGTCGACGCTTCCGCCGTCGAGGCTCCCGGACTCGAGTGGCGCGGCATCGGCGATCGCGGCCGGGACGACCGCAGCGGTCGCCGTCGCGGCCAGGATGAGGGCAGCTCGAACGAAAATGGTTGTGCGCATCGATTTCTCCGGCAGTCGAGTCGTTTCGGGGGTGGTTCCGACGCTAACGCGACCTGCCATCCGCGGATATCCCCTCATCGGGTGAAAGCACGACGACCAGATGACACCCGTGCGGGTGACACCTCGCTGCCACAGCGTCTCGGGCGGCCAGCCCCTACGTCAGATATCGGTCCCGGAGCGCCTTCTGGTCCGCGGCACCCAGACCCAACGCCTCGCCGAAGTAACCCTCGATTCCGCCGTACCGCTTGTCCACCTCGTCGAACGCGGCGTCGAGGTAGCCGGAGTCGACACCCAGCACGCCGACGAGGAGCTCGGGTTCGCCCCCGGCGGCGGCGAACCCGTCGAAGATGGGTGCGAGCGACGGGATCAGACGTTCATTGGTGAGCAGGTAGTCGCGATAGACGTCGTCCTTCGGCACCCCGAGCAGTGTCAGCAGAGATGCTGCGGCCCAACCAGTTCGGTCCTTGCCGGTGGTGCAGTGCACCAGGGCCGGCGTCGAGCCGTCGATCAGTCCACGAAACAACTGCGTGTACGACGCCGTCGCACTGGGCAGGGTGATCATCTCGCGATAGGTCCCGCAGATCATCTCGCGCGCCTTGCCGCCGGACAGCATCTCGTCGGCCTGCGCGACGACGGCAGGGTCGGCGAGGACAGCACCGATGTTGGCGGGAATCGACATCTGCGCATCGGCGAGGACATCGAGTGCGATGTTCGACGCACCGGGCAGGACGGGGTCGGGAATGGCCTCGCTCTCGTGCGCCGATCTCAGGTCGTAGACGGTCTTCAGACCGAGCGACTCGAGCGCGGAGACGTCGGCGGTGTCGAGCGCAGAGAAATCCGTGGACCGGTACAGGACGCCGGATCGAACCGTCTGCCCGTCCCCGGTCCGCCAGCCGCCGAGATCGCGGAGATTGGGCAGGCTGGAGATGGGGCTGGGCGCGCCGGGGGTCGCAGTCACGGTCACATCGTGACAGATTGTGCGGCGGTCAGTCGGTGAGCGCGCTTTCGAGCATCGGCCACGACTTCACGAGCTGGTCCTGCCAGTAGGGCCAGGCGTGCGTTCCCGGTGCATAGTCGACGGTCGCGGGAATGCCGAGTTGCTTGAGTCGACGATCGAGATTGAGCGTGCACTGGTGGGTGGCGGCCTCGATGGCGCCGCCGACCGCGATCTGGTCGATGTAGATCGTGGTCTTCCCGTCGATTCCCTGGCCCTGCAACTGGTCGTGCGGTCCGGGGACCCCCGTGCCGGTGCTGATGTAGATCGCCTTGCCGCGCAGCTTGTAGGCGTTGACGACCGGGTCGTGCGCCCGCCACCCCGGGGAGCCGACCGGACCCCAGATGTTGGCGATGTCGCCACCGCCACGTCCTTCGACGACCGCGCGGATGGCGAGTCGGCCGAGATTCGTACTCGTCTCGGCACAACCGCTGTAGGAGGCGACCGCGCGGTAGAGCTGAGGTGCGGCTTCGGCGAGACTCAACGACGACGTTCCCGCCATGGAGATCCCCGCGATCGCGTTCACGCCGGTGGTGTTCAGCTTCCGATCGATGAGCGGCGGTAATTCGCTGGTCAGAAACGTTGTCCATTTGTTTCGCCCCAGCACCGGGTCGACTTTCACCCAGTCGGTGTAATAGCTGTACGCGCCGCGCATCGGCACGACAACATTCACATTCTTGTCGGCGACGAAATCGACGATGTCGGTTTGCTCGAACCAGTGTCCGGTGCCCTCGCCGCCACCCGCGCCATTCAGCAGATACAGCGTCGGTCGGGGCACCGAGCGGTCGGCGGGCACGAGAACCCGGACCGGTACGTGACGTTTCATCGACGGCGAATACACCGACAGGTCCAGGACCCGGCCATCGGCGACAGCGCGGGCCAGCGCCTTCGCCCGGGACGAGGAATCTCCCGAGTCGGCGCCGGCGAACGACGGAACCGCAAGCGCGACAACGAGTACAACGATCGAGACCGTTGTGGCGACCAGGCGTCGGCGGAACTGACCACCCACTGCGGACATCACAGTCCCTTCACATCACTATATGCTCACATCACTACCGCGCCGCCGTCTCGACAACGGAATTCACACACGCAGATATCGATCCGAATACGTTTCACCATACGCACCGGAGACGGCCCCGTCCGGATTACCACGGCCGGGGCCATCGCTGTTCACCTCGCGATTGCGCACACCATGGTCATTATTGGAGGCGATTTCACGATGACTAATCCTGGCCGGTCGAGACGTCGTGCTCCTGAGCAGCTGATCTCGTGCGAGTGCGCCGGCCGTGATCGTCTCTGCCGTCGAAAAACGACCGGCCACTTCGAAAGGCGCAGGGAACGCTTTCACCGACCACCCGGTGCCAGATTCGGCCGATCGGACTACAACCGGACCGCCTCTGATCGCACCGACACCGGAAACAGCATTCGTGGATTCTGGAGCAGCGCCGGCGGGGCGACGGCCGACCGCTCGAGCGTGCCGGTCCAGCGGACCCGACGCCGATGCGGGGTGAGCACCCTGCCTCGACGGGAGAACTCGTACTCGCCGATCAACGTCCCCAGTGGCAGCACGTTCGGGTCGGTGGGGTCGACGACGGCGACCTCGTCCCCCACCCGCAGATCGGAGACGAACGACGCGAGCACGCGGAGGTCCTTGCCCGGCCGCCGCCCGGGACTTCGCTCCTTCAGCAACACGCGCAGGCCGGTCTCGGTGCCCACCGAGGCGTCGGTGTCGATGCCGGATTCGACGCCCAATCCGACGATTTGCCGGCGTCGGAACTGAGCGAACTGTTCGTCGGATCCGGCCCGGATGATCCACACGGTGCGGGTCGGTTCGTCCAGATCGTGCGCGTCGGTGGCCGGCGGATCCGGCCAGAAGTACGGCATCTCGTCGTCGAGGTCGACGTCGTCGAACACGGAGCCGTAGAAGTCCGGCGCCTTGCGGAGCAGCGCCGAACGGTGACTGCGATGGAGTCGGTCGTCGCCCAGCCACGCGGGCATCAGACCCTGCGCGGTCAGCTCGGCTTGGGACGCACCCACCACCTCGGGCGCGAACTCGGCGATCATCGGAGCAGTGGTGTCCGCACGACCGCCGCCGGTCCACACGTCGACGAAAGCGAGCCCGTAGGCGACCAACGCCGGAGTGTGCCCACGCCACATCGTGACCGCGGGATGGCTGGCCCAGCCGTAATCGAAGAGTTCG
The DNA here is from genome assembly GCF_016924115.1 of Gordonia sp. BP-119. NCBI lineage: Bacteria > Bacillati > Actinomycetota > Actinomycetes > Mycobacteriales > Gordoniaceae > Gordonia > Gordonia sp. BP-119. Next base: position 18,293 of record NZ_JAFFZF010000060.1, read on the forward strand.
AGCGCCCGCAGGATCTGCAACGTCTCCACGCGCTGCTTACCGAGGCGCGCGGGGTCCAGGACCTCGGCGGAGCGTCGGAAGTCCGGGTACGGCAGGAACGTCTGCATGGCGCCCGCTTACCCACTTCGGACGGGCGCTCACACCCGGCGGAGCTCCGCGCGGCGCCGAACTCAGAGTTGTCAGCTGCTACCGAAGATCGGCGATCCCGGCCCCGGCGTCACACCAGGCCCTGCTCAACCAGCGGCGGGTGCGATCTACTGCCGCACAACGTGGACCCAGGTCACCTCAGTGGCTTCGACTCGGCTCCTCGCTTCGCTCGTCACCGGCTCATAGCTCCTATGTCAAGCGGCGGCGGGTGTTGGGTTGTCGGCTTTGCGGGTGCGGGCGTGGTGGTCGGTGGTGAGGTGGTTGTAGACGACGCGGGCGAGGCGGCGTTTGAGGCAGCGCATCGCCTCGCGAGGGGTCTTGTTTTCGGCCTTCTTCTTCTCGTAATAGGCGTGGCCGAGGGTGTCGGGCATGCGTGCCTGGGTCAGCGCGATGCGGTGGATCGCG
>NZ_JAFFZF010000061.1:0-18533 GCF_016924115.1 Gordonia sp. BP-119
TGCCGGCAAACCCCGCAGCAGCAGCGGCGGTACGGCTCCACTCGATCGCGGTGGCCAACTGTGGTGGCGCGCAGTGAAACGTGCGGCGCGCCACGATGCGGGAGTCGTGATCGACCACCGCGACGACCTGTTTGTTCGATGCCAGATCGATCGCGACGACCGCGTGGTCGCGGCGCACGATCCCCCGGAACCGGGTCAACCGATCGTTGCGACGCTTGTCTCCCCGACTCAAACGACTAGCCTGAGACATTGACATCCTCCTTTTGTGGTTGGGATAACCAAGCCCCTACGACCACATCAGGAGGATGTCCCAGTTACCAGCCCTTCCAGCTATTACTAGGAGCGCCCGGAGCTTGCGGAGGTCGTGGCCAACCCCCGCTCCCTGAGGAGCGCCCGGAGCTTGCGGAGGGCGCGTCACGAAGGGTCTGCCTCTCATCTCACCAGGACCCTTCGTGACGCTCGCAAGCTCGCTCCTCAGGGAGCAGGGGTTGGGCTCGCAAGCTCCGGCCTCCGCAGGGAGTAGGGACGGCAACTCCCTGACGCTAGTGAGCAGCACTCCCGAGGTACGCCTCTTCGATCCTTCCGATGTCACCGGCAAGCGACGCCGCGGAGTCCGTCAGAGCGATGTCGCCGTGGACCAGCACCACTGCCCGATCCGCGATGCCGAGGGCCAGGCGAACATGCTGCTCGACGAGAACCACCGCGGTGCCCTCGGTGTCGGCGACATCCCGCAGGACGGGCAGGATCGATTCGACAACGATGGGTGCGAGTCCCATGCTCAGTTCGTCGATCAGCAGCACTCTCGGCTGCTGCAACAGCGCACGCCCGATCGCGAGCATCTGCTGCTCTCCCCCGGACAGCTCGCCCGCGGCGACCTTGAGTCGGTCTCTGAGCGCCGGGAAGTGGTCGAGCACCCGGTCGACGGCGTCGGTCCGAGCCGCCCCGCGTCGTCGAATGGCCAGCTGGAGGTTCTGTCGGGTCGTGAGCTGCTTGAACAGCGACCGGTCGTCCGGAACCAGGACGAGTCCGGCACGCACGGCCGCGCGCGCATCCCCCGCCCGAACCGTGTGACCGCCGACGCTGACCTCGCCATCGAGGCGCGGAAGCAGACCGGCAAGGGTGGTGAGCAGCGTCGTCTTTCCGGCTCCGTTCGGTCCGAGCAGGGCGACAATCTCTCCCGCCTCGACGGACAGGTCGAGACCGTGGACGCAGGCTTTGCCGCGTGAGTACCCGGCGTCGAGACCGCGGCATTCGAGGACCGTCACGGCGTCATCTCCTTGGTCGTCGAATGTGGCTCGGAGACTGCGCTGTCCGTTGGCGACGAATCCTCGGACCCCGCCACCGCCGACGACGGCGTACCGAGGTAGGCGTTGACGACTGCCGGTGAGCGTCGAATCTCGTCCGGGGTGCCTTCGGCGATGACGGATCCGAGGTCGAGGACGATGACCCGGTCGCACAGGCTCAGTACGAGATCCATGTCGTGGTCGACGAGGAGCATGGAAACCCCGTGTGCGCGTGCGGCGCGCAACCTGTCGCCCAGCCATCGACTCTCGGTGCTGTCGAGTCCGGCGGCCGGCTCGTCGAGCAGTGCGACCTCGGGCCGGCCGGCCAGCACGCGCGCCACCGCGACGAGTTGACGCTGCCCCTGGGAGAGATCAGCGGCCACAACGTCACCGAGTTGGCTGATCTCCAGCATCCGCAGCACGTTGCGGACATTGTCGGCCGTGTCGCCCGGCGCGCGACGCGCGGCAATCGCCAGGTTCTCGGCGACCGACAACTCGCCGTACAGCTCGATGTCCTGGAAGGTCCGACCGAGTCCAGCGCGGCTGCGGCGGTGTGGGGCCAGACCGTCGAGGGTCGTGCCACCGAGGGCCACCGTTCCGTCGGCGGTTGCGAAACCGCTGATGGCGTCGATGAGCGTCGTCTTGCCGGCGCCGTTGGGGCCGATCAGGCCGACGATCTCGCCGGATCGCAAGTCGAAGCTGACGCGGTCGACAGCAGTGACCGCCCCGTAACGCACCGTGACGTCGCGGGCCGAGAGCAGAACCTTGCCGCTGGTCGGTGGACTGGCAGGCGTCGTCGGTGCGGTCTGATCGTCGACCTGAGGCGGTGCCGGTGGACGGCGCCGACCCGGCAGCGGGATCTTGTGCAGATAGCCGATGACGCCGTCGGGGCTGGTGACGACGGTGAGCACCAACAGAATTCCGCTGATCAGCATGTAGTAATCGCCGAAGGATCCGTACTTGTCGGCGACGAAGTACATCACCCCGCCCGGCGCGATGATCCCGGCGAGGATCGCTCCCGAGATCGACGTCACGCCGGCGATGTAGAAGACGGCGAAGAGTCCGATACCGGCGAAGACGGCGTAGCTACCCGCAGTGGCGAGCGTCTGCTGGTAGGCCAGCAGCGATCCGCCGAGGCCGGCGAGGAAGGATGCGATCGCGAAGGCGATGAGTTTGGTTGCGCCGACATTGATCCCGGCGGCGGCCGCCGACCGCTCGTTGGCACGCACGGCCAGCATCGACGCGCCGAGTCCGCTGCGGCGCAGCACCGCCACCCCGTACGCCACCGCGGTCAGCACGACGAGGCACAGGATGCCGAACGCGATGCGCGGATAGCCTTCGCCGGCACCGATCCCCAGGTCGATGCCGAACAACGACGGGGATTCGACAGGCGCACCCTGTAATCCGCCGTTGAGTGACGGATTGCGGAACCAGAACGCCTCGCAGAACACGGCGAGGGCGAGCGTCGCGACCATGAGCGGCAGCCCGCGCACCCGAAGAGCGGGCAGGCCGACGATCACGCCGATGACCATCGCCACGCAGGCCGCCAACAGAGGGGCAAGCGGGAACGGGATGTTCAGGTCTTCGGTGAGCCGGCTGAGGGCATAGGCACCGACGCCGGCGAGCGTCAGTTGGGCGAGCGAGACCTGTCCGGCGTAACCCGTGACGACGACCTGGGACAGCGCGATGATGCCGTAGATCATCGTGGCGATCACGGCGAGCCGGAGACTGCCGGAGGTGGTGACGAGTGCCAGTACCGCGACGACGACACCGACGATCCCCGGGATTACCAGACTGTTCGGACGCGGTGACCGGCCGAGGTCGTTGCGGGTGACCGCGCCACGGCCCGGCAACGGACGCCCGCGGATGAGGAGGAAGCCGATGATGAGGATCAGCGGGACCGCCTCGGCCACACCGGCGTCGGGCATCCAGTCCCAGGTGGTCTGCAGTTTCGTGGCCTCGGACTGCAGCATGCCGATGACGAGTCCGGCACCGACGGTGATCGATATCGCGGTGAAGTTGCCGACCAGCGCCGCCGCGAGGGCCGGCACGATGAACATCGTGTAGGCCACGGGATTGAGTGGAACGATCGGTGCGATGAGCACGCCGCCGAGACCGGCAGTTGCCGACGACAACGCCCAGTTGGCGACCGCGATCCGGTCCGGTGAGAGGCCGGTGACGAGTGCACCCTTCTCGGATTCGGCGGCTGCCTCGGTCGCCACGCCGAAGCGCGTGTAGCGCAACACGAGTCCCGCGCAGATCGCGAGTCCCACGATGACCACCGCGAGCATCAGACGGTCCGTCGGAACGGCGCTCGAACCGATCGTGAACGTGTCGACCTTGAAGATAGGTCCGACGCTCGGTGCGTTCTCGCCGACCCGCAGCGCGATGAGCGCCTGGATCACGAGCATCAGACCGATCGCGGCGACCGCCTTCGCCAGAGCCGGCGCCGCACGCATCGGACGGAACACGAGCAGGTAGAGGATGACACCGAGGATTGCGGCGACGACCACGGAGATGAGCAGCGCTGCACCGACTCCCAGGTCGGAGCCGAGTGAGATCGTCGCCGGGAAGCCGGGTATCGGGTTGAGGAGTTCCCCCTGGCGCAGAAAGGCGTAGGTGTAGGCGGCGTACAGCGCCACGGCGCCGGTGGCGAAGTTGACGACGCCGGAACTCTTGAACGTCATCACCAGAGCCAGGCCGAGGGCGGCGAAGACGGCACCGTTGCCGAGGCCGAGAACCAGGAATGCGAGATGGTCGGTCATGGAACTCCCACATGGAGGTGCGGCGATCGGGGGCCGCGTCGATGCGGCCCCCGATCTGTGGAGGAACTAGTTGTTGGTGACGACGGTGTTCTCGAGCTTCGCGTCGGCGGTCACGTCGCTGACCAGGATCGCCTTGCTGCACAGCGACGTCAGCGGCGGGAACGCCTGGCCGTTGCAGGTGAAGGTGATGCCGGGTGCGGCCGGTAGCGGGACATCCTTCGCCTGCGACAGTGCCGTGGTGAACGTCTGCGCGTCGACGGTGCCCTCGAGTCCGTTCAGTTCGCCGAGTGCGGTCATGACCTGGTATCCGATGTAGGCGAGGCCGGCCGGGTCGGTGTCGGGCGCGTATTGCGCCATCACGCTGCGGTATTGGGTGACGCTCGGGTCGTCGGAGCTGAGGTTGACCGTGGTGAACGCCTTGGCGCCGGAGACCGCTTCGTTGCCGACGGCGTCGAGGACGGGCTTGTCGAGGCAGCTGGCGATCAGGTACTTCGAAGCGTCGGGTGCGACGGTCTGGAGGGTCTTGAGGACCGAGATGCACTGGCGGGTGTCGCCGAGGATGCTGACGGCATCCGGGTTGTCGGCGAGGCCGGCGGTGATCTGCGGGGTCAGGTCGGCGGCGCCGACCGGCACGGTGACGACGTTGAGTGTGACGCCGGCACGCTGGAACATCGGGTCGCCCAGGGCTTTCACCGACGCGGCCGCGTCACCGGAATCGCCGATGATCAGCGTGACCTTCTTGAGTCCGTCCTTGGCTGCGGTCGCGGCTTGTCCCGCGAGAACGGCGACGATTCCGCCGGAGAGCATGAACGAGCCGGGGGTAGCCATCTCGGCCTGTGACACGGGGGCCTGAGCGACGAACGGGATCTTCGCGCCGGCGATGATCGGCAGCATGACCGCGCCCTGCGCGCCCAGCGGCGAGACGACGACCGAAACCTGCTGCTCCACCATCTGATTCGCGCACTTGGTGGCCGAGGCGGGCTCTTCCTGCTGCTTGCACACCACCAGTTCGATCTGGTGGCCGCCGATGCCGCCGCCGTTGTTGTTCAGATATTCGACGGCGGCTTCGCTGCCCTCGCGCACCATCGGCGTCGTCACGGCACCGCCCTCGGGCACGATCAGCCCGACCTTGACCGGGTCGCCCGTGGCCGGATTGCTGGGGAGCTGGCTGGTCTCGCCGGCGGTGGAGCTCTCTGAGCTGTCGTCGGCGCAGGCCGTCAGTGCTCCGAGCGCGAGCACCCCGGAACAGCCGATCACCGTCGCGGTCCGAAGCACGCGCCTGAGTGCACTGGGTGATTTCATGCGATCCCCTTCGATCGTGATTCGACAAGTCGCCGCCCCGCTGCGGAGACGGACGAAATGTCGGATTTGCTGACTCGGTGGCGACTGTAACCCGCAGGTCGCGGTCGTCGGTTGGATTCGAAATATTGTGTCCTGCAATGAGTCTCGGCTCGGTTGACGACCGGTGCGCATGGCAGCACAAGTCGTCGGTCCGGCGCCGGAAGATCCCCCGCGGTCGACTCGCGTGACGTCGTCACATGGATCGACGACCTCACACTGGACTCAGAGCAAAAAGTTAGACGCCCATCCAAACTTTGGGGGCGGAATGCAAGAATTGGTCGGTCGGGGTCGCCCCGCCCACACGGAAGGCACCACTTTGACCGAAGCTCCGGCCATAGGCCGGCGGGAACGCAACAAGCAGCAGACGCGCGAACGCCTGCTGATCGCTGCGCGCGAACTGCTCGCCTCCGAGGGGAGCGCCGCGACGGTCGAGTCGATCGCCGAGCGTGCCGAGGTGTCGCGGGCGACGTTCTTCAACTACTTTCCGAGCAAGGATGACCTGCTCACCGATCTGTATGCCCAGCTGATGGGGACGTTCTCGCACGTCGTCGACGCGATGCTCGACAAGCCGCTGAGTACGTACGAGCGCGTGGTGGGTGTGTTCGTGGACTTCGCGCGGTCGTCGGTCGCCGACCCGGACTACATGCGGACGGTGACGAGCGAGATCGAACGGATTTCGTCGATGTCGGGGACGCTCGGTGAACGCAGCCACGTGTTCACGTCGGAGGTGCTGCGGCTCATCGAGCGCGGCGTCGAACAGCAGGACGTGCGCACCGATCATCCGCCGGAGTTTCTCGCCCAGATGGTCGCGGCGATCTACGTGTCGAGTATGCGGTACTGGCAGATCGATCCCGGCTTCGAGGTGAGCGAGAGCTTCGAGCGCGCCGGCCGCTACGCCGCGGAGTCGCTGCTGCCGCGGTAGGGCCGGTCAGTCGCCGGGACGTTCAACCTCGGTCTCCCACCGTTCGCGGCGTTCCTCGTCGGTCTGCTCCCACCACGGGGTTCCGCGCTCACCCAGCGCGACCTTCGCAGCCTGGACGCCCCGCCGCGACTCGGGCGCGCCCTCGGTCCGCTTCACGTCTCGACGCCACGCCATCAATATCGACTGCAGTTCGGACCTGCGTTCTTCGGGAATCAGTGGATCCGTCGCACGCCACTTACGGCCGTTGACGATGATGTGGTGGCCGTCGGGGGTGCGCTCGGGGTCTGGCATGGTTCCACGGTGCCACGCCGTTTCGCCGACCCCTGTGACCGGGATCTCGTTCGGGGTCTCACCTGGGGCTTTGTAGGAGTCCTGGGCCGACTCTCAGTGTCTGCTTATGTCAGGGAAGGTAACTTCGCCGTGTCCTTGCCGATACCAAAATGTTACCCAATCTGAGATGGACAACGCTTTGCCTCTTCACCAACTGAACGCCGACTCTTCGACGCGCCCCGCCACTCGCGCCCTGCTCGACTCGACCTCGCGCACCCGGCGGCCCGGCCGCCATCGTGCCACGTCGCACTCCACCACCCGCACGGCCCTGCGAACGGGCGCGTTCGCCGCGTTCGTCGGCGCGGTCGGCCTGAGTGCCGGCACCGCCGCGCAGGCAGCGGCGCAGCCCGCTCCCCCGCCTGCGCCGAAGATCGCGCTGCCCGAGAACGTCAAGCTGCCGGCCGGCGTGGTCCTGCCGCCTGAGCTCGACAAATTCGCTCGCGACGTTCTGCCCCCGTCGGCGTTCGGCCCGGGCAGCTTGGAGCTCCCCGGCATCAAGAAGGCAGTGAAGCCGGTCAGCGGCACCGTGACCTCAGGCTACGGCCCGCGCTGGGGCACCCATCACAACGGAGTCGACATCGCCAACAAGATCGGAACGCCCATCTACGCCGTGACCGACGGCGTCGTCCTCGAGTCCGGCCCGGCATCCGGCTTCGGCCAGTGGGTCCGCGTGAAGCAGGACGACGGCACCGTCGGCGTCTTCGGACACGTCAACGAGAGCTTCGTCCACCCCGGCCAGCATGTGCGCGCCGGCCAGAAGATCGCGACCGTCGGCAACCGCGGCCAGTCCACCGGACCCCACCTGCACTACGAGGTCTGGGATGCCAACGGCACCAAGATCAATCCCCAGGCCTGGCTCAACAAGCGTGGCGTTCACCCGTGACGATTACTCGTCTGGTCTTATTAACGATCCCACCGACTTTTTCGGTGGGATTGTTTGTCTCACAGCCAGATTCGTAGGACTTAGTCGCGCATAGCGCGAAGGGTTCCTATCCGCCTTCCGGCCGAATTCAGTCGAGAAACTTGCGAACTTCGTCGCGCACCTGCTCAATGCACGAGTATGGGGTGGTGCCGCCCATCTCGTACAGCGACAGGATGAAGATGAGGTCTTCGTAGACGTCGTTTTCGTACAGCTTGCGCTTTAGTATCTCGGCTTCGAGGTTGGCGACCGCAGCTGGGCTTTCGGGGTCCAGCATTACGTCGCTCATCGCCTGGATGAGTTGAAGGTCTGGGGGTGGTTTGTTCTCGGCTATGTGATCACGCCTTCTTATGTGACGTGGCGGCCACGTCGCAGTCGGTGACCGTCCTATAGGTGAGCACGCTAGCGTTTCCGCACGCTACCTCGTCTGGTCGCGCGCCGGGACCGCGGAGCATGTCGCGTTGCCCAAGGCGGAACCGACACGTTCCAGCGTAGCCTTTTCAGCGGGTCCGTTCGCGCCCCCACTCGATGTCTTGGTCGGCAATCAGCTCGTGCCACAGACAGATTGACACGCGACGCGGATTGATCCATGATCTGCTTCTACATCACCACCCGGCCCCCAGACTATTGGAAGTTCGAAGCCGCATCTTCCAGGGTGGACAGAGCTGCGTCTCTCGCTCCGATCGACGACGAATCGTCGGGATACACCTCAAAAGTCACAATTCCTGAATCGTATCGGAGTCGTAGATCTTCTGATTCTAAGAGAATGTTGCTGGCAACTACCTTCAAATCGAAAAATCCATGACCGAAAGCAATGCCCGTAGGGGTGAGATGCAATACCAGACCGTACCCCAAGCCGACGTTAACTTGGTTGTTATCAGTGTCTACTGATTCAAGTTTGTAGTAATTGTCAAAAGGTTTTCCGAAGTTGCCATCCGGCAACTTCATGTTGATAACCACGGATTCGTATGCCGAAAAGAAACTTTCAATCGCTCTCTTTGCGGCATCAGCCAGCGTCATTGTCATTTGCACTCTCCTGTACTTCGACCAATCACTTTACTGCAACCATGCCTCAGGCACGTGGAAGCGTGGCGCGAATACGATCTGGTTGCCTCCACCCAGTAGCACGCCGCCCCCGGAAGGAATATGGGTTCCGGTCGAACCCAACTCTTGCAACTCGACTGAACCCTCGAAGAACCTTGTGCCGACGGGAACTTCGATCGAGCTCACCGCGTTTGCTTGGTTTCCCCACTTCGGATTCAAGGCGCTGTCCATTTGCGTCTGCATTGGCCCTTGTGGCATATCTCGCGACCAGAAACCGCCGACACGGCTCTTCCCAGCGGTGTGGGCGCGGTGCAGGATCAGGGGTTCCGTTGTGATCTTCTCCGTGTACACACCTCCACGAAACGTCTGAACCGTGTCTGGTGGAAGGGGACCAACCTCGTGCGGTCCATATTTACGTACAGTCTCGGCACCATCGCAAGGCGTCAAGCCTGTTGGGTCGCAGTTTGACGCTGGGTTCGCGGGATAGGTGTGCGGATTCGGCGCAGGTGCCAATCCCAGCGGATCTGGACTTATGTATCGCCCACTTCCGGGATGGTAGTGCCGGTACCGGTTGTAGTGAAGGCCGCTCTCATCATCCGCGTACTGACCGGGGAACGCCCACGGCGTTGACAAGCCAACCCACGTGCTCTCGCCGTAGAGCGTTCGCGCCGCGTGCCCGGCGACTTCCCCGGTGCGCGGGTCGATAAGTGCTGTCGGTGTCGCGATCTGATCAGTGACGATCGCGAAGAACTCTCGATCGACTTCGGTTTGGGTCCACTCGACCGGCCTGGACGGCGCGACCGTAGGTGACCCGAGGCTCAGGCTCACGTCGGCGTCGGGTGCGCGGTTTCTTGAGTCAGCATCTTCCGTGGCGGTGATCAATTCTGTACTGCGTGTCTGCGCCATAGGTGTGTACGCGTAGCGCGCGAACGTCCAGGTAGTCGCCGTTACTCCAGCGTTTCTTCCGGCGTCCGGTGCATCCGGCACTGACTCCGTCTGTTCGACCAGCTGCTCGCCGTGCCAGTGGAACCGGGTGACCGCTCCGGTTGCCGTGTTGGTCTTGCTCAGTCGACGTCCCAAGTGGTCGTACGTGTACGTCCAGGTCGTCCCGTCGGGAGTGGTAACGCTGCGTAGCCGATCGTGAGCGTCCCAGACGTAATGCCACACATCGGGTTTGCGCGACAATCGCCTGCGACTCATCGTGGTGAGGCGGCCGGCGCGATCGTACCGGTACGACGTCCGGCCGTCGTCGACGAGCAGGGTGCCGGAGTATTGCCAGCGGGGGCCCTTCGAGGCTCGGCTAGCGCCTAGCACCTCAGGGGACGCGGGCTGAGCGGTCGCTGGACGCGAGCCCGTGATCCCGTAATCGGTGATGTTGCCGGTCGCGTCGTAGGTCAATTGCTCCGAGTTGGACACACCGACCGCCGCAGTGATCCGTCCAAGTACATCGACCTGGTAGTCGGTCCGGCCGCGATTGGCGAGCGTCGTCGTCGAAGCGGTCAGGATGCCGTCGGCGCGGTAGGTGTACTCGGCTCGTGCGACGGTGCGTTCCGGTCTCCCGCCGGCCGATCCACTCGAACCGAGGTTCAGCGTCGAAGGATTGACAGAGACCGTCGCAATCGACCGCCCGATGAGCCGTCCGACCGGATCCCACGACGAATCGATGGCCGTGCCCTCGAAGCGTCGGCGCTGCTCGCGACCGGACGCGTCGGTGGTGATGTCACACGTACGACCCGCCGTCGAAATGAAGTCGAGCACGCCGCGCGGGTCGTACCCGTAGCGTGTGTGTACCGCCGTCGGCGTCGTCACCGATGCCGAACGCCCCGCGCCCGTCCAACCAGACTCGATCACCCAGTCCGCGGATCCGTCGTTCACGCCGGTCAATAGCGGCATTCCCGCCGACGTATACGTCGAGTGCCACCGCCCGAACGCGCCGACGACACTCTCCGGTCGCCCGGCGGAATCGTAGCTGTACTCGGTGACTTCCCCGTCGAAGTCGGGGCTGACCGGGTCCGAACTGCGTTCAGCGACAACACGACCGGCTGCGTCGTACTCGAACGCTACAGTCTGCCCGGCCGCGTTCGTCCGCGTAGCGAGCCGTCCGCCCGCGTCGTAAGTGTAAGTCGTTGTCGCGTTGTTGAAGTCGATCTCGGACTGCAGCGAGCCGTCCGGGTTGTACGAGTAGCTCCACACCAGACCGTCGGGGTTGGTGACAGCGACGAGCCGTCGTGCGGTGTCATAGGTGAACGCGGTTCGCGAACCATCCGCATCGATCCGCGCGACCGGCAGGTCGTAGTGGCCGTACTCCCAACGCGTGGTCGCGCCGACGGGATCGACGTAGGCGACGCAATTGCCCTCGCCGTCGTACTCCCACCGCGACTGTCCACCATCGGGAGCGATGAGACTGGTCCGGTTGCCCATCGCGTCGTACCCGACGGTGGTTCTGGCGCCCTCGGCGTCGACGACCTCGACCGGCCGCCCGAACGCGTCGAACGCGATCCGCGTCGTGTTGCCGAGCATGTCGATGATCTCGGTGGGTAGTCCGGCCGCGTTGTTGCGGTAGCGAACCATCACGCCGTCGGGATCCGTGAGCGACGTCAGTGCGCCGTGTTCGTCGTAGGTGTACGACGTGACCGCGCCGGCATTGTCGGTCACCGTCAGCGGACTTCCACTGTCGGTGTACGCGATACGCGTGGTGACCGGGCCCGGTTCGATGATCCGATCCGGCCGTCCCGGACCCGCGTAACTCACTTCCGTCGCTGCGCCGTCGGGTCCGACGATCCGCTCGACATCACCGAAAGCGTTGTAGTGCAGCCGTGTCGACAGTCCATCTGCACCGGTGAGCACCATCGGTTGTCGACTGTCGTTGTAGTCGGTCCGGGTGATCCGACCCAGTGCGTCGATCTCCTGCCGCACCCGATTGTCTGCATCGATGCCGTACAGGGTCGTCGCGCCGACGGCGTCGGTGTAGGTCGTCATCGACCCGGGGCCCGCCGTCCGGAGCCTGTATTCGAACCGCCCGGACCACACTCCGTTCATGCCGGACTGGATGGTCACACGGCCGAGGTCGTCGTACCGGTTCCAGTACTCCATCCCGATCGAGTCGCGCCACCAGGTCATCCGCCCGGCGTCGTCGTAGCCGAAACGCGTTGTCGCACCGACGGCGTTGGTCGACGCCGCGAGATGGCCGCGGTGGTAGGTGAACGTGCACAACTGCTGGTCGGCCGGAACGCCGTCCACCCCGGCTACCAGGCGGTACCCCAGGATCCGAGCACCGTCGCACTGCACATCGATGCGGTAGCCGGCAGAATGCTCGACCGCAGAGGGTCTTCCATGCTCGTCGAACACGAAACGGATGCGGTTGTGATGACGGTCGGTCATTGCGGAGACTGCGATGCTCCCGGCCGTGATGTCAACGCCGTCCAGTTCTGGGATCGGGATGAAGAACCAGCTGACGAGCGTGCGGACATGGGTCAGCTGGTACCCGTCTGTCGCCGTTGCTCGCAGTTCCCAGTCGGTGTCGTTCACGCTCCGTGACACGGAGTCATCCTGCGGCTTCGGGAAGTTCGTCATCGTGCCGTCTGCGTCGACGATGGTCACCAGGTCGTCGGAGACGATGGCGCGGGCGTCGAAGGTGGACGGGGTCGTCGGTCCGAGCCATCGACCCCACCGATGGCGCGAGCGATGCCGATGTGTGAGCCGCAGTGGCAGAACCCCGGGTAGGTCGACGTCGGTCAGGGGAAGGAAGTATTCGCCGGTCGCGACGTTGACGGGTTCGCCATTGCTGCGACACTGCTCGGGCGCCTCATTGCCCTCGCTGGTGTCGGCGCGTTCCGTCGAGCCCGCGTCGGTGCGTTCGGGGTGGGCGGGGTCGATCGGTTCGCCGGTGTCGTTGTCCGGGGCGGAGTTATCGACGTCCGGGTTGTCGCCGTCGGGTCGGTTGCCAGGTGCGGGATCGCGCGGCGACGAAGGCGCCTCGGGGCTCGCCGGACGAGGACTGGCCGGTGACGGGCGTTCCGGTGTGAACGGGCGGTCGGGGACCACTGCCGGCGGGATCGGCCGGTCGTCGGGTCCGGTGCGCGGCGGGTTGGGTGTTGTGTCCGGCGTGTTCCGCACGGTGGGTTCGGGCACGTGATGGGTGTTCGACGGAACCGGGCGGCTGCGGTCCAGGTCGCGCGGTGTCGTCGATTCCGGTGTGGTGCGCGCGGGCGGCGTGCGGTCCGGGGTGTGATCGGGTGCGCGCGGAGGTGTCGTGGGAGCGTCCGCACGCGCCGGGGCGCCGGGACCGGCCGGCGTCGGAGCGGGTTTCGATTGCGCGGGATCGGGTGTGGCGTGCGGCGTCGACACCGGAGGGTGCCCGGCGACCGGTGCTACGGGTCCGGTTGCAGGGGTGTCAGCGTGTTCGGGCGTGCGCGTCGGGGTCTCGACGACGTCGGGTCGAGTCGTCGGCGCGTCGGGATGGATCGACCCCGGCGTGGGGCGTGGACCAGGCGCGTCTGGGTCGGGTCGCGTGTGAGGTGTTGTCGGACTTGCTGGTTCGTCGGCTTTAGGCGGGTGCCCGCTCGTCGGCTCGTCGTGCCGGGTCGGGTTCCGGTCGACGACGGGCTCGTCGGGCTTGGGCACCGACGGTTCATGGTGCGTCGGGTTCGGTGCGCCATCGCGGTCGACGGCGTTGTGTCCGGGAGTGGACTGGCCGGGTGAGTGGTCGCCACCGGGTGCGGCTGCGGGAGTGGTGGTGTCGCCGCGGTTGGGTCCGGGCGGGTCGTCGTCGCCCAGGTTTCGTGGTCCAGAGGGATTGTCCGTGGGTCCCGGCGTGGGTGATCCCGGTCCGTCGGAAACGGGCGAGGGAGTGGGCTCGGGATTCGGAGTGGGCGCGGGGGTCTCGGGACCGGGTGTGTGCGGGCCGGGGCCGCCGACAGGTCCGCCGGCAACGGGCTGGTCCGGGGATGCTGCGTCAGGGCGTGGTGCAGGCGGTTCAGGCGCTCCCCCGCTGGGCGGAGTGTCGACGGCGCCCGGCGATGGTGTGCCGGCGTCGGGAGTGGTAGCTGGATTCGGTGAGCCGGCGGGCGCAGGTGGTTCGGGGGCCGGAGCGTCCGGCGCGGGACCGTCAGCTCTGGGGACCGGAGGCGCATTGTGGTCGACGGCGAGGTCGGGACCTTGTCGTCCAGGTAGGTCGGCACTGGGGCTGGCGCCAGGCGTGTTCGGCGACGATCCCTGCGGCACGGGCGACGGGAGCGGACGCCCGGCGGGCGCGTCTGGTCTGGACGGCGAGGGGCTGGGTGACGGGGTCGCGTGACGACCGGGTTTCGTCAGCCCGGACAAGACGTTGGCACCCTTCGGCACCGGTGCCACAGATCCAGCCACCGTCCCGATCAAGTTCCCCAGCGACTCGGCTGGATCAGTTGACCATCCCCCTCCGGCGAGGCTTCGGACGAACTCGTCAGGGTTGGCAACCTGGTCGGTGATGCCCATGATCACGCTCGCCGAATTGCGCAGATACTGATGCGGGTTGGCGATGTTGTAAGGATTCTGCGGGCTCAGCATGGTGAGTCCTTTGACAAGCTCGGTCGCGGAGCCGGCTAGACCGCCTCCGTAATGGACGACACCTGTGATTCCTGCCGTCGCAATGTCTTTCGCGCCCATCTTGGCCTGGTCCAACGCCGACGGCATCGGCGGCGCCATGTTTGCCGCATCGCTTAGTTCGGCCTTTACGCCCGGGGCGGACGAGTTGCGATGGTCTCGTCCGATCTTCAGGACTCGCTGTGCCTCGGCTTTGTAACCGGGAAACGGGTTTGGTCCCGGATGAGTGGGCGGCGTGTCACGTCGATCGTGCTGGTAGTCGTCCAGTTCCTCGTTGTAGATCGTGGCCTTCTTGGCCCATTCGTCCTGCTTGCGCTCGCCCTCTTCCCAGATTCGGATGGCCTCGGCGGCCTTTTGCTGCGCGAAGGTGACGACGCCGGCCCAACCGGTCAGTGCTGCAGCTGCCTTGTTCGCGGCGTCGGCTGCAGCGAACCATTGTGGTACCTGGCTCGCTATCGCGTCACGAAACCCTGATTCGCCGGTGCCGGACCAGTCCCCGACCGACACCCCTCTTAAGCCTGCACCAGCAGCGCCAAAGCTATCTGCGAAGCCACTGAACCTGTCTGCCATAGAGGCGATCGCGGCGGGTTCGCCGAGGACCAGTTCTCTGGGGTCCTTTGTTCTCCCCAGCTCCTCCTCGTCGGGCATTGCGCCCAGGGAGTCCGCGACTTCGTCCCCGAGGTCCTCGACGCCGGTCGCAATGCTGTCGAGACCGATAGCGCGGAGGCCGCCGCCAATGATGTCCGTGGCGCCGTCGACTAACCCGCCCAAGAACTCCTTGCCGCCCTCGAGTGGATCGAACAGGCCCATCTAGTTGCCGTCCGGCGCAGGATCGGAATGACCCTCGGCGCCAGGGCCGCTAGGTGAGTCTGCGGTGAACCCGTCGCGCTCGAAGCCGTCGATCGTGTCGGTTATAAGCGACGACGGATCGACCCAGTGGTGACCGAAGGTCTTCAGGTCCTCGATGAAGGACGTTCTGTTCTCCTCGGCAAACTTCCTGTGATTCTCCATCTCCTCCGGCGTCAATGCCCATTTCGGGTCGGTGAGAGCATCGCGGTTGTGCTCGATGAGCTCGTCCCACGACTTTCCTTCGATGTCTTCCGGCTGAAGACTGGGGTCGCCGAACAGATCCATCGCGTAATTCTTGAGCTGGTCACCCGACCACTTCTCCTCGCGTTCGTAGTAGCTAGCGCCGAGTTCGAGGCCAATCGAGATCTGGGCCGCGCCAATCACGAGCGCTCTAACACCCCACTCCCAACGGGAGCAGTACTCTTCGAGGCCGCTCTTGGGGTCGGCATGGCCGATCGTCCCACCGTTGAGGTCGAGGTCGCCGTATCCGCGGCCGATCGCGGCACTGTAGTCCGAACCGACGCCCGTATCGGCGAGGCCGTTGATCACGCCGTTGATACCAGCGCTGGCCGTTGTCAGGACTTCGGGGTCGACGCGCAGATTCTCAATCATCGGACTACCTCGCCCTCATCGTCGTAGTAGCAGTGCGGTGTTAGCTCGCGGGATGGCGGGAACGTCATCGCCGAAGGTGTCGCAGGATCGACGACTAGGCCGGTGGGTTCGGGGGCTTGGTCGAGGACTCGGTCGATCAGCACATGACCGAGAACGTCGAGGTAGCGGACCTCGTCCAGGCTGCGGTCGGTGAGCTCGGCGAAGTCACGCAGGCGTTCCGGCGTCGTGAACGCCAGCATCCAGGGGATACCGGCCTCCACCAGCGTGAACAGTCGTCCGTGGAGGTCGAGAGGAACGGCGAGTGTGGCATCGCGGAGGGCATCGTAAAGCCGAGGTGGATCGCCGAAACCGGACAAATACGCCCGCACCTCATCGACATATGTCGTCATCACCGGACTCCCCCGCAGTCATCACCGTGTGCCGGTTGATGCTAGATCATGAAGCTGGAGTTCTCGCGGTGGTGTCCACAGGTCGGCTGAACCCGTATTCGCGGTGACACGCCAGGTTGGGTGCCGTCCCATTTCTGTCCGCGAAGACTCCGGAATCTCGTTTCTGCTCTAAGCCCCTGTGTTGAGTGGACGAGAACCCCCCACTACGCACATGTCGCGAGTTCGTCCACAACTCGGCGGCCCCCGTCACAATGACCCCGCGTCGTACTAGTCTGTTCGACGAGTCGGCCCCAGCAAGGGTCCGTCACCGGGAGGGGGACCCATGAGCACGCCATTCGCCGACGACTCTCTGCTGCCCCAGGCCGTCCCGGAAACGCCCGTCAGCCCGCACGGTCGAGGAACTGTACTGCGATCAGAGCGAGCTGACTGGGAGCGTCGGGCTGCTGTGGCTGAGCAGGTAACTAGCGATCTGACTTCCGCCCTTGAGGGGCTTAATGGCATTCTTCGCTCGAACTATTTTGGCGACTGTCGCGAAGGTGAGGGTGTTTTCGACGGTCTGACACGTGCGACGGCTCAGCTGTCGAGCGACCTTACCCGCGGCGTGTACAGGGCTTCAGCGCTCGGCGAACGATGCCGTGCGGCCGCGACATCAATCGAGCAGGTTGATATGGAGGGTGCGGCCGACTTTGCAACTTAGAGAGGGTGCGGTAGCAGTAGCGATCGTTGCACTGGCCGGTCCGATGTTCGGCGCCTGCGCGGTAAATGGAACACCGGTGCCCGTCCCATCGTCCGCCGACTCGTCGTCATCCAGCATGTCTGCGCCGATCCGACAAACCGATAACTTCGGACGCACGCTGCCATTCGAGACGAATTTCCCGAACCGATGGAACATTAATAACGACGGCAGTTCATACGAACCGTGTACTCAGATTCCCGTGACCGTTGTCCGTGAGTTCGGTCTAGAGGAGTCGACCGTCTCGGACGTTGCTGCGTCGGACTTCCAGACCGCCCGCGGATGTCGGTGGAGGTTCCAAGATGATCGTCGTTCTTCACTCGCCCAGTCTGTGGGCAACTTGATCCGGCCACCGGAGGGTCTCGGTGGATACAAGGGGATGTACTCATCGAGCACGACATGGTTTATGGACACGGAGATTGATGGCCGACCCGTCCTAGTTGGGTCATATATGGACGCAGAGTGCGGGGCCATAGTTCGTTCGGGAGACGCCGTCGTCATTACCTCGGTGCTTCGGCTAGGAGCCGACCCGCCGCCGCCGACTCGCCAAACTTGCGACATTGCCGTCGATTTCCTCCGTGCGACACTCGACCAGATTCCGATTTGAGGCATTCCGGCCACCCGATTGCGCAGCAACTATTCGGTCGCCCTTGGGAGCTCTTGCTGACAAAACGAGGGACGACCGGCTTAAAAAGTCGCAGAAATGTCTAGCGCCAGGTGCTGGAATTATACTTCGGTGACTGCGTCGAGGGAGAACGGTTCTATGGGCTGTTGGTTCCAGCGGTCGCATCACTCGCTGACCAGTGCAAGCGCCAGGCCACGCTCGCTCGAGCTCTCGGCGAACAGTGTCAGATCGCGGGTCAGGCGATAGACGAGACCGACGCGCAAGCGCCGGCGATCTGAAGGCGTAGGTGTATGTACCGGAGTATTTGTCTCCTGATGCTTGGTGCCGCCCTCGTTGGGTGCACCACCCGTGGGGCACCTCAATCGGTATCCACTCAGTCAACAGTGCAATCAACCCCGACCGCGGCAATCAGGCAAACTGATGACGCCGGGAGGCATCTGCCCTTCGAAACGAAGTTTCCCAATCGCTGGAGCATCAATAATGACGGGTCACCCTACGAGCCCTGTACTCAGGTTTCGAATAAAACGCTGCGTCAGTTCGGTCTAGTTGTAGATTCCGCAGCTGACATGGCCGGATCCGACTTCCAGACGGCTAGAGGATGCCGATGGAAGTACAGCGACGACGACATGTCCTTCGTTGCACAGTTCGTGGGGGACATCATTCGTCGCTCCGAAGGGTTGACGGGGCACAAGGCGCTGAATCTGGCAGGCAAGACCTGGTTTCCAGATACTTCCCTGAACGGGCGACGAGTCCTTGTGAGTTCGATCGGTGCCGGAGCTTGCTCGGTCTACATTCAGTCGGGTAGCGCGGTAGTAGTAACTACGGTTAGCAGGTTTGATCTGGAACCGCCCCCTACACAGGCCGTATGCGAAGTCGCGACAGACTTCCTAAGAGCAACGATGAATCAGATTCCGCCCTAGCGGCCCTGGTGTTCAGAGCCTGGGGGCGAGTGGTCGCTCTAGCGGCAGTCAGTAACTCGTACGCGCGCCGGGATCGCCCTTCTCCATTGCTGTCTGTCAACGGCCAGTTTGATGTCCCCGCTGGTGGCCAGGTGAAAGTCCCCACCCTGTGCGGGATGTTCTAGGTGGGTGGCACCTCCGTTCGGTGTGTCATGCGGTAGGAGTCGCCGTCGGTGATGACG
>NZ_JAFFZF010000062.1:0-18020 GCF_016924115.1 Gordonia sp. BP-119
CTCGGCGAGGTGGTCGTGATACATCCTCACAGCCCGCTCACGCGTCTCTGGATCAAACTTCCTCAGTGCACCCATACCGGCATTCTCCTGGTGAGATCACGGTCTCCACCAGACCCAGGACGGTTCAGTAGAACCTGGCGTGCGGCCCGGTCGGTTATGGCCGTACCACAGGTCGTTGACCCTTTCGATCAAACGCTCATGCACGACCAGGGCGAGTTGACGACGGGCGCCCGCTCACTGTCTCAGGCACTTCTCGCGGTCGCCCGCAGCGACAATCCCTGGTCGAAGGGGCCCCACTCTAAGTCGGGTTCGGCGTTCAGGCCATCGTCCTCGGAGCCGCGGGACAGGGTGTCGATCTTGATGATCGCTGGGCTGGGGGCGTCGACCAGGTACACCATGATGTCGCCGGCAGCATACGTTCGTGGGGTCAGCCAGACGAGATCGTCAACATCCGGGTCGTCGTCGTCGCCAGGGAAGAAGCTATTTACGGCTTGCCGCCACGGCTGAAGCAGGCATAACTGCACTCGTCGGCCGTCCGCATTGCCGGTGCCGGCGACCCGTGGGGTTCTCCTGCGGGCTACGATTCGGCCCATTCAGCGAATTCCTTCCACGAGATCGGAATACGCTTCTGCCCGTGCTTGGGTCGCCACTGCAGATTGCCCTCAGAAACGTAAAGGGTGCCGAGAGTTCTCCCGTCGATCGCGACATCGAACTCGAAGTCGATGCCAGCAACGCGCACCCTACTGGCGCTGAATCGCACGTCGTGATCAGCCACGATGATCCTCCCAACAACGGCACAGTCTGGTGTCGATCCCTCTCGCGAACGTAGCGAACGACCATGTCTCGGGCAATGATCTGCCCGGAACCGATGCCAGCTCACCGGGCCAGCGATCGCCGGTTGCTTCCAGACCTGACCAGACCCCCCGGGGCGGATTGCTCATGTAAAAGGAGTGCGGTGAGGGCTGTCAGCGGCCGAACAGTGCTCGTTCGATCACATCCGGGGTGGTGTCGAAGTCGTGGGCCCAGTCCGCAGCCAAATCAAGGTAACGGCCGTACATGTCAGCCGGGCCGTCGATCTCCCACTCTTCGGTGGTCACTCGACGCAGACTGTCTACAACCCTGCTGTCATAGATCAGTGGGCGGCCTGTCAACGCATTGGCGTCGTACCCGCCGAAGTAGAGGAACTTGGTGAAGAAGCCCGCCGCCAGTCCGGTGATTTTCAACCGGTTGCGCCCGCTGAGGGCTTTGTAGGCGCTGACCGGCCCCTCGGTCCGCACGACAGCCAGAGCCTTGGCGAGCTTCTCCGCGGCGTCGGGCTGGCTGAGGGGACGCAGCGCCCGCACCATCGTCAGGCCCGGACTCGTACCCCACACCACACACGCCACGTGCAGTTGCGCCGCTACGATCGGCGACCCGTCCTGCACCGCTCGGGCTGCGACCTCAAAGACATCGCGGCGCGAAACCACTCGATAGCGACCACTGCCCGCCGACACACTGTCGAGCTCGTCAGGCCACATCGCAGCATCCGGCAAGCGTGCGCGCACCGCAGCCGGATCGAACCGAATTGACTGGCCCAAGACCCATTCGCGATCGGGAACAGAACCGTCGGGAAACAAGGTAGTCAACGCGATCGGCATTCCTTCACGCTACCGGCAGATAACCGGAGGTACGCGAACGATGTGTGACATAAGGTCACTTCACCCTTCGCGCGCCGTCGGTGGCGGCGGACTAGGTTTGGATGGCGTTGAGATAGCCGTGATCATGTAGTCGGTCGGGACCGGGTCACTCAGCAAGTCGTGTGACCCCCTTCCGTGAAAGTGAGAGTCACCGTGCAGCCAGACAACCCCGATGCCGTGTTCGTTGACGACAGCGGAGACACCGCCGGCCGGGCATTGATGACCATCGTCTCCGCGCAGCACGAAGAACTGGTGATCCTGACCGTCCAAGGCAGCATCGACGTTCTCACCGCACCACAACTGTCCGAGGAGGTGACGAACGCGCTGCACGGACAACCACGAGGCCTGATCATCGATCTGACCACCACCGACTTCCTGGCCTCGGCCGGCATGGCCGCACTCGTCGCCGCCCACGAGGCGATCGCACCGACCGGACTGTTCGGAGTCGTGGCCGCCGCACCCGCAACGTCGCGGCCGCTGACGCTCATGGGCCTGGACCAGACAATCGTCCTCTACCCCACCCTCGCCCACGCCGTCACCGCCATGACCAGACCCACCGGAATGAGCGGCAGCCCGACTGGGTAAACACGACGGCGTGGACTCATCACAGCACCTCGATGGCGACTCCACCGGTGACTTCGAACGATCGGTCGAGGCCACCGCCGAGGCCGCCCACAGACTGCGCGAACTGTTCACCGTGTGGGTGACAGCAACCGTCGAGGCCGACACCGAACGCCGCGCCGACATCGTCTTGGCCGTCTACGAAGCGATTGCCAACGCCACCGAACACGCCTACAAAGACGCTCGAGAGCCAGGCGCGGTCACCGTGCGCAGCCGCCGCCGCCCCAGCGGCACCCTCGAAATCACTGTCACCGACACCGGCACCTGGGACCTCAGCCCCGCACAGCGCTTCCGCGGCCGCGGACTCGCACTCATCACTGCGCTCAGCGACACCCATGCGCTTACCACCGGACCCGACGGCACCACCGTCACCATGTGCTGGCAGCCGACGCCCGTCCTGACGACATGATATCTAGTATCAGATTTCGAAACTACCTGCGGCAGAATCGAATTAGACGATACTCGCCCGGCAGCACTCACGTGCGGTCTTTCCAGCGCTCGTTGGCTGATTGTCGGGTCATGCCGGTCGCCGCGCCGATGTCGGCCCACGAGCGACCCAGCCGGCGGGCCTTGGCCACCGCGGCGTCGAGCAGTGCGTCGGCGTCCCTGCGGGCCTCCACGGCCGCCCGGATCTCGTCGTCGATGTCGATCGAATCGAGATGCTCACGCCGCCACAATGCTTGGGCGGCCGCCGCGACATCGGGCCGCACGTTGACGTCGAGGTCGATGTCGGGGGCGAACACCTGGTGGCGGGCCAGGTCCTCGAGGGACGCTGAGGGCACCCGCGTCCACTGGACGGGATCGGTCCAGGTCGACACATCAGAGCTGGTTCGCCGGGCGCAATTGCAGGACAACAGCCAGCCGACGATCTCGGCCGACGGCCGCCGACGATCCTCGTCCGGGTGCCGGCCGGTCCCGACGATCTCGTAGTCAACGCCGTCGACCATGGTCGACCCGTGGCTCTCGGCCCCGTCCTCGAAGAACGGCACCAACGCCGCCTCGTGCAAGTGCGTGGCGCTCTCGTGTACCCAGCCCATGCCGATAGGGTAGACCCGCTGTGTCAGGATAACCAGACACAAGAGTCGGGTCGCGTCAGGAGTACCTGACATAACGCAACATTATCGGCGTTAACATGACGGAAGTATCAGTAGCTGCGGTTACTGCCGTTTACCTGCGATAATTCCGCGGGTGTGGCGCGACGGTGAGGTCGTCCTGCTCCGCGCTGAGGACCTGGCGGCTATTCGGGGCGGGCGATGGGTTTGTCGTCCTGATTAGGTGGTGTCGAAGTCGACCTCGACTCGGAACACGTCGGCTCGAAGCCAGGAGATCGTGAGTTCCACGGGGCGGTGGTTGCGTGCGGCGGCATCGGTGCGGGACCGGATAGAGATGACCGGTGGGCGGCCGCTCAGTTCGAGGTGCTCGGCGACGTGGGGTGGCGCGGGGTCGATGGAGACGCCGAACCATCCGCGCTCGGGTTCCAGTTTGTAGTGGGTGGCCAGGGTGTCGTGCAATGAGTCGGCTGGGCCGAGGATCTGGGGTAGGTCGGGGACGAGTTGGGGGTCGAGGTAGGTGTCTGCGTAGCCGACGAGCTCGTGGTTGATGTATCGGTTCCGGGAGAGTGCGAGCAGTTGTCTGCGTGCTCCGACTTTCATGCGGCCACGGATCTCGGTTGGGGGGGTCTCGAGTCGCCATCCGGTGGTGCGAACGTCTGGGGTGAATCCGGCTTTGCGGACGCTTGCGCTCCAGGACGGTGGGATGTGTCGACTGATGGTGTAGTCGATGCGTTGGGACACGAAGGTGCCGCTGCCCTGTCGGCGGCGCACCAGGTAGCGCCTCTCCAGCTCGGTCAGTACTGCTCGGGCGGTGAGCCGGCTGACGCCCAGGATGCGGGCTAGTTCGTCTTCTGAGGGGAGCCGAGTGCCGACGGGCTGGTTGGCAATTGTCTCGGCGAGCGCGTCGGCGGCGGAAAGGTACACCGGTACCCGAGGACTGGTTTTGGTGGGTGCGGCGTCGCTGATGGGCGTGATCATACTGCGGGAACGGAGGAGGTCGACGGTTTCCGCGGGTCGTTGACGGCTCCGTCGGGCATTTTGCCTGCGAGTGATTGCAGGATGGATCTCGCCGCGTGTTCCTCGATCGCCAAGCGTGCCGTCGCGACCGCAGATCCGAGGTGCGGGGTGAAGAGGGTATGGCTCGTCAGTTCCATCAGGTCCGGGTGCAGGCCGCTGGGGCGGTCGGGTCGGGAGAGGTCCTCGAACTCGAACACGTCTGCGGCATATCCGCCGAGGTGTCCGCTGCGCAGGAGCTCGGCCACTGCGCCTTCGTTCACCACTGAGCCTCGTCCGACGTTGACCAGCAGCGCTCCGGGTCGCATCGATGTCATCGCCTCGTGGTCGAGCAGGTGCAGTGTGTCCGCCGTCAGGGGGGCGCAGACCACCACGGAGTCGCTGTGCTGCAGAAGCTCGGCGAGTTCCACCCGTTCCATACCGATCGACGCCGCGGTTGCGGACGGCACCGGATCGGGGTCGTGGTAGAGAAGTCGGGGATTGAATCCGGAGAGCATTTGCGCCACGGCCCGGCCG
The DNA here is from genome assembly GCF_016924115.1 of Gordonia sp. BP-119. NCBI lineage: Bacteria > Bacillati > Actinomycetota > Actinomycetes > Mycobacteriales > Gordoniaceae > Gordonia > Gordonia sp. BP-119. Next base: position 4,880 of record NZ_JAFFZF010000062.1, read on the forward strand.
AGTACGCCGGCGCCCACGATGCCAATCGTGGAGCCGACGAGTGTGCGTCCGTAGAGCACCGGCCGCCAGCCGCGGAAACCGGCTCGCACGGTGCGGTCACCGGTCGCGACGTGTCGAGCGAGGCCGATCAGCAGCCCGACTGCCAATTCCGCGGTGGGTTCGGTGAGTAAGTCCTCGACTCGGGTGAGCCAGATGCCGCGCTCGGTGCAGGCGCGAACGTCGATGTTGTCGTAGCCCTTGAGTGCGCCGGCGACCACCTGCAGTCGCGGGCAACCGTCGAGGAACTGCGCGGTGATCTGGTCGGGCATGAACGCCATCAGCCCGTCGGCGTGTGCCACTCGGCGTTTCAGTTCGGATGCCGGGAGGCTGTCGTCTTGCTGGTTCGGCACCACGTCGCACTCGCGGCCGAGCATGTCGAGGATCTGGGGATGCACCCGGTGGGTGAGAACGACCACCGGGCGCGCGGACGCGTTTGTCATTGGAACCTTCTTCGTAATGCTCCGCCGAGGGCGTCGACCACGGTGACGGTGGCGAGGATGACGAGCAGGATTGCGGAGACTTCCTGGTACTGGAGGGTGCGGAGGGCGGCGATCAGCTCGAATCCGATGCCGCCGGCGCCGACGACGCCGACGACTACCGAGGCGCGGAAGTTGAGCTCCCACCGGTAGACGGTGACGTCGGCCATTTGGGGCAGCACCTGCGGCAGGATGCCGTGCAGGATCACTTGTGCCCGGGTGGCTCCGGCGGCGCGGGCGACCTCGACGGATGCTTGATCGGCGCGTTCGATCGAGTCGGCGAAGAACTTTCCGACCATGCCGGCGGAGTGGATACCCAGCGCCAGTGCGCCGGGAAGGGCGCCGAAGCCGACGGCGGCGACGAACACGATCGCCATGATCAGCTCGGGCACCGATCGCAGGGTGTTGAGGACCAGGCGCGCGACCGCGTAGACGGTGGGGTGCGGGGAGGTGTTACGGGCCCCGAGCAGCGCGAGTGGGACCGACAGCAGGACCGCCAGTGCGGTGGCCGCGATACTCATCGACATCGAATCCCACAGTGGGCCCCACCACCGGTTGATGTGGGTGAAGTCCGGGGGCCACATGTCGCCCAGGAGGTCGGCGATGTCGGCCAGCCCGGTGATCATCCGTTCGCCGTCGAGTAGTCCCACCGCCCAGACGCACACCAGCACCAGGACGCCGACGACGCCCATGGCGGCGCTGTTGCGCCCCCAGCCAATCCACACCCGACGGGAGATGTCCCGGTACTGTTCTTCCCGCCGTTCCTCGACGGGGTCCGGCAAAGTGTCGGCGGTCACTGGTAGTCCGCCAGGTCGATGTCCAGCAGGGGCGCGAGGTCGCGCACCGCGTCGTAGTCTTTATCGGTCACAGGTCCGAAACCGGCGGCCTCGAACGCCTCGAGCACGGCGTCGTCGTCGAGTTCTAAAAACGCCGCCCGCACCTTGTCCTTGAAGTCCTCGGGCAGATTCGTCTGCATAGTCCACGGGTAGTTGTAGTAGGGCTCGGACTCCTGGACGGTCACGACCACCTCAGGGTCAATGGTCCCGTCTCGGACCATGCGCTCGTAGATGGGCAGGCTCATGCCGCCCGCGTCGGCGTTGCCGTTCTGCACTGCCAGCGCCACCGCGTCGTGGGCGCCGACGTGCTGTTCTTCGTAGTCGCCGTCGTCGACGCGCAGGTCCGCTTCCTCGGCGAGCATGGCCTTGGGTATCAGGTGGCTGGAGGTGCTGGCCGGGTCTCCCCACGCGACGGTCTTGCCAGCGACGTCGTCGAGTGTGGTGATGCCGGAGTCGGCATTGGCGAGAAACACCCCTTGGTAGGTGGGGGCAGCGCCTTCTTCCTCCTGCAGCGCGGCGAAGGGCTCGATGTCGGCCTGCTCCTGGGCGAGCACGTAGGACAATGGCCCGAAGTAGGCCAGGTCCAACCGGCCGCGGGTCATCGCCTCGATCATCGAGGAGTAGTCGGTGGTGACGATGAGTTCGACCTCGACGCCCAACTCGTCCTCTAGGTATTCCTTGAGCGGTTCGTTGTCCTGGATCACTTGAGACGCGTTCTCGTCGGGCAGCAGGGCCACGCGGAGGGTCTCAGGCACCTCGCCGGCGGCAGGCTCGGAGGTGGAGCCGGAGCCGCAGCCGGTGAGAACAAGCGCGAAAGAGATCAGCGCCGCCAGGGCGGCAACTGTGGAACGGGCTGGTCTGGTCATTGTGAAGAACTCCAGGATCTGGTGAATGTGATTCGGGTGATGCGAACAGCTTCCGGTCAGCGGACACCAGCAGCGAGGTGGCCGGTGACAGTACTGGTGACGGCGTCGCCGTCGGATTCCCCGTTGGGTTCCTCAGTGACGCCTTCGTAGATGAGTCGGATGGCGTCATCGGTGACATCGGACGCGGGGCTGTCATGCACGATCTCGCCGTGTGCGAGGCCGACGATGCGGTCGGCGTGCTCAAGGGCCAGGTCGACCTGGTGGAGGCTGGCGACGAGTGTGATGCCGTTGTCGTGACAGACACGGCGCAACAGCGCCATCACTCGGCCTGCGGTGGCCGGGTCGAGGCTGGCAACCGGTTCGTCGGCGAGGATCAGCTGCGGCTGTTGGGCGAGTGCGCGGGCGATGCCGACGCGCTGCTGCATGCCGCCGCTGAGATTGTCGACCCGGGTGAGCGCGTTGTCGAGCAGACCCACCTGGTCGAGCGCCTCGAGGGCGATGCGCTCGTCGGCGCGACCAGCGGGCAGGAGACCGTGCCAGAAACTGTGGTAGCCGACTCGGCCGAGCAGCACGTTGCGCAGCGCGGTGTACCGCGGGACCAAATGGTGGTGCTGGAAAACCATGCCAGTGCGCCGGCGATGCCGTCGTAATGCACGGCGCGAGTCCAGTGCCGGGAGACCGGCGGCACGCACAGTCCCGGTGGTGGGCTGCACGAGCAAATTTATGCACCGCAGCAGCGTCGACTTGCCGGCTCCCGAAGGACCGAGCAGCACGGTCACCTGCCCGGCCTCGATCGTCAGGTCGGTTCGGCGCAGCGCCTGCACGCCCCCCTTGTAGGTCTTGCTCACCTCGACGAGCTCGATCATGGAAACCCCTCTATAGGACTTGGTCGAACACCCCGAAACCTATAGAGGACTTACGAACGGGCGATTAGGGTTGAGAGAACGGTGAGTGAACCCCGTCCGACCATCCGATGCCGGTGAACGGCCGATGGCTTCCGCGTTCATGCGACGGCCATAGGGCCCTGTCAGAATGTGTCGTCATGACCTTTGGGAACTCGTGTTGGACGCCGACAGATTTTGTGATCGGCCACGTCACAGCGGTGCTGCCCCATCGGGTGGTGGATAACGCAAGAGTGGTGGTGCGCGAGGGTCGGATCGCCGAGGTGGGCCCACACCCGCCGGGTGCCGGCTGCACCCTGGACGCCCACGGCGCCCACTTGCTGCCGGGCCTGGTCGATGTCCACACCGACATCCTCGCGCGGGAGACCCGGCCGCGACCGGGCGTCGTCCTAGACCCTGCCTTCGCACTGATGTCGGCGGGCGGCCGTCTACGCGCGGCAGGTATCACGACCGCCTTCCATGGCCTTGCGTTCCAGGAGCGCTCCATCGTGGGAACGACGATCGGTTCCCCCGCTGCGGCAGAATTGTCCGATTCGCTGCGTCACGCTGACGACACCCAGGTCGACCACCAAGTCTTGCACCGGTTGGACGCCCGCTGCGAGTACGGCCGGACGCTGCTCGCAACGGAGCTGGCCGCATTCGACGACTCCGCGGATTCTGAAACGCGTCGGAGCATCACCACACCGAATGATCCCCCACACGCACGGGTACCGATCGTCTCTCACGAGGACCACACACCGGGGCAGGGGCAGTTCGCCGACCCCACGACCATGCAGCGGTGGCTGATCACCAACGAGGGCATGGCCGAGGCTGCTGCGGTCGACCACGTCGACCGGTGGCGTTGCACCCGCGCCGAACGTCTCGCCGTGCGCGACCGCACCCTCACGTGGCTGGGCGACCTGGCCCGGACCGGACACATCCGGCTCTTCGGCCACGACCTGGCCACCCCGGAAGACGTCGCGGCTGCCGCCGACCGCGGCTGCACCGTGGCGGAGTTCCCAACGACCCTGGACGCCGCCCGTGCCGCCCGCGACCGAGGCATGCTCGTCGTTGCTGGCGCCCCGAACGTCGTCCGTGGCGGCTCCCACACCGGGAACGTCTCGGCAGCCGAGCTCGTCGTCGCCGGTGTGGCCGACTCCCTGGCCAGCGACTACCTTCCCTCCTCGATGCTCCCAGCCGCAGTGCGACTTGTGCGCGACGGTGTCCTCTCACTCCCGCACGCCGTGCGGCTGATCACCTCAGGCCCGGCCGCCTGTGTCGGTCTCAACGACCGTGGCGTGCTGACCGAAGGCTTCCGAGCCGACCTGGTCCTGACCGACCTCAGCAAGACGTGGCCCGTCGCCCACGTCATTTCGACTCAGTCGCATACCGCTGCCCGCGAGTAGCTCGGATTCAGCGGCAGTAGGCCACGAGGACTGTCACCGCTTCGGCTGTCTCACACCAGTCCGACGGAGGTGAGCACCGATGACCTGATGCAACTCCCCGCCTGACCGCAAGCGAAGGATCAGAAACGAGTTACACCACCACACGGGGCTTGACCGGACTCTCGACTGACCACGGCGTCGAGGGGAGCGAACCTTCCTCGGACGTCACACCGAAAATGACCGCACACGCAGTCCGCGCTGTCAGCGGCAATCGGTCGCCCACTGACCAGCAAGCATGACGGAATATGACATTATCGGCGGAAGTGGACTACTGGACCATGAAGGGTCCAGCTAGCGGGTCTTGAAGGTCATATGTTCCTGCCCTAACGGAAGCGCCAGCGGTTTCTAGTCGATACTTGAGATCGAGCCGACTGTCCCACTTTCCGTCGAGCTTGATCCAGTTGAACCCGGCGATATCTGAAATTTCCCTGGACGGCCCGCTCTTGACAAATATCGTGCGCTCGGGGGCCATGGCGAATGACATTCCAGCTTCCAGAAGTACGTTCGGTCGAGCTTGACCTTGAGGGGTTCGATCCGGATCTCCGGTCTCGGAGAATTCGTCCTTAACTCGGGCGAGGTCGTCTGGGGAGAAAATTACGATCGTGGCTGAGGCATGCAGCATTCCGGCACGGACAATATCGTAAGTGTGCGGTTGGGGTTCCCCGGTCAGTTTTACTGCCTCTGACCACGAGATGTCATGAAGCCCCAGAAACAATAGATATGTTCTAAGGGCAACAAGCGGACGTGCGTCTCGGCCGTGAACTATAAATATCTTGGCGGGATCTCTATTCTCAATTGGCGTGTCAGGGGACTGTATGGCTGTAACCGGCTTAGAGACTGCGGAGCGCTCATTTTCAAGGGCGCCGTTGGATGCACGAAGGTCGTCAACGTCCCGACCATCTGGCAGGGTGTACCCGCTCTCGGTGAGCGATATGCCTCGAGGGTCCAGTACGCGCTTGCGCAAGTTGGCGTATGAAGGATTGCTGTCGGATGTGTCAGCGTAGCTGTTTTCTACGTATAGGAAGTTTAGAAGCTCAATAAGGAGTAGATCAGTGTTCGGACCGTTAAAGATGTGCTGCACTATCTTGTTGCTTCGTTCTCCTTTATTTCCCTCGGTTGTAATGCCAAGTGGCCCCTCGAACGTGTCAATTCCAGAATGGGTTGTGCCCTCGCTTAGGCTGGAAGCGAAGTAGCGGGAATCGGCGCGTTTAAATGTCGCGGAAGGCATCGAGCGATGTTACCGCAGTGGGAGGGGTGAGGCAGGCAGGTGATCCGGCCGTGAACGGGCAACGTCCTGGTGGGGTACACCCGTGCGGGACGATGCGCCGCCGGCAGTCGCTGCTGTGTCACAGGGTCTAGTTTGATACTTATGAAACGTTCTCCCGGGGGGTCTAGGATCTATTGATACAGATTCCGGGCGAAAGGGTCCCCTCATGGCTGATCGGATCGGGACGTTGCTGAATCGTTCGGGTGGCGAGGAGGTGCTCATCGTCAGCCGCGGGAAGGTGCGGACTCGGTTCCGTCGTCGGGATGAGTTGGGTTGGAACTTTCGGGTGGAGTCGACGGACTCGGAGAACGTCATCGAGGTAACGCCAAAGCCGAAGCCAGATCCGAAGCCGGCTCGCCGATCTTCGCATGCGCGTGGGCAGCGGGTGGCGTACGTGCGGGTGTCAGCCGCGGATCAGAACGAGGCGCGTCAGCTCGAGGCGGTGGGGGAGTGCGACCGGGTCTATATCGAGAAACAGTCGGCACGCTCGCGCGCTGATCGCGTAAAGCTCGAAGAGTGCATCAGGTATCTGCGGGACGGTGATGAGCTGGTTGTCGCGTCGATGGACCGACTCGCTCGTTCCCTGGTTGATCTCAAGCAGATCGTCGGCGAGGTCACCGCGAAGGGTGCGAGTGTGCGGTTCGTCCACGAGCGGGCCACCTACGCTGCCGGTGCCCAGGATCCTCGAGCCGACCTGATGCTCTCGCTGCTCGGGGCGTTCGCAGAGTTCGAGCGGGCCATCATTCGCGAACGCCAGGCCGAGGGTATCGCCATCGCCAAGGCGAAGGGCAAGTACAAGGGACGCAAACGCGTCCTGACTGAGGAGCAGATCGACAAGGCCCTTGCCCGTATCGAGGCGGGGGAGGGGCCGTCAGCTATCGCCCGGGATCTCGGGGTGGGTCGATCCACGCTCTACCGCGCACTCCAGCGAGTAAGGAAGTAGGCGCCGCCGACACGTCGCGTTAGCCCGCCCACTGCGCGACGAAGCTGGTGCGACACCCTTACATGACACCGAAGTCGTAGCCCTTGCGTCGAGATGCCGCGTTCGGAGATCCCCGCTACGGCATGGACGACGAGGGTTCGAGCACGCGTCAGTGAGTTCCGGTTGGAATGAGCTCCACCGTCTCGTTCGGCGCGACCTAGTGCGCGCCCGGGTGACCACCACTCGCCAGTGAGACCGCCGCGAAACGTCCGTAGACCACCGCCACCGCCACTTACCCGCGAAAGTCACAATCACAACCCTGCATAGCCACAGGATTTCACGCCAGCCACCACACCGGGCTCCTGCCACGAGGATTGTGCAGCAGTCTCCTAGTAAGCGGGGTGGTCCAGCTCGTCGAGCACGCGCTGGGCGATGCGGTAGGCCGCGTTGGCATCGGGCACGCCGCAGTAGATCGCCGTCTGGAGCAGCAACTCTTTGATCTCGTCGTTGGTCAGCCCATTGGTACGCGCGGCCCGCACGTGCATGGCCAGCTCCTCGTGATGGCCGCGGGCCACCAGGGCGGTCAGCGTGATGAGTGAGCGGCTGCGCCGGTCAAGACCCGGACGCGTCCACACCGACCCCCAGGCGTACTGGGTGATGAAATCCTGGAAGTCGGCGGTCAGATCGGTGATCGCCGCGGTCGCGCGGTCGACATGGGCGTCGCCCAGGACCGCCCGGCGCACCGCCATGCCGGCGTCGCGCACCCCGGCGACGGTCGTGGGAGCGGCAACCGCCTGCCCCGCGTTCGCGTGATCGCGGATGAGTTGGCCGACCTCGGACGGTTGCTCGGCCGGGGGCAGGTGCGCGACGCCGTCGAGGACGACGAGCCGCCCGTTCCGGACTCCGGAGGCGATAGCCGCGAGATCGGCCGGCGGAGTGGGGACGTCGAGCAGACCCGACACCGCCAGCACTCGCGGTTCGATCTCGCCGAGGCGGTCACGGACGTCGAAGCCCGCCAGCGCCTCGCACACCAGCGCATAGCCCTCGTCGTCGGCGTCCCGCAGGTCGTGCAGCAGGGCTGCGCCGATCTCCGGCTCCCGCTCCAGGAATCCGGGTGCGAACCAACGCTGGGCCGACCCTTCGATCATCGACGGGGTGCCCGACGCGCGCACGGACGTGGCCCGTGTCCGCCAGGCATCCGGCTCGCCGATCCGTGCGCCCGTCGACAGCAGGACAGCGGAGTCGATGCGCGCGGGTGCGTCCAGCAGCAGCTGCAGCCCGACGGCGCCTCCCACCGAGTCGCCCGCGTAGGTGAAAGTGCTGGCGAACGTGTCGCGCTGGGCCACCACGTCGTCGACCATCTCGAGGACACCGGCGGCCAGCTCGGCCATCGTGAACGGCTCGGCCGAACCGACATTGGATCCGTGCCCGGGCAGGTCCCACGCGAGGACCTCGAAGCGATCGGTGAGGCCGGCGGCGCAGCGCGCCCACAGTGACTGAGCCGACGTGCCCAACGAGGGCCCGAGGACGAGCAGGGGCATGGCGGGTGAACCGCCGAGCTGGACGGCTGTGATGCGAGGGACGGTCACTCGTTCTCCTCCAAGAAGGTCTGGGCCCGCTCCACGGCGCCCACGATGAGGTCCTCGGAGAACCCGCGGTAGGTGGTCGGGTCGGAATCGGCGGTCTTGTCCAGCAGCCCGGCGATCGTGCGGCGCTCGGCCAGCACGCTGTCGGTCGACCGGTCGAGCGTCGCGCGCATGCGCTCGGCGTCCACGTGCAGACCTTGCAGCAGCTCGGTGGTCTGGGACGCGGCGACGACGCTGCGTCGACCGAGCATGTGCAGGGTCGACCACTCGACGTGCCACGCGCCGTCCGGGCGCTGGTCGCCCGCGGTGGCGGAGGCGAGGTGCATCGTCGCGGCCAGAGCGGGGGCTCCCAGGGCTGCGCGGCGCACCAGTACGGAAAGAATCGGGTTGTTCTTGTGCGGCATCGTCGACGAGCCACCGCGGCCCTCGGCCGTCGGCTCGGCCAGCTCGCCGATCTCGGTCCGCGCCAGCGTCGCGACATCGGTCGCGACGTGTCCCCAGGCGTCCGTGCACGAGACCAGCGCGTCGGACGTCCGGGTGACCGTCGCCCGCGAGGTGTGCCACGGGCGGAGTTCCCGTAGCCCCAGGGCCGCGGCGGTGCTGGCGACCAGGTCGGCGCTGGTCCCCTGGGGATCCTCGTGCCCCCGCAGGTTCGCCAGCTCGGTGGCCGCCGACAGAGTGCCGACCGCCCCGCCGAGCTGCACCGGCAGGAGGGAGCGGGCGTCCTGGACCAGATCGGCGGCGTCGACCAGGCCGTCGAGCCAGCCTGCGGCGACGGCGCCGAACGTCGTGGGGACGGCGTGCTGGGTCAGGGTGCGACCGACCATCGGCGTGTCGGCGTGCTGCGCGGCGAGGCGTGAGAGCGCGGTCACCTGGGCGCGCAGCTCGTCGATCAGGCGATCGAGCGCATCGCGCAGCGCGAGCATGAGGGCGGTATCGAGGACGTCCTGGCTGGTGAGCCCGCGGTGCAGCCAGGTGGCGGCGGGCTGCGGCGCCCGCGAGCGGAGCAGGCCGACGAGCGGGACGACGGGGTTGCCGCTGCCCTCGGCTGCCGCCGCGATGTGCGGCAGGTCGTCGACGGTGACGAGCGGGGCGAGGTCGGTGGCGGCGGCGGACGGCGCGAGCCCGGAGGCCACGAGAGCGTCCAGCCACGCGGACTCCACCCTGACCATGGCGGCGAGCAACGCCTCAGCACTCATCAGGTCGCCGGCGCGCTCGTCGCCGGGCCAGAACAGGTCGGTCATGGCGTTCAGTGTGCCGCCCCGTGGCCCGGGAACGTCAGGAAGACGGTCTCGCCCTGGCCCTGCAGACGGATGTCGAACGCATGTCCCTGCGCATCGGCCTCCGCGACCAGCGTCGCGCGACGGTCCGGCTCGAGGCTGCTGAGAAGGGGGTCCGCAGCGAGGGCGGCCTCGTGTCCCGGCAGATATGCGCGTGTGAAGAGCCGATCGAGCAGGCCACGCGCGAACACCGTGAGCGCGAAGAACGGTGCGCCCCCGTCGACCCCACCCGGCGCGATCGTCGAGAACGAGTAGTGGCCGGCGTTGTCGGTCGACGACCGGCCCCAGCCCGTGAACGTCCAACCGTCGCGGCGCAACGAGCCCGGCTGCTGGACGATCGCGCCGGACGCGTCCGCCTGCCAGAGCTCGACCAGCGCGTCGGGGACCGGCGCACCAGAACCGTCGAGCACGCGGCCGTGGAACCGGATCGCACCCGGGCTGCTCGCAGGCACCAGTTCGGAGTCGCCGTCATAGGGGAGTGCGTAGTGGAAGAACGGGCCCACCGTCTGGCCGGGCGTGGGGTGCAGGCGGGGGCTCATGCGTGGTCCTTGTCGTCGTTGTTCTCGGTCCAGGTGCGGTGGGCTCCGGTGAGCACGATGTCCCACCGGTAGCCGGTCGACCACTCGGGTCGCGTCAGGTCATGGTCGTAGCGGGCGACGAGGCGGTCACGGGAGCCCTGGTCGGTGATCGACTGGTAGATCGGGTCCAGCGCGAACAGGGGATCGCCCGGGAAGTACATCTGCGTGACGATGCGCTGCGTGAACTCGGTGCCAAACAGGGAGAAGTGCACGTGGGCGGGACGCCACGCATTGCGGTGGTTCCGCCACGGGTACGGACCCGGTTTGATCGTCTGGAATGAGTAGCTACCGTCCGCACCGGTCAGGCACCGCCCGGCGCCGGTGAAGTTCGGGTCGAGCGGCGCAGGGTGCTGATCACGCTGGTGGATGTAGCGTCCTCCGGCGTTGGCCTGCCAGATCTCGACCAGCTGGCCCGCGACCGGGCGTCCGTCGCCGTCCACGACCCGGCCGGAGATCGTGATGCGCTCGCCGATCGGCTCGCCCGAGCGCTGAATCGTCAGATCGGCCTCGAGTGGATCGACGTCCCGGTGGCTGAAGCACGGAGACCACAACTCGACGCCTTCCGGATCGACCTGGTGCAGATCCTTGGTCGGATGCCGCAGGAGGCTGCTGCGGTACGGGGAGTAGTCGAGGCGGGGCCTGATAGCGGACGGGTCGGTGCCGGCGGACAGGTCGGCGATCTCGGCGCTGATCTCGGCTTGGGTCGATAGGTCAGGAGTGCTCACCAGCCCGACGGTAGGTGGCCGGGGCGTACGCTTCGAGCTATATCGTTCACTGAGTGAAAGAGGGCGACGATGGCCGGCAACACCTCCGACCCGGGAGCCAGTGTCGCCTCGCGCCTGCTGACCGTTCTCGGCGCCTTTGACGATGAGCACCGGGCGATGACGCTGAGCCAGATTGCGCGTCGGGCGGGTCTACCGCTGCCGACCACTCACCGATTGGTGGCCGAACTGGCCACCTGGGGCGGCTTGGTGCGGCGGCCGACCGGCGAGTACGTGGTGGGTCGCCGGATCTGGGAGCTCGCACTACTGGCGCCGACCCAGACCGGCCTGCGCCAGATCGCTGAGCCGTTCCTCCACGACGTGTACGGCGCGACGCTGGCCACCGTGCACCTCGCGGTGCGCGAGGGCGCCGAGGTGTTGTACCTCGACCGGCTGTCCGGCACGGCGTCCGTCCCGATCGTCAGCACCGTCGGCTCCCGACTGCCGCTGCACTGCACGGCGGTTGGGAAGGTGCTGCTCGCGCACGCGCCCGACGACGTGCTCGCCGAGACGCTCGGCTCGTTGACCCGGATGACGCCGTTCACGGTGACCCAGCCCGGGCTCCTGCGACAGCAGCTGGCTCGGGTGCGGCGCCATGGGTATGCGACAACGGTCGAGGAGATGTCCCTCGGGGCGTGCTCGGTGGCCGTCCCCGTGCTTCGAGACACCGCGGTCGTCGCATCCCTGGGTCTTGTGGTTCCCCGCTTGACGAGGGACAGGACCCGCCTCGCCGGAGTCCTCCAGGCCGCGGCGTTCGGTATCGGCCGGGAACTGGCGTCAGGCGGGTGATGGGAAGGAGATCTGACGCGGGCTAGAGGGACACAGGGGCCGACGCTGACCCATCTAGACCGATGTCCGGCGAAGTCGTACTTGAGGCATGAGAATTCAAAAAATCGAACCCCACGGAATCCGGGGCACACCAATGTGCCCATCAAACCCGGGGCACACCAATGTGCCCATCAAACCCGGGGCACTTCAGAAGCGGTATTGCTCGCACCACAGCCTTGACCTGGAAGGGCAGGAATGCCAGCCATGAACTTTTTACCGCCCTGCCCACGGGTGCGTAAGCGCAGCGTGCCGGAGATGGATGCGGCATCGGATGCCCCGGTGGCAGGTCACAGCGCGTGAGACATCCGGGCCGTGGATTCGCCGCTTTGGCTGTGGCCGTACTGGTGACTGTCTTAACAAACATGCCGGTGTTTCTCCTTGGGGCGCTGGCCACGGAGATCACCGCAACAATCCGCGTCCCGGCCTACGGGATCGGCCTGGCGGTAGGGGTCTACTGGGCTGCGGCCGCCCTCACCTCCGCGTGCACCGGTGTGATTGGTCGTGTGCTCAGCGAGAAAGGCATGGGCATCGCCGCCTTGCTTCTGGCGGTCGTGAGCCTGACCGGCAGCGCGTCCTGGATCTCTGCGTGGCCGTGGCTAATTGTATGGGCATCCCTGGGGGGACTCGGGAACGGTCTCGGGCACCCTTCCTCCAACCACTTGCTCGTCACGCACATCCCAGCCGCCTCGTGCGGGCTGGCCTTCGGGGTGAAACAGGCCGCGGTCCCTGTGACGGGGTTGGTCGCCGGCGTTTCGATCCCGTTGGTTGCGTTGACTCTGGGATGGTCCATGGCCTTCCTGCTGATGGCTGTACTGGGCATGCTCGTACTGGTCCCCGTGGCCCGGACCCGGACCATGCCGGTCGTTATGGGTACGACCCGGCCGGCGGGGCAATGGGATACCCAGATGCGTTCGGCGTTGGTGCTGATGGCCGCGATGACGATGTTCGCGGGCGGTGCCGTTACGTCCGCCGTGGCCTTTGCCGTGATCGGCGCGCTGGAGCGGGGGATTGCAGTCGGCCCGGCTGGTGTGATTCTGGCCGTCGGCAGCGCCTTAGGAGCCGCGACCCGTATCGTCATTGGCGGAGTCGTCGATCGAGGCGGCGTGTCAGCACTTTCTCTGATCCAGACAGCACTCATCGTCTGCGCCGTCGGGCTTTCACTCATGGCGATCCCCACCACCTGGAGCTACGTGGTAGGTGTCCTGCTAGCGGTGGGCCTGGGGTGGGGGTGGCCAGGTCTGGTGCACTTTGAACCGTCCTGGGTCTGGTGGAGACCGTGATCTCACCAGGAGAATGCCGGTATGGGTGCACTGAGGAAGTTTGATCCAGAGACGCGTGAGCGGGCTGTGAGGATGTATCACGACCACCTCGCCGAG
>NZ_JAFFZF010000063.1:0-17599 GCF_016924115.1 Gordonia sp. BP-119
ACCGTGGGTCTCCCCATCCCCCGCGCCCCCGACGCCCTCCCACCGGCGACGGTGGCCGCTCGCCCTCGCCGCGGTCGCCGTGGTCGCGGTGCTGGCCGTCGTCGTCGCGATCGGGGTCCTCACCCTCGGCGGCGGCGATGGCGGGGACGCGTCCGACGCCCCGTCGTCGCCGATCGCGGCGGCCGATGCCGGCGCCCAGCTCAGCGCCGGGCTCGGTGCCACGTGCTCGATCCGGGACGGAACCGCCTATTGCTGGGGCGACAACGCGGCCGGCCAACTCGGCGACGGCACGACCGACACCCGCCAGACTCCCACGCCGGTCGCCGATCTCAGCGGCGTCACCGCGATCAGCACCGGTGGACCCAACAGCTGTGCGATCGCCGAGGGACTCGCGTACTGCTGGGGGAACAACGACTACGGGCAGATCGGCGACGGCACGACCGACGCGCGGCTGACGCCGACCCGGGTCGCCGGTCTCGCCGATGTCACCGCCATCTCGACCGCCAACTGGGCCACGTGCGCGATCTCGGCGGGCTCGGCGTACTGCTGGGGCACCAACGACTTCGACCAGCTCGGCGACGGTTCGACCGCGAATCAGTACCGGCCGGTCCGGGTCGCCGGGCTCGACGACGTGACCGCCATCAGCGTCGGCGTGAACTTCACGTGTGCCGTCGCGACCGGTGACGCCTACTGCTGGGGGCTCAACGACAACGGACAGGTCGGCGACGGCACGACCACGAACCGCGCCCGCCCGACCCGGGTCGCCGACCTGGACGGCGCGACGTCGGTCTCGGCGGGCGCCGCGACCGCCTGCGCGATCGCCGGGGCGAGTGCATATTGCTGGGGCGACAACGCGTTCGGCCAACTCGGCGACGGCACCACCTACGGCCGACGCACGGCGACGCCGGTGTCCGGCCTGGACGGAGTCGAGGCCATCAGCACCGGCACGTCGAACACCACCTGCGCACTCGCGGCCGGGGTCGCGTACTGCTGGGGCGCCAATGCCTGGGGCTCGGTCGGCGACGGCACCCTGACCGACCGGCCGGCGCCCACCCGGGTGAACGGATTGTCCGATGTCGGCGCGGTGTCCACCGGCGAACGAACCACGTGCGCGCTCGCGTCGTCATACCTGTGGTGCTGGGGTTTCAACGCCACCGGACAGCTCGGCATCGGGGGCACCGACGACCGTCTGACCCCCACTCAGGTCACGTTCTAGCGTCGGCTCCGTCATCCGGTTGAAGGGTGCCCCGGACCTTTCCCGGTTCGGTATCGTCCCTGCATACGTCTGCGAGAGCAGCCATTTGGCAGCCGCTCTCCCGCCAAGCCAGAAAGAGGTGACGCCGTGCCGTTGAGTCCCGGCACCCACATCGCCGGTTATCGCGTGGTCTCCCAGCTCGGCGCGGGCGGTATGGGCGAGGTGTACCTCGTCGAGAACCTGCAACTCGAGCGGCGGGAGGCCCTGAAGGTCATCTCCACGGCGGTCAGTGCCCAGCCCGGGTTCAACCAGCGCTTCACCAACGAGGCCCGCACCACCGCGAAGCTCGACCATCGCAGCATCATCACCATCCACCAGTACGGCATCGAGGACGGCTCGCCCTGGTTCTCGATGAGTTACGTCGAGGGCAAGGACCTCACCGAGGAACGTCTGACGCCGGCGGAGGTGTCGACGGTCGTCGGACAGGTGGCCGACGCCCTCGACTACGCGCACCGCCACCACGTGGTGCACCGGGACATCAAGCCCGCCAACATCCTAGTCACGCGCGATCCGGCGACGAACGCCGTCGAACGCGCCCTCGTGCTCGACTTCGGCATCGCCAAGCTCGCCGGCTCGGCCAACCTGACCGGCACCCATTCGTTCATCGGGACGGTCGCCTTCTCGGCCCCGGAGACACTCGAGGGCGCCGACGCCACGGCCCGGTCGGACCAGTACTCGCTGGCCTGCACGGCCTACGCGATGCTCGCGGGGCAGCCGCCCTTCGTCGGACAGTCCGAACCGTCGGTGATGCTGGGCCACATCCAGCGCCCGGTTCCCCACATCGGCCAGCTGCGCGGCGACCTCGCGCACCTCGACCCGGTGTTCCAGCGCGCCCTGTCGAAGAATCCCGCATCCCGCTACCCCGACTGCCGCAGTTTCGCAGCCGCCTTGAAGTCGGCGCTCGAATCCCCTGCCGCACAGGGCAACACGATGATCGCGGGTTCGGTTCCGCCGCCCACCCTCGTCGGCGGTGGCACCGGCGGCCCGTTCACGGGTCACCCCTCGGGACCCCAGCAGCAGTTCGGCCCACCCCATGGCCAGTACACCCCGCCGCCGCAGCCGACCATGACCGGGCCGTCGGGCCCGCAGCCGCTGATGAACAAGCCGTCGGGACCCCAGCCGATGTACTCCTCGGCCCCTCACCTCTCGGGCCCGCACGCGCAGCCCGGGCATCCCCAGGTCGGCTACCCGGGTATGCCGCCGGTCCCGCCGAAAAAGAAGAAGCGGACCGGCCTCATCGTCGCCGGCGTACTCGGCGCCGTGCTGCTGCTGGTGGTCGCCGCCGTCGTGGGACTCGCCGTCCTGGGCAGCACCGTCGCCGACCCGGAGAAGGCGACCGTCGCGCAGCCGGTGGTGAGCACGAACTTCGGCAGCAGCTGCGCCGTGGTCAACGGCAGCGTGCACTGCTGGGGCGACAACGACTCCGGTCAGCTCGGCGACGGTTCCACGACGCCGCACACCCGACCGGTGGCGGTGACCGGGGTCGCCAACGCGACCGCGGTCACCACCGGCGGCTACCTCACCGGCGAGAACGCCTACGTCTCGACGGCCTGCGCCATCGCCGCCGGCGACGCATTCTGTTGGGGCAACAACCATTACGGCGAAGTCGGCAACGGTTCCAGCGGTTCGACGGTGGACTCCGCGACCAAGGTCGGCGCCATCTCCGACGTCAAGGCGATCTCCACCGGCTGGGGCACCACCTGCGCGGTCGCCGGCACCGACGCCTACTGCTGGGGCAACAACGAATACGGCCAGCTCGGCACCGGCGGCGGCACCGACCCGGTCTCGGCACCGACGAAGGTCCCCGGGCTCGGCGTCGTCACCGACATCACCACCGCCTACGGCACCACCTGCGCGGTGTCGGACGGCTCGGCGTTCTGCTGGGGCGCCAACGACAATGGGCAGATCGGTGACGGCAGCACGACGGCGCGCTCGGCGCCGGTGAAGGTCGGCGCGCTGACCGACGTCACCGACATCACCGTCGGCGGCTACCACGAGGCATCCGACGACGACGATCCGAACACGAACACCAGCACGTACTTCCAGACGACCTGTGCGGTCGCCGGTGGCGACGCGTGGTGCTGGGGTTCCAACGCCTACGGCCAGATCGGCGACGGCACCACCGAGACCCGCCAGGCCCCCGTTCAGGTCGGCAATCTGAGCGGCGTCTCGGCCATCTCCACCGACTGGGGCACCACCTGCGCGGTCTCCGACAACCGGGCCTTCTGCTGGGGAGACGACGACCGCAGCCAGCTCGGCTCGTCCGGCGGGTCGGTGAAGATCCCCCGCGAGGTCTCGACGCTGACCGACGTCACCTCGATCTCGACCGGCAACGGGACGTCGTGCGCGATGGCGGCCGCGTCGGTGTACTGCTGGGGATTCAACAACGACGGTCAGGTCGGCGATGGTTCCAGCGGCGACGGCGCCAACCGCACGACGCCCACGAAACTGACCATCTAGCCGCCCCGCCCCTAGGACTCGCGCGACCCGATCAGCGCCTCGGACACGGTCTCCGCGGCCGTGCGGAGCGCCCCGACCGCGCGGGCCCGGAGCCCGTCGTCGAATCGGGCGACCGGCCCGGAGATCCCGACCGCCATGGGCGTGGGCGCACCGGGGACGGCGACCGCCATCCCGCAGACGCCGACCTCGTGTTCCTGTTCGTCGGTGGCGACCCCGCTCGCCCGTACCTGCTCGACGGCCGCGAACACACCCGACAGCGACGTGACGCTCCATTGGGTGGCGGGGGTGAGCCCGGCCTGCGTGACGTGTTTGAGGATGCGCGCATCGTCGAGTTCGGCGAGCACGGCCTTGCCGACCGCGGTGTTGTGCATCGTGACCCGACGGCCGACCTCGTTGTTGGTGCGCATGCTGTGCGGGGACGGAACCTGCGCCACGTAGATGACCATGTCGCCGTCGAGGACGGCGAGACTTGCGGTCTCGCTGAGTTCGCCGACCAGGGAGGCGAGGACGGGTGCGGCGACCGCGCCGAGCTGCCGGTTGGCCACCTCGCCGAGTCGGATGAGCCGGGGGCCCAGGGCGTACGACCGGTTCGGGAGCTGCCGGACATACCCGATTCCCACGAGTGTTCGCAGCAGCCGGTGGATGGTCGGGGGCGGAAGCGGGGATTCCGCCGACAGATGGCTCAGTGAGCACTCGCCGCCGGCGCGCCCGATGAGCTCGAGCAGTTCGAATGCGCGCTCGACGGATTGCACACCGCCGGAGTTCCCCGCCATCGCCACCTCCACAGTCCGGCATCACGCTACGTTCCATGATGTGAAACCACAATCAGGGTCCGTCTGCGCACACGGGTGGTCGCATCCGACAGTTCTGGAGTAAACTCCGCTCTGCGGAATTTGATTTCCATTGATCCGACACGAAGGGGCGCCATGAGCGTGCAACCCGGTCGCCTCGGCGCGACCTTCCTCGCTGAGATCGAGGCCGCCCTCGCACCGTCGGACGCGGTGCTATCCGATCGGTATCCGGGCGACGACGGGAGCCGGCAGCCGGTCCACACGGTCTACGTTCCCGCCGACCGGTACACCGCCGAGCTCGCCCGGGAGTGGGGCCATTCCGCCCTGGAGGCAGCCGCCGACCACGGCGGCCTCGCCGCGATCGCCCGCTCGACCGTCGCCCGGACCGACTCGGCGGCCACCGCGCTCGCGGATCTCGTCGAGAACAAGCTGCGCACCGAGCCCATCGAGGATCTGCGCATCGACTTCGAGGACGGTTACGGTGTCCGCGCCGATGACGAGGAGGACGCGCACGTCAGCGCCGCCGTCGCCGCGATCCGGGCGGCCGGCGACGCCTCACCGCCGTTCCTCGGCATCCGCTTCAAGTGTTTCGAGGCCGACGTCCGCGCCCGCGGCCTGCGCACCCTCGATCTGTTCGTCGCCGGCCTGGCGGACACCGGGGACCTCCCGGCGGGTCTGACGCTCACGCTGCCCAAGGTCACCTCGACCGACCAGGTCGTCGCGATGGTCGCCGTCGCCCGCGAACTCGAGCGGGTTCACGGACTTCCGCAGGGTCGCATCGGTTTCGAGATCCAGGTGGAGACCCCGCAGTCGGTGATGAGCGCCGACGGCACCGCGGCCGTGGCGGCGATGATCCAGGCCGGCGAGGGCCGGGTGACCGCACTGCACTACGGAACCTACGACTATTCGGCATCCCTCGGCATCGCCGCGGCGTATCAGTCGATGGAACATCCCGTCGCCGACCACGCGAAGGCCGTGATGCAACTCGCCGCGGCCGGCACCGGTGTGCGGTTGTCGGACGGTTCGACGAACATCCTCCCCGTCGGAGACGCCGAGGCCGTCGAAGCCGGCTGGGCGTTGCACGCGCGACTGGTCCGGCGCCACCTCGAGCGCGGCTTCTATCAGGGGTGGGACCTCCACCCCGCGCAGCTCGTCACCCGCTTCCTGGCCACATACGCCTTCTACCGTGACGGATTCGATTCCGCCGCAGTGCGTCTGCGCAACTACGCGCACAAGCTCGAGTCGTCGGTGCTCGACGAACCGGCGACGGCCCGCGCACTCGCCGGCTTCATCCGACGCGGCGAGGTGTGCGGCGCGCTGACCGTCGACGAGGTCGAGACCGCGACCGATCTGCCCATCGAGAAGGTGCGCGACTTCGCACTCCCCCACTCACAGAGGACAACCCGATGAACGCGACGCCGTACTACACCCCCGCCGGTGGGCTCCCGCCGCAGACCGATCTCCTCAGCGACCGCGCGGTCGTCACCGAGGCGTACACGGTGATCCCGCGCGGCGTGCTGCGTGACATCGTGACCTCGGTGTTCCCGGAGTGGACCGACACCCGCGCCTGGGTGCTCAACCGCCCGGTGCCCGGTGGCGCGCAGACCTTCGCCCAGACCATCGTCGAGGTCGCCCCGGGCGGCGGATCGGCTGCGCCCGAACCGCAGTCGGAGGTCGAGGGTTTCGTCTTCGTCACCGCCGGATCGCTGACCGTGACCATCGCGGGCGAGGAACACGTCCTGACCGACGGCGGCTTCGGCTACCTGCCCGCGGGCACACCGTGGTCGGCACACAACCGCGGCGATGTCCCCGTCTCCTTCCACTGGATCCGTAAGCGCTACGAGCCCATCACGGGCCACGAGCCGGCCCCGAAGTTCGGCAACGAGCGCGACATCGAGCCCTCCCCGATGCCCGACACCGACGGCGCGTGGCGCACAACGAGAATGCTCGATCCCCAGGACCTCGCCTACGACATGCACGTCAACATCGTGACCTTCGAGCCCGGCGCATCGATCCCCTTCGCCGAGACCCACGTGATGGAGCACGGTCTGTACGTCCTGGAGGGCAAGGCCGTCTACCGCCTCAACGAGGACTGGGTGGAGGTCCAGGAGGGCGACTACATGTCCCTGCGCGCCTTCTGCCCGCAAGCCTGCTACGCCGGCGGACCGTCGAACTTCCGCTACCTCCTCTACAAGGACGTGAATCGGCAGATCGTGCTCTGAACTGAACGAGCAGGGACGGAATGGGCCGCAAACTGCCACGCCGCTCGTCCACCTGGTCACAACCGCTTGACTGGCGGGCCCGAGACAACTCGTCCTGCTGCGGTGACTCCCACCTCAACCTCGTCTCGTGACCGCATCCGGGCCGGTTCTAGTGATCCCTACGGGTCGCGCCACAACCTGACGTAGCCCGGACTTAGTATGTGCGCTATGGCCGGACGACAGTTGAAAGAGATCTTCCGCGCGTTCCGCACTCGGGATGAGCTGGCGTTTCGGCGAGCAGCGATGGAGATCATCGAGGAAGAGCAAGCCAAGCACCACAACGCCCTCGCGCGGGACCTGCAGAAGCTCCTCGCTGCTGGCGGCGGTCAGGTCGACGGTGGGTCCTCAATTGTTGTGCCGGCCCCGCCCAAAGATCGCGAGGGCGAGTGGGACCTCGGCGAGGTTCGCGAGCCTCAGCGTCTCTTAGAGGATCTGATCCTCCACAAATTGGTGCTCTCGAACTTGGAGAGCATCGTCGAGGAGGTTCGGAAGTGGCCCGTGTTGGATGCCGCAGGCTTGCCGCGGCGTCAACGGCTTCTGCTTCAGGGGCCACCGGGATGCGGGAAGACGACTGCTGCCGAGGCCTTGGCAGCCGAGCTGGGTCGCCCGCTATTGGTCGTTCGACTCGACGCGGTCGTGTCTTCCTACCTGGGAGAGACAGCGAGCAATCTTCGGCGGATACTCGAGTACGCCGATCAGGCGCCGTTTGTCGTTCTGTTCGACGAGTTCGACGCGTTGGGCCGGTCGCGCGACGACGGATCCGAGCACGGCGAGATGAAGCGCGTAGTGACTGCATTCCTCCAAATGACCGACCGCTATCGCGGACCTAGTCTGCTTCTCGCAGCCACTAATCACCCTTCCCTACTCGACGAGGCTTTATGGAGACGCTTCGACGAGGTACTCACGTTCGGTTTGCCCACAGTCCACCAGTTGCGTCAGGTCTTGCGACTTCGCCTCAAGGGCGTACCGCACAGAAACATCGAAATCGATTTGCACGCGAGCGCATTGAAAGGTCTGCCCCATGCCGCAGCCGAGAAGCTCATCATCGATGCCCGTCGCAACGCACTACTTCGAAACTCGCCCATAGTCGAGACGCAGGATGTGAAGAGGGCGCTAACCGGCGTTACGTCACGGCCGTGGTGACACCATGCCCGAACATTTACTTCTTCCAAACCCTAGGCAACTCCAGTCACGCCGCACCGGCGGCGCTGGGGGCGGCACACCTCAGCGTCAGCGTGGTGCCCACGGCACTCACCTGCGCCAGCAGTTGGCGACGGCTCGCAGGCCGGTTCAGCTGAACGCGGGAGTCGACCCAAACCTGGTGTTCAAAATCAAGGCTCAAGCACGGCCGGAAGACTCTTCGTTTGAAGGTCGCGGACTCCAAGTTCTCGGCGAGACTGTCGATTACACCTACTTCGTCCTCGCCGGCGACCAGGGCGCGGCGCTCGACGAAGCCCTTGAGTTGTATGTCCGGACCGGCAACTTTCGGTCCTTCTTCAACCAGGTAGACGATATCGAGCCGTACGGACCCGAAGACCGGACTGGACCGGGGGTTGATCCTCTCACATCGTCGACCACAGTCGTGGTGGTCGACGTGTCCGTCTGGGCATCCGGGAACTATCAGGAAGCCTCGCAGCGAGCGGGTCTCCTAGAGTCAATCGTCAACGGCAACAACGGGACCGTGCTGCTTCGCACAGTGTCAGCTCGACGAACCTACTTCCGTGTCCAGGTTGATGCGACGGGACTCTCCGACCTTCTGAATACGAGCGTCGTCGAGTTAGTCCGAACACCGCCCGTGCCATTCTTGGACTTCCGAGACTGGCGATCACTCAATGTGACGAACCTGACTCGCACTTTTGAGGATTCCGAGGTGGTGGGGGTCCTGGATGACTCACCCGAATCATCGCACCCCCTTCTGGACAGCCTGGTCTTATCAGATGAGTCTCTGGCCCCAAGCGGATACGTGTGGCAGCAGCGCGGAAGCCATGGCACCGAAGTGACCGGACGGGTGCTTCTACCTGCACTCCACGAGGAACTCCGCGACGCTGAGCCGATCACGGCTGTTGGAACAGTCCGATCTGTGCGGATCCTCGAACCAGACCCAGATCGCCCACAGCATCCCCCTAGATTTGCTACTTATGCACCACCGCACATCCTTGTTGAACAAGCTATCCGCCACCTGCACGAAAGCTACAACGTCCGCATTTTCAACATTTCGGTGGGATACGACGAACCGTTCAACGACCTTCATGTGGGGCCACTCACCGAAATTCTGGACGACCTGGTACGAGAACTCGGAATCGTCGTAGTGGTCCCGAGTGGCAACGCGCCAATCGATCTCAACGCACGCACCTTAAGCGGGCACCACATCATTGATGACAAGCCAGAATTCTTCTTTAGCCCCGAGCACAGGCTTGCAGAGCCCGCTCCTGCCGCGTTGGCCGTGACGGTCGGCAGCATCGCCCTCAGTGGGGCTCCCGCTGAGATCCCTAGTCATTTCGGCTGGCAAGCCGCTGCCTCCGAGAACGAAGCATCGCCGTTTAGTCGCAGCGGCCCTGGGCTAGGAACGAACAAGAAGCGCGCCAACAAGCCGGACTTGACGCACTACGGCGGAAACACCGTGGTGAACGACAGCGGAGGTGCGATCTTTAATGACCCTGGAGCCTCAATTGTCAGCATCTCGACGGGAGGGCCCGCCGGAAGTATCTTCGCCGCCGTAAACGGCACAAGCTTCGCAGCGCCAGCTGTTGCCCGCGTGGCAGCCGACATCGCGTATGCCTACCCAGATGCGAAAGCCAACCTCATCCGCGCTCTACTCGCTACTGGTTCGGCGCACAGTAGCCCCGCCGCAGTTCTGTCGGAACCACACAGCCGCAGTAGGGTTTACGGACATGGCCGCCCAACGACCCCGTCCGCAACTGCAAGCGACGCGAGCCGTGTCACTATGACGTTTGAAGGATCTTTGCCGGTCGACACGGTGCAGATTCATCCTGTACCAATACCTGACGAGTTCCGGTCAGGTAGCAAGCGCGACCGCTCAATTGCGGTTGCCCTCGCGTTCGACCCGCCCGTCCGGCGACAGCGCCGGGAGTACCTGGCTGGGTCGATGAAGTTCGAGGTCTACCGCGACATAGACCCCGATGAACTAGCCAGAATTCTCACCCGTCAGGACCCAGATGATCCATCAGAACCCATTGCAGATCGCCGAAGACTTAACTTCAAACCTGGGGTAAACACTTTTACTCACAGCACCCTTCAACTGCGCAGCTGGGTCGGCAAGCAGTCGTTCCCGAACGATGCAGACACTTTCTATGTCGCAGTCACTCACAAAGCGCAGACGTGGGCACGGGAAGATCCAGAGTATCAGCGGCAGGATTATGCGCTGGCAGTGACGCTCGAGGATCGAGACTTAGTCACGGCGAACCTGCACGAGATCCTCAAAGCGCGTCTCCGACTACCGACAAGAGTTCGCGTTCGCTCCTGAGGTGGCGCCGGCTTGAAACCCGGATTTACTACCGATCGAAGCATCTCCGACACTTGCCGCGTATGTCGACACCGGAGACGCTCCTGGTCCAAGAACGCTGACGCTCCACCACATAGGACGGCCAGCCCGCCCTCCTCGTCTCCCGCACAAGAGGATGACGCACCTCCGCATTCTAGAGGCTTGCAGCACAGCGCTTTCGGCGATTTTGACCAACCAATCGCGGCCGTCAACTATCCAAACCGCAGGCGCGGCGTAAACCTAGCGCGCAAGTTCGAGCAGCCTGGGACAGCTAATGCCGCCCAACTGGACGTACTCGTAGGACACCGCGCGGTCGACCAATCAACGATGGTTGGATTCTGTTCTCAGTTCGACTCGGTCTCCTACACAATGAGTCTCGACACCCGACCGACGACCAACGTCTGTCGGGATCGGGATCGGGATCGGGATCGGGAGGCTGAGCGATCCTCGTCAGTAGACATTCCGGTCCGGTGGCGCCATAACCAAGAACGGTCCGAGCGCTTCGTCGCGCCATCCCCAGTGGCGCCGTCGACCGAAAACCTAGAAGGAGACCATCGCGGCGGCGCGGTAGAAACCCCGAAGCCGTCCCCCTTTGACTCCACACCTCGCCTCATCTCGATAAATTGTCTGGTCTGGATCTGTGTGCACGTGGTGTGCGCGTCCACCGTCACGCTCCCGTTCCTGTCGTACCGTGGAAGCGATGCGTATCGCGGTGGTGGAAGACGACGACGGGGTCGGCGACGCGCTCGTGGACGCCCTGAACGAGGTCGGCCACGAGCCCCGTCGCATGCGTCGCGGCGCCGATCTCCTCCTCGGTCACCGGGAATTCGACCTCGCACTGCTGGACCTGGGATTGCCTGACGAGGACGGGCTGACCGTGCTGCGCCGATTGCGGGCGGTGAGTGAGATGCCGGTCGTGGTGCTCACCGCGCGGCAGGACGAGCGGTCGGTGGTGCGGGCGCTCCGCGGGGGCGCCGACGACTATGTGGTGAAACCGGCGCGCCTCGGCGAGCTGATGGCGCGCCTGGAAGTGGCCGCCCGTCGGCGTACCGTCGACGCACCGGCCCCCGCGGCGCGACAGATCGCCACCGGCGACATCGTCGTCGATCTCGACGCGCGACTGGTGACCGTGGCGGGTAGCGGCGTCGCCCTCACTCCCAAGGAGTTCGAACTCCTCGCGCACCTCGTCACCCGCCGGGGTGAGGCGGTGAGCCGCGAACAGTTGATGGACGCGATCTGGGGCGACGCCTATGTCGCCATCTCGCGCAGCCTCGACGTCCACATGACCGCGCTCCGGGCGAAGCTCGGCAGGCCCGGCGTGATCGAGACGATCCGCGGGTACGGCTACCGCTGGGGTTCCTGAACGATGTGGCGCCGCGTGCTGCTCGTGCTCGTCGTCTATTCGGCGATCGTGGTCCTGGGCCTGGCGGTGCCCCTCGCGACGACGGCGAGTCGTGAACGGCTGCAACGGTTCACCGAGAGCCGGACCGCATCGGCGGTCTATTTCGCCGACCTCGCGGATCGGGACCCGGAGATGCGGGGTACGGAACTCCAGCAGGCCGCCGAGCGCTACCGAGACCTCTACGACGAAGGTGTCGTGGTGGTCGATCGAGCCGGCACGACGCGCGCCTCGGCCGGCCTCGCAGCCCGGTCACCGGAGGTCGCCGAGGCCGTCTCCGAGGCATTGCGCAATCAGCGCACGCGGATCGCGTCGGGGCTGACGCCCTGGTCGCCCGACTCGGTACTCGTGGCCATGCCGATCGGCACGGGCACCCAGGTCGACGGCGCGGTCGTCATCGAGGCGTCGACGACGGCGGCGAAACGCGATGTCGTCAGAACGTGGGCCGTGATCGCCGCCGGGGCCCTCGCGATGCTCGTGATCGGGTCGATGATCGCGGTTGCGTTGTCGCGGTGGACGGTTCGCCCACTCACGGCGTTGTCGGCACGGGTGCGCTCGCTGCGCGCCTCGATCATCGACAGCGGCCCGTCGGCGAACGACACGACCCCGGGCGGACCGCCCGGTCAACGCCACACCGGCCCACCGGAGGTCCGCGAGCTGGCCCGGATCTTCGACGCGATGGCGGACGACGTCGAGAACGCCACCGCCGCCCAGCGCCGCCTGGTCGCCGACACGGCGCACGCACTTCGTAATCCGTTGGCGGCGGTCCGCTTTCGCCTCGACACCCTCGGCCTCGGATTGACCGGCCGCTCGCTGGAATCGCATCGGAAGACCATCGTGGAGATCGACCGGCTCGACCGCATCGTCGACGACCTACTCGTCCTCGCCACCGCCGAGTCGCGGCCCGCCGGTTCCACCACAGGGGTCTGCGACGTCGCCGCCGTGCTGGTCGAGCGCCACGATTTCTGGGCGGACGCGCTCGCCGACGCGGGGATGTCGGCGTCGATCGCTTCGCAGCCCCGGCCGATGATCGCCGCGCTCGACGAGGACGACCTCATCCGGGCGATGGACGTCCTGATGAGCAACGCGGTCAACCACGCCGGGGAAGGTGCCCACGTAGAGCTGGGCTGCCGGTCCGAGGGAGCGCGTATCCGGGTCTGGGTCGCCGACACCGGACAGGGCGTGACGGCCGACGACTTGCCACGCATCACGGAGCGGTTCTTCCGCGCGTCGGCCGGCAGCGGGCCCGGCTCCGGACTCGGATTGGCCATCGCGGCGGCCCTTGTCGAAGGAGCCGGCGGCGAACTGGAGGTGACCTCGGGACGCCCCGCAGGACTGCGGGTGGACCTCTGGATCCCGGCCTCCGACGTCCCGTTCCACGAGGCCGTGGAAGACCTGTCCTAAGGGAGTGTTAGGAAACCGCGATCGGCTTCCGTTCCGCCTGTGACTGCGTTCACAGTGTTAGGGGCACCGACGCCGGACCGGGTCGGGTGCACGTTCGACGACCTGGAGGACCCTGATGACCGACTCGCCCACCCGGCAACCCGCGAACGCCCGGAGCGCACCGCCGACGTCGTCGGCCGCGGCGACGCGTCGTGCCGTGCTCAACACCCTGCGCGGGTCGTCCGGCAACCTCGTCGAGTGGTACGACGTCTACGTCTACACCGTCTTCGCGACCTACTTCGAGAGCCAGTTCTTCGACTCGGCCGACAAGAACTCGACCGTCTACGTGTATGCCATCTTCGCCGTCACCTTCCTGATGCGGCCGGTCGGCTCCTGGTTCTTCGGTCGGTACGCGGACCGTCGGGGCCGCCGGGCCGCGTTGACCTTCAGCGTGTCGCTGATGGCGGCGTGCTCATTGGTCATCGCGTTGACACCGGGTCGCGAGTCGATCGGCGTATGGGCGGCGGTCGTCCTGGTGCTCTGTCGACTGGTACAGGGATTCGCGACCGGTGGCGAGTACGGCGCGTCGGCCACCTACATGTCCGAGGCGGCCACCCGGGAGCGTCGCGGCTTCTTCTCGTCGTTCCAGTACGTCACGCTCATCGGCGGACACGTACTGGCGCAGCTCACCCTGCTGGTGATGCAGGGCTTCCTCGACAAGGACCAGATCTCCGACTTCGGTTGGCGTATCGCGTTTCTCATCGGCGGCGTGGCCGCGGTGGTCGTCTTCTGGCTGCGCCGCAGCATGGACGAGTCGCTCACCCCGGAGCAGTTGGAGGCCGTCCGCAGCGGGGCCGACTCCGAGTCCGGCTCGATTCGCGAACTCGTTCTGAACTACTGGCGCCCTCTGCTGGTCTGCTTCCTGGTCACCATCGGCGGCACCATCGCCTTCTACACCTACAGCGTCAACGCACCGGCCATCGTCAAGACCGCCTACGAAGACCACGGTCGCACCGGGACCTGGATCAACCTCATCGGTTTGATCTTCCTGATGGTGTTGCAGCCGATCGGCGGGATGATCAGCGACAAGGTCGGACGCAAACCCGTCCTCATCTTCTTCGGCGTCGGCGGTGTCCTGTACACCTACGTCCTGATCACCTACCTGCCCCAGACCACCTCGGTGGCAACGTCGTTGACCCTGCTCGCAGTCGGCTACATCATCCTCACCGGCTACACCTCCATCAACGCGATCGTGAAGGCGGAGCTCTTCCCCTCTCACGTTCGCGCGCTGGGAGTGGGTCTGGGCTACGCGCTCGCGAACTCGGCTTTCGGCGGCACCGCGCCGCTGATCTACCAGGCCGCGAAGAACGGCGGTCATGTCCCGTGGTTCATCGCCTACGTCACCGTCGTGATCGCGGTGTCGCTGATGGTCTACATTTTCGTCTTGCGCAACAAGGCGGAGACCCCACTCGATCGCGAGCAGGGGCGGGCCTTCCTCGACGCAGAGGCCGTTGCCCGGCGGGCCTAAGGTGTCATCATGTCGTTCGCGCGCGGGCCGGTGGACCGGCGGACTATGCTCCGCGGGGCCACCGGCCTGGGCGCGCTGCTTCTCCTGACCGCGTGCGAAACCGAACGCGGCGCACCGGTCCGCCTCGCGGCGGGCGAGCCCGGTGGCTTCTTCTGGGAGTTCGCCGGTCTCCTCGCCGCGGCGGCCGACCGGTCCGGCGCGCTGGAGATCCGCCCGCGGCAGTCCGGCGGCTCGGCCGAGAACCTCGACGCCCTGGCGAACGGTTCCGCGGAACTCGCCATCAGTCTCAGCGACACGGCCATCGAGCGCGCGGGCCCACAGCTGACGGCGCTCGGATGCGTGTACGAGAACTACTTTCAGGTGGCGGTCCGCACAGGGTCCGGGATCGCGACGGTCGCCGACCTGCGCGGGCGGTCGGTGAGTGTCGGAGCACCGGGGTCCGGCGCCGCCGGACTCTCCGAGCGGGTACTCGCCGCAGCCGGCCTCGATGCCGGCCGCGACATCCGCCCGGTCCAGCAGACGATGGCCGACGCTGGCGCCGCCCTTGCCGCGGGAGAGGTCGACGCCGTCATGTGGGCGGGCGGTCTGCCGACCCCGGCGTTCACCGACTTGCGCGTGCCGATCGTCCTGCTCGACCTCGGTGGCGTAGTCGCGGGCCTACGACAGCGGTTCGGACCCGCATACGAGCCCGTACGCATCCCGGCCGACATCTACGGCCGGCACCCCGCGGTCACCACCGTCGGGATCGCGAATCTCCTGCTCGCCCGTCGGGATGTACCGGATGCGACCGCCGCGGCCATCGCCGACGTCCTGCTCGACCAGGCTGCTCACCTCGTGCCCGCCCAGGCGATCGGCAGCCAGTTCCTCGACGCGCAGTCGTTGATCCTCACCGGACCCATCCCCCTGCATCCGGGTGCCGCGGGCGAGTACCGCCGTCGGCACGGGTGAACCGCAGCCGCTCGGCGACGGGTCGCGGTCCGTGATACACCTAGGCCGACGAGTCGAGGGTCGAGAGGATCACATGAAACTGGTGGCATCCCGCCGCTCCGAGTTGGTCGCCGGATTGTTCGCGATCACACTGATCGCCGCCGGTTGCGGCACGTCAGACGCCGACGAGTCACCCTCCGGAGCCTCGACGACCGGGGGTTCGACGACGACCTCAGCGGCCGGCGACACGACGGGCCCCGTTCCTGTCGTAGAAAACGCGAAGCCCACCGAGACGACGGTCATGGGCGAGGACGATGTCGAGGTGACCCTCACCGGTCCGATCGCAACGAAGTACGCGTCGGCGACCGAGGCACAGCGGGCCGCCCTGGGCAAGCCGTTGACCGGGGATCACAACGCGGGGACACGAGAGAGTGGCGTTGTCTACCAACAGTTCCGCGGTGGCGTGATCATCGCGAGGGACAGCGACCCCGCAACGCCCGGGTACATCGTCACCT
Organism: Gordonia sp. BP-119; assembly: GCF_016924115.1. Classification (NCBI taxonomy): domain Bacteria; kingdom Bacillati; phylum Actinomycetota; class Actinomycetes; order Mycobacteriales; family Gordoniaceae; genus Gordonia; species Gordonia sp. BP-119. Next base: position 16,022 of record NZ_JAFFZF010000063.1, read on the forward strand.
CCGGCAAGATCCGGGACGCCTGGAACACCGAGCGCGCTCCGGACGGCACCCCGTTGCTCCTCGGCACCAACGGCTCGGCCGGGCCGCTCGGTGTGCCCACGAGCGACGTGACGGTCGACGGTGACCTCGAGGTGGTCACCTTCGAGCACGGCGAGATCTCCGAGAACACCGAGACCGGCGAGGTGACCGTCACGGTCAACGGCAAGATCGTGCCCTCCGGTTTGCGGTGAGGCGATGAGACGTCGGATTGTCGCGGTGGCTGTCAGCGTGATCGCGCTCGTGGCCGGTGGTTGCTCGACTCCGCCGGACCAGCAGTCGTCAACGCCATCACCGTCTTTCGGTACGCCATCGGCTGCGCACGGACCCGCGACGGCTCCCCCGGTCCCCGCGGGGACCGAATCCTTCGACGTCGTCCGCGTCGAGTATCTCAATTCCGACGATGCCGACCCCGCCGAGAACTGGGCCGATCTGTACCTGCCTGCGGGCGCCCGCGACGACGACTCGCTGCCGCTGGTGACGATCATCCACGGTGGCGGTTGGGAAAGCCGGGCCGGTGCAGAGCAATTCGACGAGATGGCCAGAGACCTCGCCGACCGGGGGTTGGCCGTCTACAACGTGGAGTACCGACGTCTGGGCACCGGCGGAGGGTGGCCCACGACCTTCCACGACGTGGCCCGAGCACTCGACCATGTGCCCGCGATGGCCGAGACCTACCCGCAGTTGCGAATCGACGACGAGCTGGTGGTCGGTCACAGCGCCGGTGCGCAATTGGCCGTGTGGGGCGGCACGCGCCATCGCCTCACCGATGACGAAGTGGGTTCGCGTCCGGCCTTCGTTCCATCCGGGCGGTGTCCATCTCCGGCCCGCTGGACATGCGCCACGCCGTCGACCACGGCAACAACCGGGTGATCACCCATGTCCTGGGTGGCACACCACGACAGGTCCCCGCGCGCTATGACTCGGTCGACCCCATCCGCAATCTCGATCCGGCGCTACCGGTCACCTTGTTCCACGGACTGGCCGACGACGATGTCGACCCGACCAACTCCCGCCGCTACGCGACCGCCCTTGACGCCGCCGGCGGCTCGGCCGAGCTGCACATGTTCGACGGCGAGACCCACACCTCCCTCGTCCACCGCCAGTCCCCGTCCTACACCCGAATCCTCGACCGGCTCACCGAGATCACGCGGACCGACATCGATGAGCTGCGCGACGAATAGCTACGCCGCCTCTCGGACGACTGGTGCTGAGCGAGTCTCGTTGCGCTGCTTCCATTCCCACACCGCGTAGAGCACCTCGGTGGTGTAACCCAAATCCATCCGACCCCCACCGATCGGCACCGTCGCATCTACCCCGATCCGTTGATCGGGTCGCCACCCGCCCGGCCTCGAAGTCGGTGGCGCCACCTCGATCTCAGTGCCGTCCGGGCGATGAAACGTGAACCGCTGCAACCCATGCGCGGTGATCGCAAACTCGCCCCGATGCAACGACCGATGACACGACCCACACAACAAGATCAGATTGTCCGGATCCGTCCCCCCACCCGCCGACCAGAACACCACATGATGGGCATGCAGA
>NZ_JAFFZF010000064.1:0-17321 GCF_016924115.1 Gordonia sp. BP-119
TGCCGGCAAACCCCGCAGCAGCAGCGGCGGTACGGCTCCACTCGATCGCGGTGGCCAACTGTGGTGGCGCGCAGTGAAACGTGCGGCGCGCCACGATGCGGGAGTCGTGATCGACCACCGCGACGACTTGTTTGTTCGATGCCAGATCGATCGCTGCGACCGCGTGGTCGCGGCGCACGATCCCCCGGAACCGGGTCAACCGATCGTTCCGACGCTTGTCACCTCGACTCAAACGACTAGCCTTAGACATTGACATCCTCCTTTTGTGGTTGGGATAACCAAGCCCCTTATGACCACATCAGGAGGATGTCCCAGTTACCAAAGCCCTTCCAGCTATTACTAGGTGCGAGGAGCGATAGCGCGAGGCTTTTGCTCCCTGAGGTGCGAGGAGCGATAGCCGCCGGGCCGAGCAAGCGACGAAGGAGCGCGTCGAGGTCGACGAGCCTCGAAGGGTCACGCCGGGCGGGCGACGGCCTTGGTCTCCAGGTACTCCTCGAAACCGGCGACACCCATCTCGCGGCCGATGCCCGACTGTTTGAAACCGCCGAACGGGACGTCGGCGGAATACCAGATGCCGCCGTTGACGCCCATCGTCCCGGTGCGAACTCCGTTGACGACCTTGTCGATCCGGTCCTCATCGGTCCCGTAGACCATGCCCGACAACCCGTACGGCGAGTCGTTGGCGATGCGGATCGCGTCGTCGTCGCCGTCGTGGGGGATGATCACGAGCACCGGGCCGAAGATCTCCTCCTGCGCCACCCGCGCCGAGTTGTCCAGACCCGAGATCAGGGTCGGTTCGACGAAGAAACCGGCGGGCCTGTCGGCGGGACGGCCGCCACCGATCTCGATGGTTCCGCCCTCACTGGTGGCGAGTTCGATGTAGGACTCGATGCGCTGGCGCTGCCGGGCTGAGATGACCGGTCCGCAGATGGTGCCGCCGTCGGTCGGGTCCCCGGCGGGCAGGCCCGCCATCGCGTCGCGGGTGGCGGTGATCGCTTCGTCGAGGCGCTCGCGCGGAACCACGAGACGCGTCGTGATCGCGCACCCCTGACCGGCGTGGGTGACGACGTTGAACGCGGCCATGGCGCATGCGGATCCGATGTCGGCGTCGTCGAGCACGATGAATGCCGACTTACCGCCCAGTTCCAGGAACACCTTCTTGAGCGACTCGGAGGCGGCGGCCATCACCTTCTTCCCCGTGGCGGTGGATCCGGTGAACGACACGAGGTCGACGCGCGGGTCGGTGCTGAGCTGGGCGCCGAGCTGATGGTCGGTCGAGGTGACGATGTTGAGGACGCCCGGCGGGAAGTCCGTCTCCTCGGCGACCACCTTGCCGACGAGCGCCGCACACCACGGGGTGTCGGGCGCGGGCTTGAGCACCACCGTGCACCCGGCGGCGAGGGCGGGTCCGATCTTGGCGAAATTGATCTGGTGCGGGAAGTTCCACGGGGTGATCGCGCCGACGACGCCGACCGCCTCCGAGCGCAGCTCACGGTGGTTCTTCAGTCCCATGGGTTTCGCGGTGCCGAGGTCGCGAGTCCACTCATAGCTCTCGGCGAGGTCGGCGAAGTAGCCGAGATCGGTGACGGGTCCCTCGAACTGCGGGCCGTGGGTGAGGAACGACGGGCACCCGACCTCGGCGATGGTGAGCTCTCGGAACTCGTCGCCGTGGGCGAGCAGTGCGTCGCGCAGTTGACGCAGGCAGCGAGCGCGGAAGGCGTGATCGCGCGACCAGTCGGTGGTGTCGAAGGCGGTGCGAGCGGCGGCGATGGCGGCATCCATGTCGGCCGCGGTGGCGTCGGCCGCCTGCCCGATGACCTCCTCGGTCGCGGGATTGACGACGTCGAAGACGCCACCGCTCCCGGGGGTGAGCTTGCCGTCGATCAACAGATCCGACGCGGATTCGGGGCGAAGAGGCATGAGCTGGAACTCCATCTGGACAGGTGTCTGGACTCGCGTTCAAACATAGTGTAGCGTGGCTCACATGTCCAGCCCCGTGTCTCAGGAATCCACTCGTCGCAGGCTGACCCAGCAGCAGGCGGAGACGGTCACACGTCTCACCGATGCCGCGGTCGACGTGCTGAACGCCGAGGGTTTCGACGGTCTGACCGTGCGGTCGGTGGCCAAGATCGCCGGGGTCGCGCCGGCTACCGCCTACACCTACTTCTCGTCGAAGAGTCACCTCGTCGCCGAGGTGTTCTGGCGTCGCCTCTCGGCCGGGGTGCTCGAACCGGATCCCGGTGCACCGCGGAGTGAGCGCGTCGCGCAGGTGCTCCGCGAGGTCGCGCTGGTCGTGGCCGGCGAGGGGCAGCTGGGTGGTGCGGTCACGGTGGCCCTGCTGGGCAGTGACCCCGACGTCGAACACCTGCGCGTGCGGATCGGCGCATTCATCCGGCGTCGTCTCGCCGCCGCCCTCGAAGAGGACCCGGAAAACCCGGGCCCGCTGCTCGACGCCCTGGAGATGATCTACTCCGGCGGCCTGGTCTATGCCGGTATGGGGCACATGACCTACGAGCAGACCTCCGAACGTCTTGTCGCAGCCGCACATCTACTGATGGAGAAGTGATGACCGAAACGACGGCGGTGTCGGGGATGGAGCACGAGCTCCCCTTCGACCCGTATGCCTATGATTTCCACGAGGATCCCTACCCGACCTATTCCCGTCTCCGCGCGGAGGCGCCGGTCTACTACCACGGCGGGATGAACTTCTGGGCGCTCGCCGGACACGCCGACGTCCGTGCCGCATTCCGTGACACACAACGACTCTCGAACAGCTGGGGCGTGTCGATGGACCCGTCGGCGTACGGTCCCGACGCGCACAAGTCGATGTCGTTCCTCGCCATGGACGACCCCAAGCACATGCGTATCCGCAAACTGGTCTCCAAGGGCTTCACGCCTCGCCGCGTCAACGAACTCACCGGCAGGATCACCGCCCTCACCCATCAGCATTGGAGCAGATGTCTCGACAAGGGCGAATTCGACTTCGTGCACGACTTCGCCGCCTTGCTCCCGATGGACGTCGTGTCCGAACTGCTGGGAGTGCCCGAAGCCGATCGCACCCGGCTGCGCCACCAGTCCGACCTGCTGTTGCATCGCGAGGACGGCGACCTCGACCTTCCCGAGGCGGCGGTGTACGCGTACATCGAACTGCACAAGTACTATTCGGAGCTCATCGCCGACCGTCGCAAGAACCCCGGCGAGGATCTGGTCTCGGCCCTCATCGCGGCCGAGATCGACGACGACGAGACCGGTGAGAAGACGAAGCTCACCGAGGACGAGATCGTCGGGTTCATGGTTCTGATGGTGGTGGCGGGCAACGAGACCACCACCAAACTGCTTGCCAACGCCCTGTATTGGGGCTGGCGCAATCCGGACGAGCTCGCCAAGGTCTTCGCCGACCCGGAAGTCGTCGTCCCGGACTGGACCGAGGAGACGCTGCGCTACGACAACTCGACGCAGATCGTCGTGCGGCGGGTGATCGAGGATGCCCCTTATGGCGACTTCGTGATCCCGGCGGGCGAGCGCGTACTCCTGCTCGTCGGTTCGGCGAACCGCGACGTCGAGGTGTTCGGCGCCGACGCCGACCGGTACGAGATCGGCCGCGACTGCGCCCAGTCCCTGATGAGTTTCGGCCTGGGCGCCCACTTCTGCCTCGGGGCGCACCTCGCGCGCCTCGAGGCCAACATCGGCCTGACCGAGGTGATCAAGTCGATCCGGGCAGTGGAGATCGATGCCGACAAGGCGGTACGGGTCCACTCGGTGAATGTGCGCGGCTTCGCCGAGCTCCCGGTGAAGGTGACGGTGCGCTGATGGCTTTCCGTCCTCATCCCGAGCGCCGACCGGTCCTCGTCGCGGGTGCGTCGTCGGGAATCGGCGCCGCCACGGCCGAATTCCTCTCCGCTGCGGGCCATCCCGTCGCCCTGGCCGCCCGCCGGGTGGAGAAGCTACAGGAACTCGCCGACAAGATCGCGGCCGCCGGCGGCGAAGCCGTCGCGGTACCGTTGGACGTCACCGACGAGCAATCCGTGCTCGACTGCGTGGCGAAGGCCGAAGCTGCTCTCGGACCGTTGGAGATCGTCGTCGCCGGTGCGGGCGATCTCGCAGTCGGACTATCTTATGAGACCGATACCGGCCATTTCGCGGATCAGATCAACATCCATCTCACCGGCGCCTACCGGATCTACCGCGCGGTGATCGGCGGCATGATCGACCGAGCCCGCGGTGATTTCGTGTTCATCGGTTCCGATGTGGCGATACATCCGCGGCCCTGGTCGTCGGCGTACGTCGCAGCCAAGTCCGGCATCGATGGGCTGGTGGCGACCATTCAGCTCGAGCTCGAGGGAACCGGTGTCCGTGCGGGAGTCGTGCGGCCCGGGCAGACACTCACCGGCATGGGGATGAACCTCGACCCGAAGACGACCGAGAACATGCTGAACGACTGGATCACACACGGTCTGGCCCGTCATGGCAACTTCCTCTCGCCCGAACACATCGCGCAGGCCGTCGCCGCCATGGTGACCATGCCTCGCGGTGCGCACATGCGGTCGGTCGAGGTGGAGGCCGAAGGCGCAGTCAGCGACAAGAAACGACAGGCAGCACAGGAGAAGGGGACGGATGGATGACCGCCATCACCGAATCAGGCCTGAAACAACCGAATCGCGTCTCGGGTGGCGAGGGCGAACACGGACATCTCGACGAACTCGCCACCGATCCGCTCGCACTGTTCTGGCGCGTGCGGGAGGAATGCGGGGACGTCGGCATGTTCCAACTCGCCGACCGTGAGGTTGTTCTCGTCTCCGGATCGGCCGCGAACGAGGAATTTTTCCGCGCCCCCGAGGAGGACCTCGACCAGGCCGCCGCCTACCCGTTCATGACACCGGTCTTCGGCGAGGGCGTCGTGTTCGACACGAGTCCAGAGGAGCGGTCCAAGGCGATCCACAACTCGGCGCTCAAGGGCGCGCACATGAAGCAGCACGCGGTGACCATCCCCAACGAGGTCGAGCGGATCATCGCCGACTGGGGGGACGAGGGCGAGATCGATCTGCTGGACTTCTTCGCCGAGCTGACCCTCTACACGTCGTCGTCGTGCCTCATCGGGCGGAAGTTCCGGGAGCGGCTCAACGGGCACATCGCCCACCTGTTCCACGATCTCGAGAAGGGCACGGACCCGATCGCCTACGTTGACTACAACGCCGACATCGAGAGCTTCCGCAAGCGCGACGAGGCCCGGGCCGAACTGGTCGAGTTCATCCAGGGCGTGATGGACGAACGGATCGCGAATCCGACCGAGGACAAGGAAGATCGCGACCTGATGGACGTCCTCGTCCAGGTCGGATTCGACGCCAACACCATCACCGGCATGTTCATCTCGATGATGTTCGCGGGCCACCACACGACGTCGGGCACCGCCGCGTGGACCCTCATCGAACTGCTGCGCAACCCCGACTACATGCAACGCGTGTACGAGGAGCTCGACGAGATCTACGGCGAGACCCCGCCCGGCGAGCGCCCGGAATACACCTTTGCGCACACCCGTCAGATGCCACAGCTCGAGAACGCGCTCAAAGAAGCGCTGCGGCTGCACCCGCCGCTCATCATCCTCATGCGCGTAGTGCAGAACGACTTTCACGTCGAGGACTTCGAGGTGAAGGCCGGGCAGTCGATCGCCGTCTCGCCGGCGATCTCCAACCGGCTGCCCGAGGACTTCCCCGAGGCGGACACCTTCGACCCCGACCGTTACGACAAACCGCGGCAGGAGGATCTGGTCAATCGCTGGACCTGGATCCCCTTCGGCGCCGGTCGTCACCGTTGCGTCGGTGCGCAATTCGCGATCATGCAACTGAAGGCCATCTTCTCGGTGCTCTTCCAGAACTACGAGTTCGAGATGTTGCAGCCGCCGGAGAGCTACCGCAACGACCACTCGAAGATGGTGGTCCAGCTGCAGCAACCCTGCCGCGTCGCCTACCGCAAGCGTCAGGACGCGTGATGCGCGTCGAGGTGGACCTGGACCTCTGCCAGGGACATGGGATGTGTGAGCTCGAGGCGCCCGAGGTCTTCGCCGCGCACACCGATCATGTGGAGATCCTCGACGCGACCCCCGACGAATCCCAGCGCGCCGAGGTCGAGGCCGGCGTGCACTACTGCCCGACTCAGGCCCTTCGGATCATCGAGGACTGAGCTCCGACCACGTCGCCCACGCAAGACCCGAACGATCGAATAAAGGTGGAAAACATGTCTTTTGACCGTGCCGAACTCGACGAGATGAAGGAGCGGTGGCTCGCCGCCAACATCGAGGCCGAAAAGGCGGGGGACTGGAAGCCCCTGGCCGATTTCTACACCGAGGATGCCACCTACGGGTGGAACTATGGCCCCAACAAGGATTTCATGGCCGTCGGCCGCGAGGAGATCCGCGAGCTCGCCCTCGGACAGGAGATGGAGGGTCTGCAGGGGTGGGAGTACCCGTACCAGGCCTGGGTCATCGATGACCAGACCGGCGACATGATCGGACTGTGGAAGCAGATCTACGAGGGCACACGCGACGACGGCAGCCACTACGCCCTCGAGGGCATCCAGGGTAGCTGGTTCAAGTACGGCGGAAACTTCCAGTTCCGTTGGCAGCGTGACTTCTTCGACTACGGCAACGTCTCGGCGCTCTTCATCGAGATGATGAAGAACAACGCGATGAGCGAGCCGATGCTCAAGCGTGTGGAGAAGTCGGCGCCGGGAAATCTGCCGGGTTGGTACGACTTCGGCAAGGCTCCGGTCGCGTTCTGGTGAACTGACATGACTTCCACAGCCCCGACCTACCAAGGTCTGAGTCAGGATCAGCTCGCCGTGCTCGTACCGGAACTGCTGCTGTCGGGTCAGATGATCGACCGCAGCGGGATGGCGCATCTCATCAGCGCCTTCGGCCGGGACGTGATGGGCAAGGTTGCCATCGAAGAGTGGATGGCCGCGAGTCCGGTCTACACGCATCGCATGCGCACCGCCCTGGGTATCGAGGGCGACGGTGTCGAGGACATGTTCAAGTGTCTGCAACTCGACATCGGTGCGCCACCCCAGTTCATGGACTTCCGATACCGCATCGACGACGAATACCACGGGTCGTTCGTGCTCGATCACTGCGGCGCGCTGCTCGACGTCGAACCCCTCGGCGACGACTACGTGACGACCATGTGCCACGACATCGAGGACCCCACCTTCGATGCGACGGCGATCGCGACCAACCGGCGCGCCCGAATCCGTCCGGTTCATCGCCCCCCGCGTCGGCCGGTCGATCGCACGCCGCACTGCGAGTGGACGGTCACGATCGAACCGGATCGAGACGAGCTGCCGCTGCCACCGGATTCGGTCGACATGTTCGAGACGCGGGCCGGTCAACTCGTCCTGTCTGCCATCGACACCACGGAGACCGACGGCTGGGTCGACTACCGCGGCCCGCTCGTCGAGGATCTGCAGTTCGCGGAGTGGTCGACGTCGGCTCTGGTGCGGGTCGCCGAAGAGGTTGCGCTGCAACACCAGTTGCTGTCGCTGGGCTTCCTCGTCAGCCTCCGCAGGTATGCCGAGAGCGAGGCGCAGACCACCGAGATCTTCCGCAAGCAGCTGATCGGCATCGCCGGACTCGCTGCCGACCGGATTCGCGTCGCGCTCGATCTGTCCGCCGACGCCGCAGGTCTCGCCCAGGTGCTCGCCCTGCATCCGTGTTTCGGTCCGACCCAGTACACGGGACTCACCGCAGAGGCCGACGGGGACACGGTCACCGTCCGAATCCCCCGGGAGTCCGATGCGATGACCGACGGCGGTTGGACGTCGATCCTCGATGCCGACCACGTCGAACCGATGCAGGCGGCGGCGACCGCCGTCGATCCGTATCTCGTCGTCGCGGACGCGACCGAGGCCGACGGCGATCTCGTCGTCCGCATCACCAAGGCGGACACGCCGCAGAAGGAGTACGGCGAGGTGGCCGTCGCACGCTTCAGCGGGGGTGCGAGTTTCGAATTCGTCGACCGCGGGCGGTCGATCCCGATCACGCCGGTGGGTAGCTCGGCGTGACGTCGGGCGGCGGCTGGTCACCCGGCGGCGCGGGTCTGGGGGGCCGGGTCGCCGTGGTCGCGGGCGCGACCCGCGGTATCGGACTGGCCGTCTCGTATGCGCTGGCCGGACAGGGGGTCTCGGTCGTCGTCAACGGTCGCGACGGACAGGCCGTCGACGACACCGTCGCCGAGATCCGCGGCGGCGGCGGATATGCCGTGGGCGTTCGCGGGTCCGCGGGCGACGACGGAGTGGCGCAGGCGATGGTCGAGGCGGCGCTGGCGGAATTCGGTGCCCTCGACATCGCCATCAACTGCGCCGGCATCGCCGAACCTCCCGGTTCGACGGTGCTGACGATCGCTCCCGACGAGTTCCGCGAGCAGATCGACGCCCATCTGATGAGCGCCTTCCACCTCCTACAGGCTGCGGGGAGGGTGTTCGTCGAACAAGGGTCGGGTTCGGTCGTGCTCACCGGTTCGGCCGCCTCGCTCGGAATGTTCGGCGGCAGCGGCTATCCCGCGGCGAAGGGCGGCGTCAACGCACTCGCCCTCGCCGCGGCCGCGGACCTCCGGGATCAACACGTACGCGTCAATGTGGTGATGCCGGGAGCGAAGTCGAGGCTGTCCTCCGGCGACGACTACGTCGCCCACATCGAGGGACTCCATCGTCGCGGAATCCTCGACGACCCCACGCGTGACGCGGCGCTCGATCCCGCCCCGCCCGAGTACGTCGCCCCGCTGTACGTGTTCCTGGCCAGTGACGCGGCCGAGCACATCACCGGCGAGATCTTCAGCGCTGCCGGTGGATTCATCGGCCGGTTCGAGTCGCAGCAGGCGAGTTTCGTCGCTTACCGCGACCACAAGGGCACCTCGCCCTACAGCCTTGACGAACTCGCCGGCATCCTGGCCGGGCCGGCGGCTCCCTGAGTTCAGAGAATTCAGCCACTCGCATCGCCCGCCATGCCGCGCATACCGGGGTGCGTCTCCCCGCGCCGGCCGAGCCTGTCGAGGTCACCAGGTGGCTTCGACTCGGCGCCTCGCTGCGCTCGGAGCCGGCTCAACCAGCGGGGGGCGCTCGATCAGCAGCGGTGGCTCGGTGCCGGCTAAATTTAGCAGGGCGGAAGCGGCTCGGTGCCGGCTCAACCAGCGAGGTGGTTGTGTCGGCTCAACCAGCGCGGCGGGCGGCGCGTCGTTCGAGCCAGAAGCGGGCACCGTCGGCGATGGCCTCGGTCACCGGGCGTGGATGCCATCCGAGGTCGCGTTCGGCCTTGCCGTGGTCCATCTCGGACATGAAGTGCATCAACCGGACCGAGGGGATCGTCAACTGCACCGGCTTGCGCGTCAGCGCCCCACGGGCGGAACCCACCGCCCCGAAGGTGTACAGCGCAGCGCGGTCGAGAACGACGCGCGGGGGCTGACGATCCGCGGTCGCGGCGGCGATGGCCACGATCTCACCGGTGTCGATGGACCGCTCGGAGACGATGTAGCGTTCGCCGACCTCGCCGCGGTCCGCCGCGAGGAGCAGCGCCTGCGCGGCGTCGTCGATGCCGACCGACTCGGCGCGACAGCCGCGGACGGTGAACGGCAACTTGCCCAGCGCCGCACCGGCAACGAATGCGCCGTGGGGAGTTGGTTGCCAGTCGCCGGGTCCGTAGGTGTTGGCGACGCACATCGCGAGGGCGGGTACCGCGTCGTCCTGCGCTCGACGCAGCACCAGGTCCTCGGCGGCCACGCGACTGCGCACATAAGCGGGAGCCCGCGCGGCCCAGTTGAACACATCGTCCTCCGTCGCCCGACGGCCGTTCACCCGCCCGATGGTCGCCGCGGTGCTGGTGAACACGAACTTCCGCAGTGGCATCCGGGCTGCGACGTCGAGCACCGAACGCAGGGCCTCGACGTTCGTCCGGTACAGCGGTGCCGGATCGCGCAACCAGGCGCGCGTGTCGACCGCGCAGTGGAACACCACGTCGCAACCGGTCATCGCCCGCGCGACGGCGTCGGCGTCGAAGAGATCGCCCGTCACGTGATCGACGCCGAGACCGGCCAGGGTCCGGAGGCCACTCGTGGGCCGGGTGAACACCCGCACCTCCTCGCCCGCGTCCACGAGCTGCCGAACGAGATGAGAACCGAGAAACCCGTTGCCCCCGATGACCAGTGACGGCACGGTTCACAGCCCTCCGGGTGCGAGATCGTCGATCGCGGCTGCACTGCGGGACAGCATCGCATCGAACATCGCGTTGCCACGCTCGGTGGGTTGTGCAGCAGCGGAGCCGAACACGATGATCAGCGGCGCCTGGATGAGGTTGCCGACGTAGTCGTCCCAGCAGTCGTCGAGCGTGTAGTCGCCGACGCCGGCGGTGACCAACGCCCGATGATACGAGGCGACGATGCCGCGCTCGTGCCGGCGCCGGTCGTCGGTGGTCAGACTGGTACTCAGCAGGAAGGCGATGTCGCGCAGCGGGTTACCGGTGGTGATCGTCTGCCAGTCGATCACCGTGACCTCACCGGACGGGCCGAACAGGACGTTGTCGACCCGGAGGTCGCCATGGATCAGGGTGGCATTGTCCAGCGGGGCGACCAGCCACTGGCCGGCTTCACGGACGAGCCAGTCGACCGCTGCCGATGACGGACCGATAGGGGAGAAGCGTTCGCGGTAGACCTCCGCCATCGGAGCGAGGATCGACTCCATCACCTCCCGGTCGGCGTCGGTGGGCAACGGCATCTCGGCCAGCAGGGTCGGATCGTTCCACCGGGGAGCGTGGAGACCAGCAGTCGCCACGGCTACCGCCTCGGCCTGCGCGGGTGTGCAGCCGGCGATCTGATCGCCCTGCACGGCTGCGCCCATGTCCTCCAGCAAGAGTACGAACTCGGTGCCGCGATCGGAGATGGTCGCGGCGAAGCAGTCGGGCATCGGCACCGTGAACGACGCGGCGAGGTCGCGATAGAAGCGCACCTCGTTGCGGAACACCCCCGATCCGAACTCGCGCTGGTCCGGTGAGCCGGTCGCGAGCTTCGCGATCATGGTGTCGGGCAACGTCGCTGGGCTGTCGTGCCCGAGGTGGAGGCGATAGGAACCCGCCATCTGCCCGGTTCCCACCGGTTCGGCACTGACCGACTCTACGCTGACGTCGTGACCGTGAGAGCGGAGGAATGAGGTCAACCACGTCGGGGTGAGTTCGTCTATGCAAGTCGGGATTCCGACGGTGTCCGGCACGGGCACGCCCTTTCGATCGAGCTGCGCGGGCCGGGCCGATGTGACCGGGCTCACCCAGGCCGCTGATCGGACACTACCGAGGAATTGGACTGGTGTCCAGGGAACCGGCGCGGCGGTGTGCAGCTGTGCAGGCCGGCCACGCCGGGCGACCTTGCGAACAGCAAATCCATTCCGCCACACGAAGGATGGCCGTCGGCTAGGCTGCGCGGAGACGCGGCGTCCGGACTCGTGGCCGCCGGGACGAGGAGAGCGCGAGTGAGTACCAGACTCGACGGGAAGGTCGCACTCGTGACGGGCGCGGCACGGGGTCAGGGGCGCAGCCACGCCGTGCGGATGGCCGAGCAGGGCGCCGACATCATCGCCATCGACATCTGCGATCAGATCACGACGGTCAATTACGCCATGAGCACGCCGGACGACCTGCAGCAGACCGCGAAGATGGTCGACGCGACGGACAGTTGGGTGATCGCGAAGATCGCCGACGTCCGCAGCCGGGACGCCCTGCAGGCCGCGATCGACGACGCGGTGGCGCAGTTCGGCAGACTCGACATCGTCGTGGCCAACGCCGGTATCAGCCCGCTCGGGCCCGAGAGTCCCTCGGTCACCTGGCTGAACACGGTGTCGGTGAATCTCGGTGGGGTGATCAACACCCTCGAGTTGTCTCTGCCGCACCTCGAAGCGGGTGCATCGATCGTCTGCATCGGTTCGATGGCCGCGTTCATGCCGTCGTTCGAGTCCGCGCAGGCCGGGCCGGGTGCAGGCGGTTACGGCCACTCGAAACGAGCGGTGGCGCGACTCGTCAACGACCTCGCCCGGCACCTGGCGCCGAAAGGTATTCGCGTCAACGCGATTCATCCCGGCAACGTCGACACCGCGATGGTGCATCACGACGAGATCTACCGGCTGTTCCGACCCGATCTCGAGAAGCCGGTCTACGACGACGTCAAGGACGTCTTCGCGTCGTTGCACGCGATGCCGGTGGACCTGCTCGCGCCGGAGGATGTCACCGAGGCGGTCCTCTACCTGGTGTCCGATGCTGCCCGGTACGTGACCGGTCAACAGCTCCGGGTCGAGGCGGGCGCGTTGCTGAACTCGGTGCCACCCGGCGTGCCCGACTGACGGTCACTGAACCGGTGGTCCCGCAACCGAACCCGGGTTCACTGGCAGAGCCGGCAAGGCGGGTCGTATCGACCGGTACGCCGTCAGCACCGACAACAGTTCCGACGGCGCGGCGCCGTGCATGATGACCGAGTCGACTCCCAGGTCGAACTGGCGCGCCACGGCGGCCGCGCACTGTTCGGCACTGCCGACCGCGCTGTCGGCGACCCACGACGCCGGGATGACCTCGGCGAGCCGGGCCAGTTCGTCGGCCGTGGCGGTGGCGTCGATGGGTCCGCGGGCGCCGGCGAAAGCCGGACTGTCTCTGATTCGTTCGAGATCATCCCCACGCCATCCGTTGGCACGCATCAGGACGTCCGGATACCCCTGGAGATAGGTCGCGAGCCGGCCGTACAGACGTCGCAACCGGTCGTCATCATCGAGATGGTCGGGCACGGTGGCCAGTACCGACCAGATGCGCACCGAAGCGGGGTCCCGACCGGCCTCGGCGGCCGCCGCCCGGACGGTCTCGACCGCGGCGATGGTGGCCTCGTCGGAGAAGAACGTGTGCAGGACGACACCGTCGGCGATGCGCCCGGCAAGACGTAAGGTGTTGGGCGACATCGTCACGAGCAGGATGGGGACCGGTGGAACCGCGACACCGAGGTTGAGGTAGTCGTAGGTGCCGAGCGGGCCGTCGTGGCCCAGGATCATCTCGCCGCGCCAAAGGGTGCGCAACACCGAGGCGGCGTCGGTGAGCTGGGCGCTCGTGACATCGGGAACCCCGAGAACCTGCCACTGTGCGGCGAATCCACGACCTAGGCCGAGCGCGAAGCGACCACCCGTCATGGTCGACAACGTGGCGGCCATGGACGCGGTGATGATGGGGTGACGGGTGTTGTGGTTGGTCGCGGCCGTGGCGACGCCCATCCGGCGACTCGCCGCCGCGAGACCGCCCGCGAGTACGGCCGCGTCCTTCACGTTGAACCGCTCGGAGACGAAGGCGGCACCGAAGCCCGCGCGGTCGGCGAGCCCCGCTTCGTCGGCGAGTTCGGCGGGATCGACCGGATGGCGCGAGAGTGCGTAGTAGCCGATCTCCGGAAGCGTTTGCTGAGGGACGGATTCCGGTGTCGGTATGGTGGCCGCGGTCGAGGTCATGCCTGTGCGGCGACGGCTTGTCGATACACGCGGGACCGCGGCTCGCGCACCCAGAGTGTGCCCGTGCCGGGGACGGCTCCCTCGGATTTCAGGGTGCGCTTGAGGATCTTGTTCGTTGCGGTCGTGGGCAGGTCGTCCTCGATCCGGACATACGTCGGCCACGCTTTCGGCGACAGGTCGGCCTGTGCGGCAAGCTGTTCGGCGAAGGACTCCGGGGTCAGCTCGACGCCGTCCTGCAGGACAACGGCGGCCATCACCGCATCGCCGACGTGGTCGTCCGGAACGGCATACACGGCAACGCGATTGATCTCGGGAACGCGCAACAGCACCCGTTCGATCGGTCCGGCGGCGAGGTTCTCGCCGTCGACGCGCATCCAGTCGCCGGTCCGGCCGGCGAGGTAGATCCAGTCGTCGGCGTCCTTGTACGCGAGGTCGCCCGACCAGTACATCCCGTGGCGGAGACGCTCGCTGGTGGCGTCGGAATCGTTGTAGTAGCCCATGAACATCCCGCCGCCCTCGATGTTCACCAGCTCGCCGATCGCGTCGTCGGCATTGATAAGCGCTCCGCTGGAGTCGAATTCGGCACGCGGGCATTCGGTCAGTGTCGACGAGTTGTACACGGCGACGTTCGGGAAACCCTTGCCGATCGAACCGTGCGGCGTGCCGGGCTCACGGGTGATGATGATCGCCAGCTCGGTGGAACCGAAGCCGTCCCAGACGGTGCAACCGAACCGGCGCGAGAAATCGTCGATGTCGCGGTCGGTGGCCTCGTTGCCGAACGCCACCCGGAGCGGATTGTCGGCGTCGTCGGGCCTCTCCTCGGTGGCCAGGATGTAGGCGAGCGGTTTGCCCACGTAGTTCATGTACGTCGCGTTGTAGCGGCGGATGTCGGCCAGGAAGGTCGAGGCGGAGAACTTGGCGGGCGCGATCGCGGCACCGCCGCACAGTGCGACGCAGTAACCCCCCATGAGCGCGGCACTGTGGAACAGGGGCATCGACAGGTAGCAGACGTCGCCGGGGCCGATGTCGTATTTGTCGGCGAGCACCGGACCCGCGAACGGCATCATCATGTGCGCGAACTGGACCGGCTTGGGGTTTCCACTGGTCCCCGAGGTGAAGATCAGCATGAACGTGTCCATCGCCCCGGGTACCGAATGCGGGGTCAACTCCGCGGCGCCGGAGAGCATCTCGGCCCACTGCGGAGTAGAGGTGTCCAGCACCGTCACGCCGGGTAGCTCCAAGCCATCGAGGAGAGGGCGGTGCTCGGCGTCGGTGAGCAGGATCTGACAGTCCGCGCGCACGATGTCGGCCGCCAGACCCTCACCGCGGCGAGTGTTGTTGATCCCCGCCGTCACGTAACCGCCCAGCGCGCCGGCGGCCAGGGCGATCAGCATGTCCGGCGTGTTTCCGAGCAGCACGCCCACATGTAGCGGACGCTCGGTGTCGGCGATGCCGAGAATCGCCGACGCGGCGCGTTCGGCGTTGCGAATGTACTCGCGCCACGTCCATTGCCGACCCTCGTAGGTGATCGCGAGGTTGTCGTCGTCGGCGCGTGCCTGCAGGAGCTGGGTGACTGTCTCGGCCATGCGGCAAATCTAGAACGTGTTCACCGCACGTGTATACAGATTTGCGAGATTGTCTACTGCGGTACCGGAGGGGGTCGCCGTGACCTTTGAAAGAACACTCGTGAGCGTCTGATCTCCATGCTCCCTGAGGTGCGAGCGAAGCGAGCCACGAAGGGTGTAACAACGTGTCTCGCCGGCCCTTCGAGGCTCGTCGCTTGCGCTCCTCACACCTCAGGGAGCACGGGTTACGGGCTTCTTTCAGATCAGGGAGCAGGGTGGGTGGCTCGCGCCCTCCCGCTCAGCGGAGTGTATTGTGGTCGGCTCGGCGTCAGCGCGTGAACGATCCGCTGCCCGGGACGACCGTGAAGGTCTGGTCGCCCTGGCCGAGGATCGTCGTGGTGAACTCGACCGATCCCGCTCCGGTCGCAACGGCGACCCCGTCGGACGGACGTCCGTCCGCACATGCGGCGAAGACCTCGTCGCCGGACGCCCCGGTCGAGGTGTTCTTCCAGGTGATCCCGACGCGCGCATCCTTCAGGTTGGTGGCGCAGGACTCGGTGGGCGTCGTGTTGAGCGTGATCAGCGTGACCCCGGGTTCGGTGGCCGAGGCGAGGATGCCCGCCACGAAACCGCCCGTGATGCCGCTGGCGCCGACGGTGACGCCGGCGTTGGGGACCTGCTTCACGCTGAGGGGTCGTTCCGCGGGTGCGGCGGAGGCGGTGCCTGCTCCTACGCCGAACGCTCCCACTGCCGCAATCGCCCCGATCGTCGCCACAGTTGTGCGTCGCATCTGTCTCTCCCGTCACTCTGGACACGTACGCACCCAGACTACGGGAGTGAGATTGGACTCTCCACTGTGAGATCGGCGGTACATCGCTGATACAAGAGATTTCATGAGCCAGCCGCACGATCCCCTGTCCGCGTTCCACCTCGGCGACATCTCGGTGTCGGAGTCGGGGGTGCGGGCCTCGCAGCGGCTGTGCCCGCGGTTCGCCGACCATCGGGGCGTGATCGAGCTGCCGGCGCTCGCCGTGCTGTTCGATCACTGCGGTGGTATCCCGTTCCATCGCATCCACGACGACCCCGCCGCGGCGACCCTCCAGGCACGCCTGACGATGTCCACGCACGGCCGCGCAGAAGTGGGCGACCTGGTCGCCGCACGGGCCGAGGTGGTCATGCACGACGACGCCTGGGGCTCGACGTCGGTCGAGATCCGCACCGGTACCGGGGACCTGTGCTGCGTCGGGACCGCGCGCAACGTCCGGGTCGGCGTGCCCCGACCGGCGCCACCCCGTCCGCCGAGATCGGTGTCGCGACACCGCGATGCAGCGACGATGACGGGTCCGTCCTGCCCGAGCCCATACCCGCCGCGCTGTCCGGGCGGGCCGTGGTCGAGGAGATCGCGTCGAAGATGCGGGAACCCGGCCCGCTCACCGACATGCTCAACGGCCGCGTCGAGGTGATCGACGGCACCACCGACCGCGAGTCCGGCATCCGCTTTCGCAGCGCCACCGAACCGTGGATGGGCAACATGTTCGGCACCATGCACGGCGGCGTCATCGCCACCATCGCCGGCCAGGCGGCATCGTTCGCCGGGCATCTGCATGCCGGGGCCGGGCAGGAGTACTCGATCGGGGACATGGCGATCGGTTTCTACCGTTCACCTGCTGTCGACGGCAGTGAAGTGGTGGTCGAGGTGACGCCGATCAAACTCGGCCGCCGCATCTCGTCCTTCGAGGCGACGATGACCTCCTACGATGACGTCCTGCTGAGCCGAGCCACGGTCGACATCCACTACCGCTGACCGCAGCTGGACCGTCAGCCGGCCGAGCTGCGTCGACCGAGCGTAGGGAGGTCGCTGCGTCCGTCGAGGTCACCTCGTGTGCTCGGGTCGCCGAGTGGCTTCGACTCGGCGCCTCGCTCCGCTCGGTGCCGGCTCAACCAGCGGTGGGGGCGCGGGTTGTCGAGTGGCTTCGACTCGACGCGCTCCTTCGTCGCTTGGTCGGCCCGGCGGCTGCGCTCGGTGCCGGCTCATAGCTCCTATGTCAAGCGGCGGCGGGTGTTGGGTTGTCGGCTTTGCGGGTGCGGGCGTGGTGGTCGGTGGTGAGGTGGTTGTAGACGACGCGGGTGAGGCGGCGTTTGAGGCAGCGCATCGCCTCGCGAGGGGTCTTGTTTTCGGCCTTCTTCTTCTCGTAATAGGCGTGGCCGAGGGTGTCGGGCATGCGTGCCTGGGTCAGCGCGATGCGGTGGATCGCG
>NZ_JAFFZF010000065.1:0-17007 GCF_016924115.1 Gordonia sp. BP-119
TCGAACGCGGCTCAGCCAACTCAGGCAGCTGCTGACCGTCGTCGTGCTGCTTATCGTCTAACGCCATGCTCATAGATTGTCCTCTCACTGATGAGCACTGGACTTACACAGACCATCTGACACCCCCCATGAGCTCATCGACGGTGCAGTCGAGTGCGGCGCAGATCTTGTCAAGATCGTCGAGACGGATCGTGACCGGCGACTTGGACCACAGTGCCACGACTTTGCTCAGTGATGGCTCAAAGCCCACGTCTTCGAACGCCTTCAGTAGTTGCGTCGGCCTCCAAATGTCCCGTTGCGCGGCAACCATTCTCAGATTCCACTTCATCTAACCCTCGATTCCCAGACGTCGAACCGCTCGCTGCGTGGAGGTCAACACAGCGTGCTCCGGATCGGCACTCGTAGATGCCAGATAACCCACCGTGGTGCTCGGCCATTGGTGCCCGAGCAGCCGCTGCACATCCCATAGCGGCATACCGTTCTGGTAGTTGTGCGTCGCGCAGGCGTGGCGCAGGAGGTGAGGAAACAGCTCATCAACGGGGCCGGGGAGATACACTCTCGATGCGCGTTTGAGTGCCTTGCGGAAAGTCTCGGGACGGATTGGCGATGCTGTGGCCACGTTCAACGCCGCGACCGCGGTCGGCAGCCGTTCCGAAGGCCACAGCGGGGCCGCGTCGTTGGAGGCGTCGTCGCAGAACTGGCCGCGTATGTTCTCGATGTACCACCAGAGCAGCTCTCGTCCCTCCGCGAAGAGGAATGCCTCACGCTGCCGCGGGCCCGAACCGCGCGCACCTTTGCCGGTCACGATAAACCGGCCCCAGTGCCCTCGCTCCCAGTGCACGTCACCGATCTTGACCGCGCACAGCTCCTTCGCTCGGACCCCCGATAAGTACGCAATCTTGGCCATGACGTAGTCGCGCACCGCGACCGGGTACTTGCGGGACTCGACCAGATCAGCTCGCCACGCTGCGAAGAACTCAGTCATCGCCCGCTGGGAGGGAGGGATGCGTAGCGCGAAGTCGCCGCGGTGCCGGGGGCGGTTGAACGGGTCGACCGGCGAGCGCACCGTCACGCCGAATCTGCGTGCGATCTCGCCGCCATATCGTTGTTCGAGGAAGGCGTAGTACGTGTCGACCTGACTAGCCTTCTTCCGCATCGTCGAGTGGTGGCGTTTACCCGGCCCAGAGAAGTACTGATCGAACTGCCTAGACGTCAAACGCCAAGGCACACAGCCATAATGGTCGCAAACCTCCAAGACCGGCCTGACCAAGGACTGCAATGTCGAGGGCGCCAGTCCTGAGACGTCGCGCGCCCAGCCGTACTCCGCAATTGTCTCCACGAAGAACGCCGACTCATCGACAAGATCAGCCGCGTCGGAACGCGCAGCTTGGATCACCTCGATGTCCGCCAACCCACTGGGTACGACAGATCCTGGCGCCTCGGCTGCAACCGCAGCCGCTCGGCGGGTTTGGAAATCTGCCATAAGTTCGCACTATATGTTCATAACTGTCAGAATCTCGCAGTAATCGCCATATTCCCGGTGCTCGCACGGCACCACCGAAGGCGCCCGAGACCAGGAACAACCTGAGCATGGTCCCCCGCGGTGCGACTCAGAACCCGCCTGCACTCCAGTGGCCAGCGCTGTGTCGCCCGAGTCGCCAGCGGTGAGGTGTTGCTGCTGAGCCGCAACCTCAGCCCGATCACCTCGACCTACCCGGAGATCACGGCCGCCCTGGTGAACGCCAGTGGCGGCCGCGACGTCGTGGTCGACGGCGAGATCGTGGCTCTCGACGCCGCCGGACGGCCGTCGTTCTCGCTTCTGCAACGACGCATGCACACCCCGCGGCCGGGCCGGCGGCTCCTCACCGACGTTCCGGCGGCGTTCTACCTGTTCGACGTCCTGGAGCTCGACGGCTCCGACGTCGCACCGCTGCCCTACCTCGCGCGCCGCGAACTGCTCGACACCTCGCTCACCAGCACCGGCGCGGTGCAGGTCACCCCGTACTGGCCTGACAGCTCCGCCGAACCGATGCTCGAGCTCGCGACGACGTTCGGCCTGGAGGGCGTGGTCGCCAAGCGAGCAACGTCGAGATACGTGCGGGGGCAGCGATCCCCGGCATGGGTCAAGGTCCCGTTGCGGCTCAGCGCCGAAGTGATCGTGTGCGGGTGGACCGGCGGCCCGACCATGGTGCGGTCGCTGCTGGTCGGCGGCTACCGGCCCTCGGGCGAATTGGTCTACCTCGGCGAGGTCGGTACCGGGTTCACCCAACGGCACCGCCGCGAGATCGCCGAACAACTCGCGGCGATAGCGCGCCCCGAGCACCCGTTCACCACCGAGCACTCCCCCACCAGGATCAGAAACGTGCGGTGGGTGCGACCGGTGTTGATCGGCACCATCGAGTACCGCGAACTCACCCGCCGGCTGCGACATCCCTCGTGGAAAGGCTTGCGCACCGACAAAACCCCGGACGAGGTGATCTGGCCCGAACACGACACCCAGCCCTGACTACTCGGGCATCGACTCACCCACCCGCACAACGCAACCACGATGGCCCTGTGGCAACTGACCCGCCGGGGAGGGCGGCAGCGCAGCGCCAGCGGAGTCAACTCGTGGCTTCTCCGAGTCGTTCGACCGGTCCGCCGACCTCATCGGCGTACGCCTGGGCCTCGGTGGCTTCGTCGTCGGTGTAGACCCGAACACCGGCCGGCCTACCGGGCGGCCGCACGATCAACGTCAACTCCCCCACTGCGACGCGGCCGCGTGTGGGTGCGACGCGATTCGTGGGCCCGGCCCCGGCATCGTTGTTCTCGGTCATCGCTCGGCGGCGTCCTCTCGCGGTTGCAGCGCCTCGGGCGGCACCCACATCGTGATGACGGCCGACGACACGTGGTTGGCGCTTTCGACCGGCATCTGACAAATACCGCGCCACAGACCATTTGTCCTGTTAACTGCACCAAACGTGTACCAAGCCCGTGGCGGAGGCAGTTGATGGACGATCTGAGACGCAGGGTGCTCGAAGGGGAGGTCGACGTGCCCGCAGTCGGCGAGGTAAGCCGGCGTCTACCTCCTAGGATTCCGCCGTACGTGGTGACGATCAACGGAGAGGAGATCGCACCGATCGTGGACTACCTAACGAGTCTGACGCTGTCCGATATGAGCCCCTTGACGGTGCGATCGTATGCCCACGACCTGCTTCGCTGGTGGAGGATTCTGGCGGTGGTCAACGTCGACTGGGATCGCGCCACCACCTCCGACGTCGAACTTCTGGTGGGTTGGCTGCGGATCACACCGAATCCGCAACGCCGACGCAGCGACCAATCGGCGCCGCAACCCGGAACTGTGAACCTGCGCACCGGAAAGCCGCTGCTGGCCCGAGGATATGCGCCGTCGACAATCAACCATGCACTGACCGTTGTCTCCGGGTTCTACGAGTTCCACCTCCTATACGGACGCGGTCCGCTACTTAACCCGGTTCCTGCGTCTGCCGCGCGACGCCGGATGACCCGCCACCACAGTCCACTCGAACCTGATGCGCCGCAGCGGCGAGGACCGCTGCGCCAACGGTGCCCACGTCGCGTTCCTCGATCGATCCCAGATGGCCTGTGGGACGAGCTGTTCACGACGATGTCTCACGACCGTGACCGTGCGCTGCTGGCCTTCTACGTCTCCTCGGGCGCCAGGGCCAGCGAACTGTTGGGCGTCACTGGAGCAGACGTGGACTGGGCGAACAAGAAGCTATGGGTGGTGTCCAAGGGCAGCCGCGAACTGGCCGCAGTACCGGGCTCCCCCGAGGCGTTCACCTACCTGGCCCGGTATCTCCGACAGTGCGGAACACCAGGACCCGCCGAACCGGTGTGGCGGACCCTTCGTGGTGATCCCCGGCCGCTGACGTACTGGGCGATGCGGCGAATCATGCAGCGCGCCAACGCCGTACTCGGCACGAACTGGACTCTGCACGACCTACGGCACACCGCTGCCACACGAATGGTCAACGACCCCAGTCTGACGCTTCCTGAGGTACAGACCATCCTGCGCCACCGGCACCTGTCAGCGACCGAGCAATACCTACAACCACGCATTGAAGAACTACACGACAAACTCCAGGAACACTTCACCCGTTCCCACCCCGAACCCACCTACAGCCCCGGGTACGACGCCGACGACATCGCGACGGTGTTCGGTGAATAGAGCCAGCGAACGTGCCCGGATACCCCGCCAGCCCGACCACGCAGCGCCACCCACCCGGTACACCAGACCCACGATCATCGCGCAAGCCGCCGCGCCGCGGGCAGTGCACCGCTACGGCGACCTGTCAGCGGCCCCCATGTCGACGATTGTTGCCCTCGCTACCAGCGTGTGGCCCGAGCCAGTCCATCGGCGGCGCAGCCGTAACCGCGGGCTGGACAAGATCGGTGACTACCTGCGCAGCCATCCCGGCGAAACGTGGCAACAACGCTGGGACGCATGCGAACTCAACACTCGACTGTTGCCCGCCGGCGATGCCTCCCCCACAGGCGCAACGACTGCCCGCGCCGAGTTCGCGCAGGGCCTTGAAGCGCTGTTCGCGCTGCGCGTGATCCGCCCGACGTTGCAAGCCTTTCGGGTCAACAAACTGATGCGTTACTCCCACGAGTTCGCCCAAGCCGAAGGCGATCCCGAGCTGCAGCGCTTTATCACCGCCGTCAACGAGACCGATGCCGGCGACAAGTTCAAACGGTGGGCGATCTTCGACGTGTGCACCGCGCTGACCTACCAAGGCATCCCGATCGCCGATCTCACACCCGAAGCATTCATGGACTACGCAGTCCGCACACGCGCACTGACCGATCGCAACGGTGAACACCTCGGCAAGTACGTCGGACACCTGGCCTGGCAGGTCCTGCACGGATGCGGGCACTTCCGAGCCTCAGCACCACCCACGCTGCGGGGCGCCCTCCGGGCACCGCAGCTGACAACCACACAGATGGTTGACCAGTATCCGGTCGCCAGCCAGCCGGTACGGCATCTCCTCATCGACTACCTCGATCGCCGCGGCGCCGAGATCGACTACGCCTCGCTGGCACGACAGGCACACCTCATCACGAAGCTGTTCTGGCTGGCGATCGAACAGCTCAACCCCGGACAAACCGACCTTCGCATCTCCCAAGAGCTCTATGCCCGGTGGCGAGAACACATCATGGTCTGCGATGACGGCAGCCCGCGCACCGACCAGGCAACTGTCCTCGGCGCGGTGCGGACCATGTACTTCGACATCAACCTGTGGGCCACTCACGAACCCGAAAGGTGGGCGCGGTGGGCCGCGCCCTGCCCCGTCCCACGCAGCGACATCCGCATGCTGATGAACCACAGACACCGCGTCCGCGAACGAACCCACGCCACCATCCGCACCCTGCAACCGCTGCTACCGGCACTCATCGACGCCGTCGCAACCCGGTACGAGACGTGGCGCACCCTCCTCGACACCGCCACCGCTGTCGAGGACCAGCAACAGTTCACCGTCGGCGACCGGACCTACACTCGCATCTATTCCCGTGAAGACCGCCGCCTAGCCGCCCAAGGCGCCGCGCCACGAGTCCGGGTGCACGACCACCAGGCCGACAAAGGCATCGATGTCACTCGACAGGAAGACGCCGCGTTCTGGGGGTGGGCCATCGTAGAAACCCTGCGGCACAGCGGACTACGCATCGAAGAATTGACCGAACTGTCCCAGCTGAGCGTGCGCCAGTACCGACGACCCAACGGTGAAGTCATCGCACTGCTGGTAGTGGCACCGTCCAAGACTGACCGCGAACGAGTGATCCCCATGTCCGCGGAACTGTTCCACGTCATCGCCTGCATCATCCGCCGCATCACCGCTGGTCGAGCCGCGGTGCCGCTGGCCACCCGGTACGATGACTACGAACGCATCACCAGCGACCCGCAGCCGTTCCTGTTCCAACGCCGCATAGGCCAACGCATCGAAGTGATGACCACCGGCGCGATCGGCACACACCTGCGCAACGTCTGCGCCGACATCGCCACCACCGACCCCCGCTTCGAGGGAATCCACTTCCGACCCCACGACTTCCGCCGACTGTTCGCAACCGAACTAGTGAACAACGGCCTACCCATCCACATCGGCGCCGCCCTCCTCGGCCACCTCGACCTCGAAACCACCCGCGGCTACGTCGCTGTGTTCAACGAAGACGTCACCCGCCACTACCAAGCCCACCTACAACGCCGGCGCGCACTCCGCCCACCAGAGGAATACACACCCGTCACCGCCGCCGAGTGGGCCGAGTTCGAGGCGCACTTCGACAAACGCAAAGTCGAACTCGGCGGCTGCGGCCGTCCCTACGCCACGCCCTGCAGTCACGAACACGCTTGCATCCGGTGCCCGATGCTCCACGTCGACCCCAAGATGCTCCCACGCCTCGACGACATCGAGCGCGATCTCATCACGCGCCGCGACCTGGCCCGCACCGAGAACTGGCTCGGCGAAATCGAAGGGATCGACCTCACCCTGTCGTTCCTGCGCGGCAAGAGGACCGAGGTACAACGCCGACTCAAGCGACACACCGACCTAGGGCTTCCAGCCGTGAGCAGACCATCCCGGCGCGACTAGGTAGCTGTGGTACCTCCCGACGGTCGGCAACCCCGAGACCGCGACGTCACGCGTGGATGCTGAGCGGAAACGTCAAGAGCTCGTTGAAGCGCCCTCGATCACGCTTGCGAACCAAGTTTGTGGCGTCGGCCCAGTGCATCACCCCCAACGCGGAGCGCCCTACGATCGACGAGTGGCCGAGAGTAAAACCGAGAACCTGTTCCGAGCCTTTCACGGAACTGACACGTTCGTCGAAAAGCACGACATCCCCAAAGATTTCGGCTTCCAGTCCAAACGTGCCGACTCTACCGATGTCGCAGGCCACCCCGACTTCTTCAAAGAGATGGCCGGCGGCTGGCTCATCGTCGTCGAGGCCAAGTCCGGAGCTCCTGGGCTGAAGACCAATCATGCGGCCGCCGAGGCGGACATTCGCAGCTACATGGCCAACAACGCGGTCCCACGCGCCGACATCATCGGAATCGCGGTCTCCGGTCAGACGAAGCGGTCCCTCAAGGTGACCTATTTCTTCCGTAAGGGCGACACCGACCTCATTGAGGAGATCGATGGGCTCCACGGCCTGATCGACCTTAAGACGCTCTCTCGGCACTACAACGTCCTCGCCCACGGCGATCCGCTGTCCGACGCCGAACTGCGCCGGTTCTTGGTGAACCTCAACGAGCGATTCCACAAGGACTCGCGGGTGCGCGACACCGACAGGTCGCTGTTCTTTTCCGCGTTGATGATTGCACTCGACGACTCGAAGTTCCGCGGCGTCTACAGATCGCAGGTACCGCCTGAGGACCCTCGTATGGTTAAAGCCCGCTACCTCAACGACGAGATTGTCGAGGCGGTCACGCGACAGCTTCAGAAGAAGGTGAACTCCGAGTCCAAGATGATCGACTGGGAGGACCGCTTCGCCTTCGTCAAGACCATCGACATCCCGCTCACGGAGTACAAGGCGATCATCACAGACATCGATGAGCACGTGCACCAGCCGTCCAAGGACTTGACCAAGCACGACGTTCTCGGACGCGCCTACAAAATCTTCCTTTCGCGCGCCGGCAAGATGGACAACAAGAACATCATCCTGACGCCCGACCACATCAAAAAGTTCATGGTCGACCTCGCTGAGCTGAGCCGCGACGATGTCGTGCTCGATACTTGCATGGGCTCGGGCGGCTTCCTCATGGAGGCAATGGAGCAGTTGGTGGCCAAGGCCAAGGGGGCAAGGGGGCGGATCGAGAAGATCCACAACCAGCAGCTCGTCGGCATCGAACTCGACCCTGTGCTGTTCGCGTTGGCGTGCAGCAACATGTTTCTACACGGAGACGGGCGGTCGAACCTTATCTTCCGTGACTCGTTGGTCACCCGCGGCAAGTCCTTCGACATCGCTGAAGCCGACGAGGACTTCCGTGACTACATTGCCAGCCTGGGACCGTCTAAGTGCATCATCAATCCTCCCTATGAGCAGGACAATCCCATCAACTTCACGATGTCGGCGATCGAATACCTGGAAGAGGGCGGCCGCCTCGTCATAATCATGCCCGTCAACACCCTTTCCAAGGATCACAAGGCGGCTGCCGAGATCCTGGAGCGCGCCAGCTTGGACTTCGTTATCGACATGCCTCAGCAGCTGTTCTTCGAGCAGCAGCGCGGGGTCAAGACGTCTATCTTCGGGTTCACGAAGGACAACAACGGTCACGACCCGAGCTCGCTAGTCACGTTCCTGGACATGGAGGATGACGGCCACCAGGTCCGCTCCGGGGCTGGGCGTCGCGACACCGGGCGATGGCCGGCCATCGCAGAAGCAGCTGAGAGAGCGATCCGAGACCGAGCCGAAGATGTAACAGCACGCTCCTGGCGCTCGCCTATCTACGACGATAAGGGGAAGCTCAACTGCCGTGGCGTGCGTCAAAACCCCTGGCCCAAGACCGAGGAGCACGACTGGGAGACGGCCGTCGCCGACTATCAGGAGGCCCGCGCGTTGCGCGAGGAAGCGGTGGCCAAGATGTCCGAGGTGCTCACCCGCGCCGGTATCGGAGGGTTTGATGCCTAAGGAAGACTGGACCAGCAGGGCCCTACGTGAAGTCGTCACGCTCCACGAGCCGATGCTGGCCGTGCACGAACCCGCCGACGAGGTTGCGACTGTCGGCATCCGCTGGTACGGGATGGGCCTGTTCGCCAAGCCCGCCAGGCGGTCGGACATCAAGGGCGAGTCCTACTACGCACTAAAGCCCGGCGCCCTCATCTACAGTCGCCTGTTCGCCTGGAAGCAGTCTTTCGCCGTCGTCACTGATGAGTTCGCCGACGTTATTGCTTCCGACGAGTTCCCCCAGTTCGACGTCGATCCCGAGCTGGCCACCGCAGAGTATCTCGCGCTCTACTGCAGTTCACCGATCTTCGCCCAGAGGGCACTGGAGAGATCGGACGGTGCCACCGCGATCAGCCGCAACAGACTCAAAGTGCCGGATTTCCTGGACCTACCCGCCGTTCTGCCACCGCTTGACACCCAGAGGAAAGTCGTCGAGATCGTCGCCGCCGTCGACGCTGCGCTGGTGGCAACTGAAAGAGAGGCCGCCGCCATCGCTAGTCTGCTGCTCATCCGGCGCGAGGCACTCACAAACGACCCCGACCAGCCGGAGGCCAAGGCCGAGAACGCATTTGACATACGACTCGGCCGCCAGCGATCACCCGAGCGCGCCACCGGACCGTCTATGACCAAGTATCTGCGCTCAGCGAACGTCGGGCACGACGAACTGCGACTCGACGACGTCATGGAGATGGACTTCAACGACAAGGAGCGCGACCGGCTCAAGCTCGAGATCGGCGATGTCCTAGTGTCAGAAGGCAGCGCCGGCGCGGGCGCCGTCGGCATGCCCGCCGCTTGGAACGGCGAGCTCGACGGCCCTGTGTGCTTCCAAAACACGCTATTGCGGTACAGGGCTAGAAACGGCGTCACCACGCCCCAGTTCGTCCGGCACTGGTGTCTATGGGCATATGAGTCGGGTGCCTTCCGCGACGCTTGCCCACCGGGCGTCAACATCCTTCACATCGGGTCCACCCGGGCCAAGGCCATGCGTATGCGGCTGCCCAGCCTCGAAAGCCAGCAAGCCATTGTCGAGGAGCTGGAGCCACTCACAGCAGCGGTGGCGAGCCTCCGGTCTGAGGCCAAACGGCTCCGCGCTGTCAAGGCGTCGCTGCTCGATGGGCTGCTAACACAGAAGATCGACATCGTGGACGCGCCAGACGCAAGATCGATCTGATCGAACCTAGAGCCGCTCGGTCCAGTGCATAGCCGCCTCAGCTGTGACGTAGGCGCGGACGGGTGGTCTCCATATTTCCACGTATCGAACGCCCCGGCCAGCAAACTCATCGTCCGTGATCCACAGGTAGTCCCGGTAGGTCGTCACGCTCACACCATCTCGCACGTCCTCTAGGATGGACCGAACCAACTTTTCGAAACCCATGTCGATGCTCGTCGGTCGTCCCATACGACCACCAGCCTTGACTTAGTGCAGAGAAGAGACCTGCAACCACGCCATGAGGAGCGCGGGCATGGTCGGTTCGATACGGGCACCGGAGGCACGCACCCGCAGCGACACTCCCCCACCGGCGGCATACGACCGTCCGCAGGACGGGTCAGCGATCGCCATGTCGATCAGCACGGGCCTGGGCGGGTCGACCACGCGTAGTGTTCGGGTGTCGGGCCAGCGATCGAACATGCTCACAGTTTAACCCCACGGGTCGAATGGGTGTTCGATGGTCGTGTAGTTTGTACGGGTAGGCGGGGGTGTGACCGGAAGGGAAGTCCGGAACCGTATGCACCCCCGCCGTTCCCACCGCGGGAGGTGAATCGGTGGATGCGCGACCACGGTTGCACGTGACCCAACGTGCCATCCTCACCGAGGACGACAACGGTGTCTGGACGGGCCGGTATGGCGGAGAAAACTGGTCTGTGACAGCAGATTCCGAAGAAGACGCTCTTCAACGTCTGCGCGAGAAGCTCGAATCCCTCCTCGACGACGACGAGCGCACCGCACGCATCATCTCTCTCGGGGAGCAGGCCGCCCAGGGCAGCTACACCGAAGAGGGTTTCGAGGCGCGTTTCATCAACCAGGAGGCCTACGAGGATCGGATGATCGAGGCGATGGAGACCTATTTCGACCAGGACTGACCCGTGACGTCTGCGCCTGACAACCCTCGCCGCTGATGCAGCGGTGGGATCGCCGCCGCAGATCTTCGCCCCCGCACCTGGATCGTCACGACCTACTGAGAGGGCGTGGCGGGCCGGCGTGTCGGGCCGTTGGACAGGGGCCTCGCGACGGTGCCCCGGGGACTCAGATTGCGCCGCTGTTCGCCGCGAACATCGCGGCGTAGAGGACTGCCACGGTCCGGGATGCTTGCTCGCGGACAGCGCTGTCGGGGTCGTAGAAGTAGGCCTCGACCGTGTCGATGAGATGGACTGGGGTCGGACGGAACCGTCGGAGGCAGGCTATCGCTGTGGCCCGCACGCTCGGGTCCCCGATCTGGTCAGCAACGAGATGCACATCCTCTCGCTGGCCATGCTCGGTCAGGCACTCGAGGATCCCCGATCGACAGGCACCCAATCCGCGGTCTGCTGCGAGTCTCGATAGGTCGTCGCGATGGTCGCGGGATGCCAACTCCCGCAGCGCTTGCGCCGCTTCGGTCAAGGCCTCAGCGCTCGCTGGTGGCTGAAGGTAGAACTGGTCGATGAGAACCTCAGCGGCGCCGCAATCGCGGGTGCCGGTGCTGGCCAACGACCGGCAGAGATCGATCCGGAGTTGATCGACCTCGCTGCTGTCGGTGAACCCGGATCGTTCCTCGA
Source organism: Gordonia sp. BP-119 (assembly GCF_016924115.1). NCBI lineage: Bacteria > Bacillati > Actinomycetota > Actinomycetes > Mycobacteriales > Gordoniaceae > Gordonia > Gordonia sp. BP-119. The sequence continues at coordinate 11,431 of NZ_JAFFZF010000065.1, forward strand.
TATGGCGCAACCAGTCCACGAGAACGCACGTGGGACAGGACATCCGCCGCCTGCCGGCTACGCCGAGGTGTCCACGCGAGTGTGGCGAAGAAGCGGCGTGGGCGAGGTCGGCGGCGAGGCGCTGGTAGACGCGCTCTCGCCTCGACGGCGCTGTCACATCGGGCCTGTCGATCGGCGGTCGACTTTTCCCTGCGTGGGTAGCGCGGGAACGCAGCCTGGCATCGCGAATCCTTACCGTCCGGAGCCGCCGCGGATCGGCTGGCTGTTCGGAGGGTCTGATGCATCTGGGCTGCCGTGATGTTCCGCTCAGACCGACCGATCAGCCGGACATGCCTGGCCCACGGCGTCGGTGGAACTGAGCTCCTCAGGTGTTACGTCGAGCTGATCACTGACCGCCGGGAAGCTGGGTGATGCCCGCGGAGTCGATCACTGCCCACGACAGCGGGCGACCCGGCGATCCAAGGCTTGTGCGGTGTCAGTTGCAGGTTGCCGAGAACTCGAATTGCTTAGTGATAGGTACGGCAAGATCCCAGCTTTCCGCGGTCCCGCGAACCGTAATTCGGGAACCGTCTTCGTCGACGTCTTCGACCGATCCTTTGCCCTGCTTGGCGGTGTACAGGACCCCATCGAGTCCGAACGACACCCTCACGAGTTTCGGTGGATTGCCTGGCTGGAGATCGGCAATGAGCCCGGGCTGCCCGTCGGTGGGGTCCTGTCCGGTGATGCTGATGGAATCGCTCTGTCGGTAGCACATGAACTCAGCCGGGTCGATGCCCGGGAGTGGTTGGCCATTGACGGTGACGCTGAGTTCGGCGTAGGGGATGTCAATCTTGGACAACTCCGGCCGCGTATCCGCGGCTTCGGAGGCATCGGATTCCGAACATCCGGCTACTACGAGGCCGACCCACGATGCCACCAGCAGTGGCACCACGAAACGCTGACGGCTAGCCATAACTCTGTCTCCCCCTGGGCTGGTCGTGAGGCTCACGATCTGCTTGCTTGCTGCGGGACTGTACCGGTCGAGACCGCGAAGGGAAGGCACCGGATCGCCGCGGCGCCGATCGGTCACATACCGCCGGGGTCGCCGACGACGGAACACACCGGCTGGGAACCGGGCGGGGTCCTTGCTGCAACTCATCACCGTGCAGCCATTGATTCGCGCGTCACCGACAGGGATATTCCTGCCGCACCCCCGAGTGCGGTCGGCCTCTGCGCACACGTCCGTGCGCGCAGCGGCCCCGAGCGGCACCGTCCGAGTGCGAGACCCGCTCGCGCACAGGGGCAATGCGTCACTGGCGATGTCGTCAGCCGCGAGGGAGGCCCACCGTTTCTCGGTTGCTGTCATGCAGCTGGTGTGCGAAATGATCGGACGCCATCGAGGACCGTCTCGTCTTGGCGAGACGGTCGCTCCAACGGTCGCGGACCAGATCGCGGTGCTGGTCCGTCACGACGCCTTCCACATCGCGAAGACGGTTGCCGCGACGGCAAATAGGACCCAGAAGTCCTCGATCGGGCCATCGGTGCATCGACTGCATGTACAGCTGTGTGACCCCTGCGGCGCCGAGATCTTCGGTTCCGTCACCACGGACGGCCAGGTGCGGCCATTCGCCGCCCGCGTCGAGCGAAGACCATGTCGGATACGTGCCGCCGCGCGGCCGGACAGCCGATCCACTCTGGGCCGTGTCGCCTATCGGTGGCAGCTGGTTGCTCTCGAGTTCTGCTGAGTCCACGGCTGGCGCTGACATCTGTCATCGGCTCGGCGTGACCTATCCTTTCCCGGTGGTTGCGCAATCGTCGGTGTTGGCTCGGAGATGGGCTGATTCTGCACCGTTGCGTGCCCAGCAGTGGGGCCTGATCACCAGCGCCCAATTGCAGCGCCTCGGTGTGAGCGGGTCGAGTCAGCTTTTGCTCCGGCGCAACGGATTGCTGGTGTCGGTGGCCAGAGGTGTGATGCGCGAATCCCGCCCGCCGGCGGACGACCTGCTGGCCGCAGCCCAGCTGGCCTGGGTGTCGGCAGCGCCGGGTTCGGCTCCGGAGGAACGGCTCTCGGCCGAGCGGCCAGACTATGTGGTCACCGCGTACACCGCGCTGGCCCTGCATGGACTCGCCGATCCCCCAGTCGAGACGCTGCCGCAGCTGGCAGTCACCGGGCGCTTCCAGCACCGGCAGACCGCCACCTACGCGATCGTTCCTCGCCGAGCGGATCTATCGTGGGATGACGTGGCGGTCCTCGACGGACTGCCCGTCTTCACCCCAGCCGCGGCGATCCGCGATCTCGCCGCGCACGGTGGCGCTCGGTTCGCCGACGACCTGGCCGACTACTTCACTGCTGTCGCCGGGGCCGCGGCCGGCCGCCCCGATCGTGCCGCCATCGTCGCCGCGATCGCGGCCACCGGTGTCCGCCTGGACGCCCCATCGTCTCCCCTGCCCCCGCTGCTGGCTGGCAAATGGGCCGATACCGCGTCGCTGCGGACGGCCCAGTGGGGACTGATCACCAGCGTCCAGCTCCAGCAGCAGGGCGTGACCCGCAGCGATCACGTGAAGCTGCGCGACGCGGGCCTGGTGGTTCCGGTCGCCAACGGAGTGATGCGCGAGGCCGACCATCCCGGTGAGGGCGTCCTTGCCGCTGCGCAGCTGGCCTGGGTAGCGGCCGTGCGGGATTCGACCCCTGCTCAACGGTTAGCGGCGCCCCGTCCTGACTGTGTGGTCACCGGCACGACCGCCGTGGCCATCCATGGCCTCGGCCAGCCCGGTGAGGGGCTGCCGCAGCTCGCGATCACCAAGGAGCGCAGAAACGGCCCACGTACGACCACAACCGCGCGCTATCTGGGCCGCTCGACAGCGTTGTCGTGGGACGACGTCGACATCGTCGATGGCCTGCCTGTGTTCACCCCGGCCGCGGCGATCCGCGACCTCGGCCAAGACAGCCGTGGCCGGCTCGTCGATGACCTCGCCGGCTACTTCGCCGACATCGCCATCGCTGCTGCCGACCGCCCCGATCGCGACGCCATCGTGGCGGCGATCGCTGCCTGCGGCGCCCGCCTGCGCACGGTGGTCTGCGATGCGCGCGCCATCCTCGACCGGGTCTACCGCACCGCAGGTGTCACCGACGACGACCTGTTGGCGGCCACCATTTGGGGCGGCCAGTGGCAGCGGCGCTTCACCGCCGACCGAGTCCAGCACATCGTGGCTACTGCGCTGTCGGCCGCCCTCGACACCATCGCCGGCCGAGCCGGAGACGATCTGTCCACCGCCCTGATTCACCTGTTAGAACGCAACGGCCAGGCGCGTCAATGTGTTGTGCCCGAATGCGAATGGTGGGCGGTGGAACAAGACCGCTGCTACGCGCACGCGATCCAGCGGCGACGCGAGCGCGTGCTACTCGACCCCTCAGGCGTCGATTCCTCCACCACGCCGACTCCTCGCCGGTCAGGACATGGTTGGTCGGGCCACCTCGACGACGACGGCGAGACAATCGCGTGCCATGAATGTGGTGAGCGGTTCCGTGCGCTGACCCGCACCCATCTGCAAACCCACGACCTGACCGCCCGCGAGTACAAACAGCGCCACGGCATCGAACAGCGCATCGGATTGGTCTCCACCGAGATTCGCGAGCGGCAGCAGCACCAGGTCGCCACCAACCCCCGAACCTCGGAGCGGTTCCGCCGAAACCCGAACGCGCCACGCCTGACCGATCTACCGTCAGCCCTCCTCGACAAGGGTCAGTCTCGCTGATCGCCCTCGTCCACGACTGCTGGGGCGGACTACTGCCCCATGTCGAAATGCGCAGACGCACACGAGAAAGGGCCCAACCCGATGACAGGAGCACACATTCTTGGGTAGGCACTCCTCAGGACGGACCGCCCCGGGTCGTGGGGGTTCCCATCTTCTGAGCGCTCGTCTTCTTCTCGCCGTCCCGATATGCCTGTGCATGGGCATATTCGCCCTGTGGTGGGGGATCTCGCTGGTGGCCAACCCCGAAACCTGCAATCTCCAAGCGATGACCTCAGCCGATCTCTGCAAGCCCGGAAGCAGGGGCTCCGAGACCCTCGTTCGAAGTTCAGAGCTCGACTATCCGGCTGGCGACTTCGCGGGATACCGAAGCCTGAATGAGCAGGTCAGCCACAACAAAAGATTCCTCTTCGTCTACATCAGCTCTGGCCTGTTCTTCGTCTGCATCTCCCTCTGGCTCGGCTTTCAGCAGCTCGTCCTATTCCTGGAGCGCCGCATCCACTAGCCACACCCACCGAGACAGAAATCTGTCCCGCACTCGATCGTCATGGCCTGACGCTGCGGGAAGCTCGCTAGTGTCCCGTCGCTGCGGCGGTGTCGCGCAGGAGGTCGGCGAGTTGGGTGCGGGCTCGGTTGAGTCGGGATTTGACTGTCTGAACACCAACGCCTTGGTGGGCGGCGATGTCGGCGTAGGTGAGATCGCCGAATTCACGCAGCACCACGGCTTCTCGAAAGTCCTCGGGCAGTTGTGCCAGCGCTTCGCGTACCGCGTCGCGCAGCACGATCTGGTCGTCAAACGCTGACTGGTGGGTGTCGTCGACGAGTTGGATCGGCTGGTCGGGATCGGTGAAGTCGGTGATGGTGGTGTTGGCTTTGCGGCGCCGCACGACCATCAGGGCGTTGTTCGCGGCCACCCGGTGCAACCAGGTGCTGAACTTCGACTCACCGCGGAACTTGTGCAGGTTCTGCCACGCCGCGACGAGGGTGTCCTGCAGGGCGTCCTCGGCGTCATGGGGGTTGGAACAGATGTTGAGGCACACCGCCCACACGTGCGTGCGGTGAGCGCCGACGAGCTCGGCGAAGGCGTGCTGGTCGCCGTTACGTGCTTGCAGCAGCAGACGTGCTTCGTCCATCAACTCCCCCAACCCGATTCTCAGATGTCGTCGTGCGTGTCGTGGGCACCGGGGTGCGGGTCCTCGACACCGGCGTCGGCGAGGTTGACACTTGCGCTGCCCTCCTCGGCGGGCGGGAGCTGTCCCTCCTCGGCGGCGTCTTGGGCGGCGTGAGCGATCGGCGGATCAGCCGGCGCCTCGTCGGGCGGGCTGTCGGGGTTGTCGTCGCCCAGGTCGATGTCCTCATCGGGGTCGGTCGGCGGGGTGTCGTCCATGTCGGGGACGGTGTCGGGGTTGGCGACGGCGGTCGGGTCGAAGGCGGCCTGCAGCGCGTTGTCCCACACTCCCGGCGGGAGGTCGGCGGCGAGGGTGGCGGGGTCGATGCCGAGTGACGCCAGAACCGGCGACGGTTCGTCCTCCTGCATGTGTTGACCTCCGTTTCTGGTGAGGTGGTCGGCGACGAAGGTCGCCGTCGGCCCGGTCACCAGGTGAGATGTTACGGCCCACCCCTGGTGTTCCCGACCAGGTCCCGACAGCTGTGATGTAATCCTCCTCGCCAGATAGACGCGGATTCGGGGTCGCGGCGATCGTGGGCGGGAACATTCCTCATTCCTGGTGGCAACAGATTCCCGACACGCTCACAGACTCCAGTTCGAAAGAGGACCCACCATGTCCGGTACCCCCAGCAGCGACGCCCCCATCATCAGCCCCGACGAGCCCTACAACCCCGACG
>NZ_JAFFZF010000066.1:0-15492 GCF_016924115.1 Gordonia sp. BP-119
GATGGGGAGACCCACGGTTGGGTCGGTTTGGCCGGCGGCGGCGGGGTGATGACCTGGGTCGCAGCCACGGGCGCGGGTGGCCGGTTGTCGGAGTGGGTTCGCCCCAGCGCGGCGCGCAGATCCGCGGCGAACGCACCGCAGGTGGGGTAGCGGTCGAGGGGGCCGCGCGCGAGCGCACGGTCGAAGACGGGATCGAGGGCGGCGAGCTCGGGGCGGTGGGTGCTGATCGGCGCCGGGCGTGTCGTGAGCTTGGCGACGATGTGACGGGTCTGCGTGTCGGCGTCGAACGGGGTTGCGCCGGAGAGCAATTCGTAGGCGGTGCAGGCCAGCGCGTACTGATCCGATGCGGGGCCCGCGGGTTTGCCGTCGAGGATCTCCGGCGCGGCGTAGACGAGGGTGCCCACGAACGACGACGGCGCCGTCAGAGTGGTCGCGGTGGTGAGCTTCGCGATCCCGAAGTCGAGCACGACGACGCGGTCGAGGGCGTCGTCCATCGCGCGGCGCGTGACCATGATGTTGCCCGGTTTGATGTCGCGGTGGATCACGCCGTGCTCGTGTGCGTAGTCGAGGGCATCGGCGACCCGGGAGACGACGGCCACCACCTCGTCCGGGCGGAGCGAGGCGCGTCGGAGGTCACGGCCGTCGAGGTAGGCCATCGTGAACCAGGGGTCGCCTTCGGCGACGCCGTAGTGGTAGATCGTGACGATCGACGGATGGTCGAGGGCGGCCGCGGTCTGTGCCTCGCGACTGAACCGGCGCGCGAACTCCTCGTCGACGGTCTCGGCGATCGAGATCACCTTGAGGGCCTCGCGCCGACGAAGTTGCGGATTCTCGACCAGGTAGACGGTGCCCATTCCGCCGCTCCCCAGCCGCGTGATCACCCGGTAGCCGGCGACCTGGACCGGTTGGGCGACCATGGGCGCCTCCTGGGGCGTGACCTGTGTTGCGACGACCATAGCCCCGGCACGGGACTTCCGCCCCGGACACGGGTCTTGTTCATTCGAACGGCATGGCACAATGCACGACGTGGCAAACAAATCTGGCGCTGAAACACCCTCCTCCGGCGAAGCGGGGGCCGGCACCGGCAAGGTCGTCGAATCTGCCAAGGGCAAGAAGCACTACGTCGACAACGGCTGGCCGCAGGACGAGAACGGCGACGCCGCCGAGCACGCGGTCTCCGAACTCGCGACCCACATCTCGGGTGCGTTGTCGCCGTTCGGCGACACGGAGTTCCCGCTTCCGGTCGACGACCTGCCGTTCGTGCAGTCGAAGACCATCGTCAACCGCTGACGTCGATGCCGCCCACCGGGACTGACGAAGGTGGGTCGGACGCCCGGGACACCGGGCCGGCCGGCGGCTCCCGGCTGAGTCATCTGGACGAGTCCGGAACGGCCCGCATGGTCGACGTCGGCGCCAAGCCGACGACGAAGCGTCGCGCCGTCGCCGCCGGCACGTTCCGCACCACCGCCGAGGTGATCGGTCACCTCAGCGAGTCGCGGCTGCCCAAAGGAGATGTGCTGGCCACGGCGCGCATCGCCGGGATCATGGCGGCCAAACGCACCGACGAGTTGATCCCGCTGTGCCATCAGCTGGCGTTGTCGTCGGTGGAGGTCGACTTCGCGATCGGCGCCGACACCATCGAGGTCACCGCGACCGTGGCCACCTCCGGCCAGACGGGTGTGGAGATGGAGGCGTTGACCGCGGTCGCAGTCGCCGGGCTGACGCTTCACGACATGGTCAAGGCCGTCGACCGACGGGCGCAGATGGACGGCATCCGCCTCCTCGCCAAGACCGGCGGCAAATCCGGCGACTGGTACCGCGAACCGTCTGACCCGGCTCATGACTGACCGGAATCCTTCCCGCGTGGCGCGCGTCGTCGTCGCGTCGAACCGCGCCAGCAGCGGTGTCTACGAAGACCGGTCCGGACCGATCATCGAGGCCTGGCTGGTCGAGCAGGGCTTCACCGTCGACGAGTGCGACGTCGTCGCCGACGGCCCGCCGGTCGGCGAGGCCCTCCGCGCCGCGATCTACGCCGAGGTCGACCTCGTCATCACCACGGGCGGAACGGGTTTGACGCCCACGGACCGGACTCCGGAACAGACCCGCCCGCTCCTCGACGTCGAGATCCCGGGTCTGGCCGACGCCATCCGCTGGGCCGGGCTGCCGACGGTGCCCACCGCGGTCCTCTCACGCGGACTCGCCGGAATCGCCGGGACGACCCTCGTCGTGAACCTGCCCGGTTCGACCGGCGGGGTCCGCGACGGGCTCGGCGTCCTCGCCGGGGTCGTCCACCACGCGCTCGATCAGATCCGCGGAGGCGACCACCGATGACCCGTGAGGCCGGCTCGCACATGGTGCACACCGCCGTCGTCGACGAGCCGATCACGCTGGCCGACCACGAGGCGATGGTCATCGACGCCGCCGACGGCAAAGCCGGTGCGGTGGTCGGGTTCGTGGGCGCGGTCCGCGACCACGACGGCGGCCGCACCGTGACCGCGCTGCATTACTCGGGGCATCCCACGGCGACGAAGGTCCTGGCCGAGGTCGTCGCGGAGGTCTCCGCGGTCGACGGGGTGCGCGCGGTCGCGGTGTCCCACCGGGTCGGCGACCTCGTGATCGGCGACATCGCGTTCGTGGTCGCGGTGGCGGCCGACCATCGTCGAGCGGCGTTCGAGACCTGCTCGCGCCTCGTCGACGAGGTCAAGGCCCGGCTACCGGTCTGGAAACACCAGTTCTTCGACGACGGCACCGACGAGTGGGTCAACTCGGCCTGACTCCGCCCCACTGGTTGAGCTGACCCCCCGCTGGTTGAGCTTGTCGAAACCAATGGAAAAGGGCCCCGCACGGATGGTTCATCGTGCGGGGCCCTTCGTCTGGGTCCCAGATCAGGCGTCGAGCGGCGATCAGGGGTTGGGCAGCAGGTGCTTGTTGTCGTTGAACAGCTTGATCTGATCCTGGTTCAGCGTGACGCCGCTGTCCTTGGCCGCCTGCCAGAGGTTCTTGATCTCGGGGCTGACGCCGGCCTCGGTGAGGGCGTCGGTGACCTGGTTGGCGACGTCCTCGGTGGTCTTCGCCAGATCGACGCTGCCGTTGCCGCCGGGGAGCACCGGGGCGATCTCACGCGGGGTGTCGGTCGGCGCGCTGCGCGGGGTCGAGCCCGACAGGCCGGTGCCACAGGTGGGCCAGGCGCCCTTGCCCTGCGAACCGAGCACACGCTCGGCGACGACGATCTGCTCCTCGCGCGAGGCCTGATCGGCGGTCGGGGCGAACTCGCCGCCGCCGTGGCCGGTCCAGGTGCTCGGGGAGAACTGCAGGCCGCCGTGGTAGCCGTTCCCGGTCGAGATGGCCCAGTTGCCACCGGATTCGCACTGCGCGACCTGGTTCCACTCGGCGTCGGTGGCCGCATTGGCGGTACCGGTGCCCAGGAGGGCTGCTCCGCCGCCGAGGACCGCGCCGGTGAGGGCGACCTTGGTGATGGTCTTGGCGGCCGTGCTGGTCGTCTGCTTGCGATGACGTCCGGACATGTATGTGTTTCCTCTCTCCACGCGCCTACGAAGTCAGCTGTCGGGTTCGAGCGAGAGGTGCTCGGTCCCGGGTCGTCGTGGTGGTCGCCGCGACTTCCGGGACTTAACCCCGAGGACACCTGGTGTGGTGCCCGGTCTCAGGGGATGAGGTTGGGTCCCCCGTCCTCGTTCCTAGATTGCTTGTCGTTCCCACCGGCGGAACGAGGCTCGGCGCGGCCGGTGGGACGTTATGTCTTGGTTGCTGTGTCGTGACCTCCGAGGAGGACGCTTCGAACAGTACGTCGTTCGTTGGACTGAATCACCTGCTTGGACGCAAGCGATTTTCGGCCCGGATCCGGGTCTTCCGACCCACTTCGGCCGTCATCCCAGTTCAACGGGTTAGTGGCCGTCCCGTGCCCATCCTGTTACCGCGCCGTGATGTGACTAAGGTCACAAGCCGGGTGTGTCGTCAGCCACCGGCAAACGGGGGGAGGACGTCGAGTGTCGTGCACGTGCCGAGCGCACGCGTCCGATCGGAGAACGCGATCTCGTCGCGCAGATACGAGCAGCGTTCGAGAACCGTGGCGAGGGAGGGGTTTCCGGCGGCGAGGATGCCCTCGAGGGCGCCGAGCGGGGTCGACGGGTCGACGTCGATCACCTTCTCCTCGGCACCGGCCGCGGCGCGCGCGGCCGCGAAGAAACGAACTGTGAGCTGCATCGGACGCGAGCCTAGCCGCCGATCGCCGACATCGGCCGATCCGGTTGGGTGAAGCCCGCCGCGTTCACTTCGTGGCCGGCCGCCTTGGCCCACATGTTCGCGCGCCACAGGCGCGCGAGGGCGGCGTCGATCTCGTCGTCGGGGAGGGTGCGCAGCGCGTGCCGGATGTCGGTTTCCGACGTCGCGAACAGGCAGTTGCGCAGTGATCCGTCCGCGGTGAGCCGGGTGCGGTCGCAGTCCCCGCAGAACGGCCGGGTGACCGACGCGATCACCCCGACCCGTGCTGGGCCGTGGGCGCCGCGGTGGCCGTCGACGAGCCATGTGGCGGCGGGAGCGCTTCCTCGAGGGGCGGGGTCGGGCAGCAGGGCGAACCGTTTCCGCAGGGTCGCGAGGATCTCCTGTGCGGTCACCATCTGCGCTCGCTGCCACGCGTGGTCGGCGTCGAGTGGCATCTGCTCGATGATCCGTAGCTCGTAACCGTGCTCGAGGCAGTAGGCGAGCAGGTCGGGGACTCCGGGTAGGTCGCTGCGGTCGGGCACCACGGCGTTGACCTTGACCGGGTCGAGCCCGGCGCGGCGTGCCGCCGCCAGGCCGTCGAGCACATCCGTCAGACGGTCCCGGCGCGTGATGTCGGCGAAGCGGACCGGGTCGATGGTGTCCAGCGAGACGTTGATGCGGTCGAGGCCGGCGTCGACCAGACCGCCGACCCGCCGGGGCAGTCCGAGTCCGTTCGTAGTCATCGCGATCTCGGGTGACTGCGGGAGGCCCGCGACGGCGGCGATGACGTCTTCGAGGTCGCGGCGCAACAGTGGTTCGCCGCCGGTGAACCGGATGCGCTCGATTCCCAGGTCGCGCACGGCGACGGTGAGTACCCGGATCAGTTCGTCGGTGGAGAGCACCTGGTCGGTGGGCATCCAGTCGAGGCCCTCGGCCGGCATGCAATACGAGCACCGCAGATTGCAGCGGTCGGTGACCGAGACCCGGAGATCCTTGGCGACCCGACCGAAGGTGTCGAGCAACGGCCCGTCGGTGGGCACATCGGAGGTCGCTGCTTCCCGCGGGGAGCGGGGCAGCGGCAGTCCGAGGCCGACCGTGCTCATGGTGCTGGGCGACTCACTTCCGGGTCGGGTCCGTGCGCGCCTCCAGGGCGCGGAAGGTGCTGGCGTGGAAGACCAGGGGCTCGATGTCGGGATCGGCGCGCAAGGTCTCGATCTCCAACAACACGACGGTGTGGTCGCCGGCCTGGATCTCGTTGTGGATCGTGCACGACAGGTGGGCGGCCGCGTCGGGCACGAAGACCGCCCCGCGATCGGTGCTCAGCGGCGTGATGCCGTCGAACCGGTGCTCCGACGACCCGGCGAGCTGCTTGCAGAGTTCGATCTGGTCGCCGGCGAACACGCTGACCCCGATGGCCGGAGCCGTACGAATCCGCGGCCAGGTCGTCGAGGTGTTCTGGACGCAGACCGAGACGAGTGGCGGGTCGAGCGAGACGGTGGTGAACGAGCTCGCGGCCATTCCGATCAATGTGGTCGAATCCCCGTCACGCTGTTCGCAACACACCGCCACGACGCCCGACGGGAAACAGCTGTACGCGTCGCGCAGCGCCCGCCCGTCGGAGACGGGCGAGAGATCGGGGGTGGTGTCAATGGTTGTGGTCACGGTCCTCACCTGGCTCGGCGTCCGGCACGGAGTGCGTACACCAGGCCCAGGACGAAGCCCAGCGGTGCGCACATGGTCAGCAGATAGACGGCGGTCGGCGCGGTGTCGCCGCCGGTCACCAACGGTGTCAGGAACAACGCCACGATCGCCAGAATTCCGATCATGAACACGACCCCGGCAGCCTGCAGCAACCGCGGGGAGGATGTCTTCTGCATACCCGCCACGGTAGTGCAACGCGCGCCGGTGCGACGCCGCGCGATCCGTGCCCGCCGGGTAATGGTGTGACCGCGCGGTGGGGCGTTGGCTAGGATGGTCCGAAGCAGGCGCCTTGCATCCGTCTGGGCTCGCACGGTCTTCCGCCGTCCGGGCCGCGAGATGGGTGACGGCGTCTTTTGTCGTGACGGGTCGTTTTTCGACAGATCTAGAACAGATGAGGGTGAGCACAGTGCCGACCGGCAAGGTGAAGTGGTACGACGCGGACAAGGGCTTCGGCTTCCTCTCCCAGGAGAGCGGTGAAGACGTCTACGTCCGTTCGGCAGCGTTGCCCGACGGAGTCGAGGCGCTCAAGCCGGGCCAGCGCGTCGAGTTCGGCATGGCCGCCGGTCGTCGCGGCCCGCAGGCGTTGAGCGTGAAAGTGCTCGAACCCGCACCCAGCGTCTCCAAGAACGTGCGCGAGGCCGCCCGCAAGGACGCCAAGCGCCACACCCCCGACGAACTGCACGGGATGGTCGCCGACCTCATCACCCTGCTCGAGGGCAAGGTCCAGCCGGACCTGCGCAAGGGGCGTTACCCCGACCGCAAGACCGCACAGCGGATCTCCGAAGTCGTGCGTGCCGTCGCGCGGGAGCTCGACTCCTAGGACCGACTACGCGGCGGGCGCGGTCTGAACCGCGAGCTCGCCGCGCGGCAGGACGTCGTCGGCGGGGGTGAGCCGCGCCGACGCCGAGATCACGGTGAACCCGACCAGCACCCGGTCCGGTTCCGACCGGAGCGTCAGGGTGAAGGTGTCGTCCGCGCCCTGCTGCCGCTCGTCCTCGACGATCCCGCGCGGAGTCTGATAAACCGCCGCGAGGTTCCACGGACCCTGCGCGATCTCGCTCGAGACCGTCAGCAAGATCGTCGAACCCACCGGCACCGGCACGGTCGCGGTCTCGTTCGGCGCGGTGATCTCGGGATCGCACACGGTCAGCATCAGGTCGCACCACCAGCGCGGATCGACGGTGTGCAACTCATCGCCGACCGCGACGTGCAGGTAGGGCTGATCGTCGTGCGCCGCGTTGCGGGTCAGCAGGAACACCGACGTCCCCACCACCGCGACGAACAGCACGACGACGATCGCGATGATCGACAGAGCCTTCTTCTCACCACTGCTGATCACTGACGACGTTGTCCTGTCTGGTTGGGCGGCGGGTGATCGCCGGGGCTGTACGGGCGCTCACCCCGGGTCTCGAACGGGGCGGTCGACGGGGTCCGGGTGGGCATGCGGGCGGTCGAGGGCCGCGCGGCGTGCGGTCGGGTGTCGGCGTCCGCCGGACCGGTCCGGGTGGCCGATCGGGCTTCTGCCGCGCGGAAGGCGACGGTGGGCGCGGCGTGGTCGGGGCGTCGACCGCCCAGACCGGGGACCAGTGACTTGCCGCGGGTGGTCATCACCGTCTGCAGCAGCCCGAGGCCGAGCAGTACCGAGACGACCGTGAACCCGATCCACAGGGTCGGCGGCAGCAGCACCCCGAGCGAGGCGCCGAAGACCCACGACAGCTGCAGCACCGTCTCCGACCGGCCGAACGCCGAGGCGCGGGACTCGTCGGGCAGGTCGTCCTGGATGGACGAGTCGAGGCACACCTTCCCGATCGCGCTGGTGCCGGAGGCGACCAGGGCTGCCACGGCGGCCGCGGCGATGTTGCCGAAGATGGCGGCCAGGACCGCGACGACGAAGCAGGCGGCGGTCGCGCCGACGACGATGTTCGGCGGGTTCTTCAGCTCGAGGCGGGTGCCGACGCCGTTGCCGATCATGTTGCCGACGCCGGCGGCGGCGCCGACCGCGCCGAGGAGGAGCAGCTGGGTCCAGTCCGAGGCGTCGCCCTGCTGGGCCTTGGCGTAGAACGCCACGAACAGCGTCAGGAAGCCGGTCAGGATGCGGATCGTGCCGTTGCCCCACAACCCGGCGACGACCTTGCGTCCGAGTGGCTGGCGCATCTTCGCCGCGATCATCTTCGCGCCGTCGCGAGCGCTCGTCGGCTGCTCGGAGTCGCCGGGGGCCGATCGCGCGGGCTCGCCGTGGTAGGTGAGGGTCGTCGGGATCTCGCCCTCGGTGGACTCGACCCACGCCGGGATGCGCATGCACAGGTAGGCGCCGGCGGCGGCGACGACGGCCAGCCACACCATCGCGCCGGGCAGATGCAGTGGGAGCAGCTGGCCGAGGAGGAACTCGATGGCCGCGGCGACCGCGCCGCCCACGATCGTGCCGCCGATGAGGCCGAAGGTGGTCAGCCGTGAATTGACCCGGGGGAGGTCGATGGTCGGCGGCACCACACGCGGCGTGACGGCCGACTTGAGGACGCCGAACGACTTGGACAGCACCAGCAGACCGAGGGCACACGGATAGAGCACCCATGGGTCGTATTCCAGCTGCTGGGTCGCGTCGTTCCACTGGACGTTGGCCATGATGAGCAGGGCCAGGACGACGCGCAGGCCGAAGGTCGTGGCCATGGCGATGCGGCGGCCGCGCTGCAGTCGGTCGAGGAGCGGGCCGATGAGCGGAGCGATCAGGGCGAACGGCGCGATCGTCAGTGCCAGGTACAAGGCCACATTGGTCTTCGACTCACCGGTCGCGGCGGCGAAGAACAGCGTGTTCGCCAGCGCGACGGCCATCGCGGCGTCGGCGGCGAAGTTGGCGATCACCGGCAGCGTCAGCGCGGTCAGGCCCGACTGGTCGGCGCCGTCGGCGGTGGCCGCCCGGTGGATCTTGCCGATCCCCCTGCCGGTCAGCTCGCGACTCCGCATCGCCGCGACCCGCGTCACCGTCAGCTTCTTGGGTGTACGGCTTCCACCGTTCTGGGGCCCGTGGTCGGTCGGCATCGCCCGGGTCGCCTCGTCGGCCGGCGGACGGGCGCGGTCGTCGAGCGGCGGGAGATGCGGATTGTGGGTCGGCGGGGGGAGGTAGGCGTTGCGGCCGGGACCCGGCCCGGACGGCGGCTCTCCCCATCCCGGCGCCGGTCGCCGGGTCCGCATCTGCCGCGTCTCGTCGGCCGGATAGTTCGTCGAACCGGGGTGCTGCGCGGCGCGTCGTGCGCGACCGTCTGGTGGCGGTTGCCGAGGGTGCTGGTCGGCGGGACCCCTGGGGGCCCCGCGCCCCTCGTCGTGTCGGGAACTCCGTGGGATCACGCAGACGATTGTTCCTCATCTCCGACTGTGGTCGCTTGAAGCGGGTCGGTTGTGTGGCACACGTCGGCGGTATTGCACACTGGAGCGGTGACTCAGGTTGGTGACGGCGAACGGCACGGTGAGACCGAACGGCTGCTGGCAGCCGTCGACATCGCGCGTTCCGCGCTGCTCGATGAAGGTCAGCGGCCCGGAGCGCACCGGCGCAGTGTCGCCGAGGGCGACTGGGCCGCCGCGCACTACTTCGATGCCGAGCTCACGGGCTACCGGGGGTGGCAGTGGTGCGTCGTGCTGGCGGGTTCCCCGGGCAGCGACGAGATCACGCTCAGCGAGGTCGTGCTGCTTCCCGGTGACGGCTCGCTGCTCGCGCCGCCGTGGGTGCCGTGGTCGGAGCGGGTCGCGTCGGGCGATCTCGCACCGGGCGATCTGCTCGCCGCCGAACCCGACGACCCGCGTCTCGTGCCGAACCAGATCGACACCGGCGACGAGTTCCGATTCGAGTCCGAGTCCGTGGAACCCGACGACATCGGTCAGGTCGCGGGCGAGCTGGGGCTCGGCCGCAAGAGACTCCTGAGCCCGGAGGGACGCGCCGAGGCTGCGCAGCGCTGGTACGACGGCGACTTCGGTCCCGGCTCGGAGATGGCGCAGGCCGCGCCGTACTCGTGCTGTACCTGTGGTTTCTACGTCCCGCTCGCGGGTGCGCTGCGCGCCGGCTTCGGCGCCTGCACCAACGAACTGGCCGCCGACGGGCGCGTGGTGTCGGCCGAATACGGATGCGGTGCGCACTCGGACGTGCAGGGCCCCAAGGGGAACGGATCGCCCGCGTACGACGCCTACGACGACGGCGCGATCGAGGTCGTCGAGATCTCCCGGGACGCGGAACCGGCCCGGACCTGATCCGGCGCGAACCGACCGTGACCGACGATCCGTTCGGCACCGCGACATTGCGGTCGTCGACCCTGGATGCGTGGGCGGCGTCGCCGACCCGGCTGGCCGAGGACGCGGCCGCCGAAGCGGATCTGGTGACCGTCGGCTACCGGGATCGACTGCTGACCGAACTGGCCGCGAACGCCGCCGACGCGGCCGCGGCGGCCGGTGTCGCGGGGCGGCTGGCGGTCTGGGTGGACGGCACCGAGTTGCATGTCGCCAACACCGGCTCCCCGCTGACCGATGCGGGGGTGCGTTCACTCGCCGCGTTGCGGGTGTCGGCGAAGACCGCGGACGACTCGGGCGCCCGGCAGATCGGGCGGTTCGGGGTCGGCTTCACCGCCACCGCGACGGTCGCCAATCGCATCGAGATCCGTTCGCGCAGTGGGTCGGTGGTCTTCGACCGGGCGGACTCGATGGACGCCGCGCGAGCTGCCGGGATCTCCGTCGACGGGCCCGCGGACGTGCCGGTGCTGCGGCTGGTGTGGCCGACGGATCAGACGCCGACCGATGGCTTCGACACCGAGGTGGTCCTGCACCTTCGCGAGGAACCCGGCCCGCTTCTCGCCGCCATGCTCGGCCAGGCGCCGGATCTGGTCGTCGAACTGACTGCGCTGCAACGGATCAGCGTCGGCGATGTCGAGGTGTCGGCCGAACGGTCGGCGGGGCCGGACGTCGACGACGATGACGCGCGCGCGGTCGTGACGACGGTGTCCGTCGTCGGTGCGCCGGACGCGACCGACCTGCCGTCGACGCGCCGATGGCTCGAGGTCGCCCGGGGCGGCACCCGCTGGCTCGTCGACGCCGACGGTGAGCCCGCGGCGGCTGGCGAGGTCCTGCGCGCCCCGACGCCCACCGACATCGAACTCAGCCTGCCATGCCGGTGCATCACCGACCTGGCACTCACGCCGGATCGACGGCACCTCCATCCACGTGCCGAGATCGGCGATGCAGCAGCGGGTTACGTCGATCTCGTGCGGCTCGTCGAACCGGTGCGCAGGGTCGAGCTGGTACCCGAACTGCATCTCGCGCGTAATCCCGACGACGCGCGCCTGATCGAGGCGGTTCGTCGCGAACTGCGGGATGTCGCGTGGCTTCCGGCGGCGGCCGGTGCCGACCTGGTGCCACCGCGCGGGGTGATGCTCGTGGGTCTGACCGATCGGCTCGCGGAGATCCTCGGCGACCTGTTCGGTGACCTGATCCACCCGGATCTGTCGCTGACACAACATCTCCCGACGCTGGGCCGGCTGGGTGTGTCGGAGCTCGGGCTCGCGGAGCTCGCCGAACGTCTCGTCGGCGTCGACCGTGAACCGTCGTGGTGGCACGACCTGTACGACGCCCTGTCGCCCCTGGTGTCGACCGGCCGCGAGGTGGAGGAACTCGGCGCCCTGCCGATCCCGAGATCGGACGGACGGACGGCGATCGGGGTGCGCGGACTCTTTGTCAGTGACCGGATCTCGACCCCCATGCGGTGGATCCCCACCGTGCATCCCGAGGCGCGCCACGAACTGCTGACCCGACTCGGCGTCGCGGATCTGACGGTCGCGCAGGCAGTCTCGGACCCGGCGCTGCGCAGCCTCGTCGACGATGTCGACTTCGATTCGGCCGGCCCCGACGATGACCGGCTCGCCGTCGAGGTGTGTGCGGTGTTGCGGGCCGATCCGGAAGCACCGGTGCCGTCGTGGCTCTCGGCGCTCGCGCTCCCCGACGCCGACGGCGAGTTGCGGCCGGCCGACGAACTCCTGCTGCCGGGCAGCCCGCTGCTCGAGGTCTTGGTCGACGATCACCCGTTCGGTGTGGTCGACGCCGAGGTGGTCGCCGAGTGCGGCGTCGAGGAACTGCGGCGGATCGGCGTCGGCTGGGGTTTCGTGACCGTCGACGACGACCTGCCCGTCGCGCCCGAGCATGACCTGCCCGACGAGGAGGACTGGTGGGCCACCCTCCCGGATGCGCCCGAGAAGCTCAGTGCGGTGCGGGATCTCGACTTGATCGAGGACGGGCGCTGGCCGGAGGCGTTGACCATGATGGCCACCGACGAACGCATCCGGCCGCTGCTAGCCGACCGGACGGGCTACACCGCGTGGTGGTTACGACGCCATGCGGAGATCGACGGTCTGCTGCTGGGGGAGTACCGGTCGCCATCGGATGACGTTCTCGAGAACATCATCGATCCCCTCGACCACCCGTATGCCGACGAGCTCGCCGGCACACTCGCCCGGCTGGAACCCGACTCCGCCGACGACGCGACGCTGCTGCTGACCCGGCTGGGCGATCGGGAGCGTGTGATCAGTGCGGGCGCAACGGTGTCCGTGCATGCCGCCGTCGTCGCGGCGTGCCGGAGCGGCATCGTCGATGCGCACGACGTCGAGGTGCCCGAGCGGGTGCGCACCCTCGCCGGCACAACCGCCGACCGCGCGGTGGTCGTCGACCGGCCGTGGTTCCTGCAGACGCTGGCCGACGACGAGGCGGTACTCGCCGGACCCACCGTGGTCTCGGCCGACGCCGACCTGCTGGGCACGCTGCTCGACCTGCCGCTCGCGAGCGAGGAGTATTCGGCGACGGTGTCCGCGCCGGGGGAGGCAGTCGGCTGGGCGCACCCGGCGGTGGTGCGCTTCGGGGCGTCGCGGGGGATCGAGATCCCGCACGGCGATGTCCGGCTACACGACGAACTGTGGATCGCGTTGCGCAGCAACGACGGCGGAGACGGCCCCGATGTCGCACGGGAAGTGCGGGTCGACTGGTGGGTCGACGACGCGGGTGTCACCCACCTCGAGCGTCCGGGCCGGCGTCGATCCCCGCGGTGAGGATCGACGCGAGCTGGCGGTAGGCGGCCGCGTCGTCGAGTCCGGTCGCGGCCCACACCTCGCGACGCTGGATCCGGCTCATCATCGATGAGGCGAGGTCGGCGGCGAACGCGGCGTCGACGTTGCGGAACTCGCCGGCCGACACCCCGTCGGCGATGAGCGCTTGAACCCGGGACGATGCCGCCGCGGTGTTGCGCTCGTACAGCGCGCGTGCCGGTTCGAACGCGTCGAGATCGCGCATGAACGCCTCCGAGGCCGGTGCCAGCGCCTCACCCACCGCCACCAGATAGACGATGACCCGTTCGCGCGGACTCGATGACGCCGCGACACGTGACTCGACTTGTTCGGTCGCGCTGCGGAAGAAGTGCGTCACGGTGGCGGTGACCAGTTGTTCCTTGCTGGCGGCGAGGGTGTACAACGTCGACTTCGAGCAACGGAGTTCGGCCGCGATGGAACCGATCGACAGGTGCGCGAACCCCTCGCGCAGGATCAACTCGAGAAGGGCGTCGAACAGCGCGGCACGTCGGCGGGTGGCGAAACCCTGGGTGGCCATGCGTGCTCCCTTCCGGCTGTACGTACGCTGCCTGAAATAGTACTGTGCAGAAGACCTGAGTACTAGTTTCGTAACCCTGGAGGTCTGGAATGCCGGTCGATCGCCTGCTCCCCAACGACGAGGCGCGCGATCTGATCGCGCTGGTCCGCGACATCGCCGACAAGCGCATGGCGCCGATCGTCGACCAGCACGAGAAGGACCGTCGGTACCCGGACGGGTTGTTCGCCGAACTGGGTGAGGCGGGATTGCTCGGGCTGCCGTACCCGACGGAGTGGGACGGCGGGGGCCAGCCGTACGAGGTCTACCTGCAGGTGCTCGAGGAGCTCGGCGCGCGCTGGGCTGCGGTCGCCGTGGCGGTCAGCGTGCACGGGCTGGCCTGCCATCCGCTGTTCAACTTCGGCACCGATGAACAGAAGCAGCAGTGGCTGCCGGACCTGTTGAACGGCAAGCTGATCGGTGCCTACAGCCTGAGCGAACCCCAGGCCGGCTCCGACGCCGCGGCGCTCGCGTGCCGCGCCGCACCGACCGACGGCGGTTACTCGATGACGGGCTCGAAGGCGTGGATCACGCACGGCGGCATCGCCGATGTGTACAACGTCTTCGCCCGCACCGGTGAGGGTTCCAAGGGGGTGTCCTGCTTCTTCGTCGCCCGGGACACCGAGGGGCTCAGCTTCGGCAAGCCGGAGGACAAGATGGGCCTGCACGCGGTCCCGACGACCGGCGCCACCTACGACGACGCGTTCGTCGAGGAGGGACGCCGGCTGGGGGCGGAGGGGCAGGGGCTGCAGATCGCCTTCTCCGCGCTCGATTCCGGACGCCTGGGCATCGCTGCGGTGGCCACCGGCCTGGCGCAGGCGGCGCTCGACGCCGCCGTCGACTACGCGCAGGAACGAGCCGCGTTCGGCCGCAAGATCATCGACCACCAGGGGCTGTCGTTCGTGCTCGCCGACATGGCCGCCGCGGTCGACTCGGCCCGCGCGACCTACCTCGACGCCGCTCGACGCCGCGATGCCGGCATCGACTACACGCGGGCGGCGGCGACCGCCAAACTGGTGGCCACCGACGCCGCGATGAAGGTCACCACCGATGCGGTCCAGGTGTTCGGCGGTTACGGCTACACCCGCGACTTCCCGGTCGAGCGCTACATGCGCGAAGCGAAGATCACCCAGATCTTCGAGGGCACCAACCAGATCCAGCGGTTGGTGATCGGTCGGTCGCTGGCGCGGTGAGTTCGCCGGCCGTCGGTGTTCAGCGCGGGTTGTAGTAGAACGCGCGGTCGTCGAGGCGCCGGAATCTCGGTCCGCCGAGTCTGATCATCAGCCGCAGGATGGCGGGGATGCGGGCGTAGACCGCCTCGCGGTCGGGACCGGTCAGCCCTTTCGCCATGAGCGGGCACGTCCGCAGGGTCTCGGCCAGACCGGAGCGCTTGCTCATCTTCTCCTCGAAGGCGTCCCAGTCCTGCGGCGTGAGGCGGCGCTGCACGATGGCGATCGCGTCGGTCTCTTCATGGGCCAGGTGTCTGCCGAGGACCTCCTGGGCGCGGTGCAGCGCGTCCGCGAGGGTGGCCCGGGTCTGTTCGTCGGCGCGTTCGGCCATCCGCGCGAAGCCGGCCGCACACTCTTCGAGCAGCGGATCGATCTCGTCGTGCTCGTCCTCCATCGCCTGCAGGACCTCCGCCTCGGCGTTGTCGCACCGCTCGAGCAGCAGCGGCCACAGTTCCAGGTCCTCGCCGCTGTGGTGGTGGTGCAGCGCATGGGCGAACATCGCCCATCGACGGGAGAGCGCACGCCAGGTCCCCGCGTCGTCGACGGGGGTGGCCGGAACGGTGGCGGCGAAGTCGGCGAGGTCTCGCCGGAATCCGTGGTGCAGGACGTACATCATGAACGGGTCGAGCGGTCCGTCGGGCGCGGCCGCCTGGCCGGGGAGCCGGAGCTGGATCGGGTGAGCGGC
>NZ_JAFFZF010000067.1:0-15115 GCF_016924115.1 Gordonia sp. BP-119
TGGGTGGTCGGGGGATTCCGCTGACCGGGTGATGGGTGGGGTGAATGGTGCCTCCACCGATCGGGGGACATGCGGTGGTGGTCGCGGGGCGGCTTCGAGAACGATGATCCGAGGTTGCGCCGGTTCGGGGTAGCGGAACGCGCAGGCAACTACCATCGAGGGATGTCGAACGCCGACGGCTCTCCGCCTCCCCGCCCGCGCGTCGCCGTCACGCCGCTGCGCCCGCAGCGGCCGGTCGAACGCTCCCCGGTCACTCGCTATGTGATCCTCGGCTGGTTGGTGTCGGTGGCCCTGGTCGTGGTGACCGTCGGCCTGACGCTGGTGTCGCTGAACGACATTCGGTCCGTCCTGGCCGCCGATCTCGTCCGGACCAATCCGGGCAGCGGGACCGATGCCGCACGCGCCGTGGACATCTCGTTGATGGTGGGCGGGGCGATCGCACTGGTCGTCGTGCTCCTCGGGCTGTACGGGTCCGCGCGACTCTGGGACAGTCGACGGTCCGGCCGGAGCACCCTGACGGTCGGCGCCGTCGTCGCGGTGGCGGGCGCCGTGGCCTTCCATCTCACGGTCAACCCGTCCGCGACAGCACTCTCCGACGCCGGTTTACCGGTTGTCGCACAGTGGGTTCCGGCGGCGGCCGCGCTTGTCGCGGTCGTCGCCACCGGAGCGTCCTACACCCGGTCGGTCACGGCATCCCTGCGCTGAAACCCTGGCCGCCGCTCCGGACCGCCTCACCGAGTTGGGCGACGATACCCTCGGCACTACGCACCGCGACCTGACATGCCGACGCCGAGGCCGGCGCGAGGAGCGGGTGGCCGGCACGTGCCCGCCAGGTCCGCGCGGCGTCGATCGCGGCGTCCCGCAGTGTGTACACGTCGGCGGTCGCGGGCAGTCCGAGGCGGGCCGCGGGATCGATGCCCGACCCGCCGATGAGCCGGGTGATCTCGGCCGTCTGATCAGCGGGGAGGTCAACGCCCCCGGCCCGGATGGTGCCGAGCAGACGCAGCTCGCGGAAACCGTGGACGTCCGCGAGTTCCCGGCGAACCGCGGCCCGGACGTCACGCGCCCCCGCCGACGATGACGCGGCCAGGAGGTGATCCATCGTCACCAGCGCCGAATGGGACTTGAGCTGGTCCGCGCGCTGCCCGAACTGGGTGTCGATGATGGCGCTCAACTCCGAGAGTCCGCTGCGCTCGACGAGTTCGGCGGCCAGCGCCGACGACGAGCCGGCGCCGAACCGGATGAGCGTGACCGCCATTCGGATACCGAAGGCGCCGAAGCGTTCGGCCAGCGAACGCCGCAGCTCGGCGGGTATGTCGGGCAGGATGTCCGGCCGGGAGAACCGGTCCATCGTCAGCAAGGCCGCCTCGAGGTCGGGTGCCGGGGTCGCGGCCAGCTGTGCCAGCGCGCGGAACTCGACCTCCCGCATGGTGCGGGCGGCGAGCGCCAGCAGTCCCGCCACCGGCACGACCGCCTGGCACAGGCCCGTGCGTTCGAGCTCGCCGGCGAACCGTCCGGCGATCTGGTGCGCGGAGATCATCGCATCCATCCGGCCGGCGCCGAGCTCGTCCGCCCGGGAGACGACGCCGATGACACCCAGCGGGCCCGACGATCCGCCGATGGCCGACCCGATGCGGCGCAGCATCGTCGTGTCGGTGGCGGTCAGCGAACGCAACAGGTAGACGACGGCGTCCACGCCGGACTGACCGTCGTCGGGGGTGAGGAGCCGGATGGTCGACGCGGACAACTCCGTCGACAACGATGCCGTGCCCGGGGTGTCGACGATGGTCGTCGACTGCAGGGCACGCGCGGGCCATTCGACGTCCAGGCGGTCGACGCGATCGGCGGTGAGCCGCCCGAAATCGAAGCCGAGCCGACCGCCGATGCGGGTGACCGGGATGCCCACCGCGCGACCGTCGTCGACGTGTGCGGTGACCGACGGCGACCGGCCGTTGCGGTACCAGGTGACGACCCGCGTGCACTCGGTGGCATCGGTGGGGGCGATGTCCTGTCCCACAAGGGCGTTCAGCAGCGTCGACTTGCCTGCCTTGAGCGAACCGGCCAGGGCGACCCGCACCGGCTGGTACAACCGGTGCGCGCACACGTCGAGCTCGGCCTGTGCGTGCGGGTCGTCGGCGAGGGCGGTGCGGGTGGCGTCGAGAAACCCTCGGACGCGGGCGATGTCGGTCATCGGCGCGGAAGCTCCGCAGCGGGCTCGTCCGGGTCGAGATGATCGGCCGCCTTGCGCAGCGCGGCGACCGCGGTGAGCCGGGACTCGAGTTCGGCGACGCGTCCGGATCGCTCCGAATCGGCGAGGGTCGCGGCAGACTGTGCGGCACTGAGGGATTCCGAGATCGAGCGTGCGGTCTGTTCCGCGACTGAGGTGAAGTGATCGCGGAGGACTCGATGGATGACCCGCAGCCGGTCGCGGGATTCCTTGCCGACCTGGAAGCTGACGTCGTCGGTGAACGCGCGCACCGCGACCTTCGCCTTGGCGCGACGTTCGAGGACCTTCGCCTCCTTGTCATCCCGGTACGCCTTGGTGCCCAGCAGCAGTCCGGCGCCCACGGACACCGGGTTGATGAGCGCCATGCCGACCATCGTCGAGATGAGTCCGAACATCAGCACACCGCCGTACGAACCGCGCATGCCGATCAACAGCTTCTGGGCGAGACCGACTCTGCCGCTGTCGAGTTCGGCGAGTTCGGCCACCGAATCGAGCACACCCGTCAGATCGGCGACGTCGATGTCGGGCAGCGAGTTCTGGCCGGCCGCCGCGAAGTGGTCGGCCACCCGCTCGGCGAGCCACACCGATCGCTCATGTGCCCAGACGAAGTTGTCACCGATGACGGCGGCGGTCTGATCGGCCAGCCACGCGCTCAGCTGTTCCCAGTCGACCCCCGGATCGCCCTCGTCGATGGCCCGCTCGGCTTCCCGGGTCACCGCGCGGAGACGGTCCCGCAGGTCGTGGTCGATGTCGGCGGCGAGGTCGGCGATCCCGTCGGCCAGCGTCTGCTGCCACTGAGCGGACTGACGCCGCATTGCCTCCGCGTCGGACTTGGCCTCCCGGAGCGCGCCGACGGCGCGGCCGGCGGTCTCCGGATCCCGCAGGGCGGCGAGTTCGCTGCCCAGGGTGAGCGCGAGATGTTCACTGACGACCCGCAGATCAGTGGCGACGGTCGTGCGGGTCGCCTGCCGTGCGGTGGACACCACGCGCTCGCGCAGGTACCGGTACAGATCGAGGAACCCGGCCTCCGCGTTGAGTTTCTCGTCGCCGAGCCGCAGCGCGTGGGTGCGGAGCACCGATGACACGGGCAACAACGGGATGTCGAGGCCGGCGGTCTGCAGATGGCTCCGGTCGGCGTCGACGACGGCGCGCCAGTGCGGGTACAGGTCGGTCTTCGTGATGAGGCACGCGATGGTCGGGCACAGTCCGGCGACCTGCTGGAGGAAGGACATCTCCGGCGCGGTGAACTCCTGGCTGGCATCCGACACGACGAGCACCGCGTCGGCTGCCGCGACCATACCCAGAGTCGCTGCGGCATAAGGGTGTCCGTGGCCGCCGACACCGGGGGTGTCGACGAGGACGAGGCCGTCGGCGAGCAACGGGCCGGGTGCCTCGATCTCGAGCCGGAGGACCTCGCGGCCACCGGCGAGCGGGGAGTCGGGGGTGATGCCGGCGATGGCGTCCATCGGCACCGGGATGCGATTGTCGGCGGCCGGGCCGTCGACTATCAGATGGGCCGACGGTTGCGTGGCGTGCGAGATGACCGTCGGCACCGCGGTCGTCTCGTCGTCGCCGACCGAGCACACGTCCAGGTTGAGCAGTGCGTTGACGAACGAGCTCTTGCCCTGTTTCAGCTGACCCACCACGACGATCCGCAGGCGGGGGTCGGTGATCCGGGTGCGCGCGCCGTCGAGGCGACTGACCAGATCGTTACGGCCCGCCTCCCGGGCCACCTCGGACATCGTGGTCAGCAGGTCGCCGATGGTGTTCGGCGCCTGTGTCCGTGCCGGGGTCGCCACTGCCGGGGCTGGGGCCGTGGCCGCGGGTGGCCGGGGCGGGGCAGCGGCGTGTGCCGGTGCGGTCGGGGCTGCTGCCTTCCACGTGGGGGCGGGACCAGGTGCGTCCCGATCGGCGGCGTGCCGGCCGACGCGAGGTGGTTCGGCGGGTGGAGTGGTCATGGTGTCCTCACGGTAGCGGTGAGTCGGCCCGTCCGGTCGGCATCGGCGGGGCTTCGCACCCGTTCGGGCGGTGCGTGCGAGCGCGCCGGGAGAAGGCGGGGCCGGACGAGGACCGCCCCGGGGCCGGCCCACGTCCAGGGTTGCTGGAGCGTGGGACGGTCCCGGGGCGGGTTTGCCGACGTGACCCGGTCAGTCGGCGTCGGGTCCGGCGTCCGGGGTGTTGACGCCGATCCCGGTGTCCGTGTCGCCACCGAGGCCACCGGTCAGGCCGCCGGTCAATCCGCCGGTGAGGCCGGCGGTCGTGTCGGCCACGCCGCCGACGGTCGAGTCGACCGCGCCGCCGACGGTGGTGTCGACCGCACCGCCGAGTTCGGCGCCGGTGTCGGTCACGCCGCCCAGGTCCAGGCCGCCGTCCGCGCCGGCACCGCCGCCGGCGTCGACGCCACCACCGACCACCGCGCCGCCGGTCAGACCACCGGTCACCCCACCGACGATGTCGGTGGTCGTGTCGAGGGTGCCGCCGACCCCGGTCTCGAGTGAGCCCGCGGCGTCGCCGACCACGTCCACTGCGCCGCCGGCCGTGCCGGAGATCGCGGTGGTCAGTTCGGAGGTGACCTCCGCGGGCAGCTCGGTGTCGAGCGCACCGCCCAGGCCGAGGTCGCCGCCCAGACCGAGATCCCCACCGAGGCCTCCGCCCACGCCTGCGCCGGCGCCGAGAGCACCGTCGAGAACCGGACCGGCGGTGGCGCCCAGATCGGCCTCGCCGCTCCCGGCGCCCAGGCCGGCGAGTCCGGTCTCGAGGGTCCCCTCCAGGCCGCCCTGCAGAGTGCTGTCCAGCCCGGCGACCAAGTCCGTGCCGGTCTCGGCGACGGTGCCCAGGCCGGCCAGTGTGCCCGCGCCCAGGTTGCCGGTGAGGCTGTCGACCACTGTGCCGCCGAGGGTTTCGGTGACCAGGAGCGGTCCGCCCACGGTGATGGTGCCCTCGGGGGAGAGGATGAGGCTCGGGTTGACGATCGCCTCGAGTTCGCCGGTCAGTGCCCCGCCCAGGCCACCCGTCGCCTCCAGGGTCGAGTCCAGGGTCGCGACGAGGCCGTCGGTGGCCGACAGATCCACGTCGAGTGCGGAGCTGAGAACGGTGCTGAGGGCTGCCGGGAGTTCGGCCCCGCCGGCCAGTTGGCCGGCCAGCGAACCACCCAGCTCACCGCTCAGTGCGGTCCCGAGGACGGCGCCGAGGGACGCGCCGAGGTCGGCACCCACATCCCCGCCCGCAGCCAGCACGGCCTCGAGGGTTCCGCCGAGGTCGGCGGCGGTCTCGGTCACCAGGCCCAGTCCCGCGCCGGCGTCGAGTGCGGCGTCCAGCGCCCCGCCCAGCTGTGTGATGAGGGCGCCGTCGACGCCGAGTGCACCGCCGAGGTCCGCGGCCAGCAGTTCGCCGACGTTCAGGCCGGCACCGGCGGCGGCGTCGAGGATGCCCTCGATGCCTGCGGCCGCACCCAGCACGCCGCCCAGGGTGGCGCCGAGCTCGCCCGCGAGCTCACCGCCGCCACCGACGATCGCGCCGAGTTGCGCGGCCAGGTCGGTGGCCAGTCCGCCCTCGAGCAGGCCGCTCAGGTCGGCGCCGAGGACGCCGCCCAGTTCGAGGGCGCCACCCAGGGCGGCCCCCAGGTCGGCGCCTGCAGCCGCGCCGAGGACACCGGTGAGCACGGTGCTCAGCGCGGTGTCGAGGCCGGCGCCGGCCGACAACAGTCCGTTGAGCGCGGCTCCGAGTTCGGTGCCGAGGCCGCCCACGACCCCGAGGCCGCCGCCGAGAGCGCCCTCGACCGCGCCACCGAGACCCGCGCCCAGTCCGGCACCGAGTCCCAGTCCCGCTTCGAGAGCGCCGCCGACGCCGGTTTCGAGCGCCCCGCCGAGACCGAGACCGGCGTCGATGGCACCGCCGAGCCCGGCAGTGAGATCGGCGGCCAGGCCACCTTCGAGGGCTGCGGCCAGCGTGCCGCCCAGGGCCGCACCGAGACCGGCGGCGGCTTCGCCACCGACTTCGAGGCCGGCAGCCAGAGCGCCGGCGAGAGTCGTGCTGAGATCGCCGCCGGCTTCGATCATGGCCTCGACGTCGACGATCCCGCCGGCTTCGAGGACGGATTCGAGCGCCGCGGCGAGCCCGGCCTGAGCGCCGCCGCCGACACCGAGGACGGCGGTCAGGGCGCCACCGAGGACGGCGTTCGCGCCGGCCGCGCCGGTCAGGACCAGTCCGCCGGTCGCCGCGGCCGTCGACGTCAGGGCCACACCGAGTGCGGTGCCGACGGAGGCGGCAGCGGTGCCGCCCGCGGCCAGGGTCGAGCTGAGAGCGCCGCTGAGGGTGGCGCCGAGTTCGCCGGACAGGTCGGCGATGGCCTGCGCGTCGAGCAGACCCGACAGCGTCGCCGAGAGGTCACCCGCGACATCGAGAGTGGAGGTCAGCGCGGCGGTCAGATCGCCGGACAGTTCGGCGCCGAGACCGAGCGCGCCGGTGAGTACCGCCGAGAGCGCGCCGCCCGCACCGAGACCGGCACCGAGCGCGGCCGCGAGGTCGGCGCCGAGTGCGCCGCCCGCGCCGATCGTGGCGCCGAGCAGACCGCCCAGCGTCGCGCCGAACGAGCCGGCGAGTTCGCCACCCAGTTCGAGCGCCGCCGACAGCTGCGCGGCGAGACCGCCCCCGAGTCCGAGCCCGAGGTCGGCGCCTGCGGCGAGGAGTGCGTCGAGCGAAGCCCCGAGCTGGGCGACCAGGGCGCCCTCGGCGCCGATCGCGCCGGCCAGCGTCCCGGCGATGACCGGTCCGATGCCTGCGGCGAGCTCGAGGCCACCGTCGACGACCGTCTCGAGCGCGGCTCCCAGCGCGGCACCGAACTGCGCGGCGATCGCGCCGCCGGCGCCCAGGCCCGCGGACAGCGCCGCGCCCAGGGCGACGGCCAGCTGGCCCGCGAGGTCGAGGTCACCGAATGCGATACCGCCGAGGTCGAGATCGGCCAGGGACAGACCCGAGAGGTCGATGTCGCCCAGCCCGATGCCGCCGAGGAGACCGCCGAAGTCGATGTCGCCCAGATCGATTCCACCCAGATCGAGTCCACCGAGGTCGAGGTCGCCCAGTTCGAGCCCACCGATGCCGCCGAGGTTCACGTCACCGAGGTTGACGTCTCCGCCGCCGACGTTGATGTCGCCGAACTCCAGGCCGCCCAGGCCGACTCCGACGCCACCGCCGCCGATCACGCCGCCACCGACCGCGCCGCCGCCGATCACGCCGCCGCCGACCGCCCCACCGCCGGCACCGATGATCGCACCGAGGCCGCCGCCTGCGGCCAGACCGCCTCCGGCGACCAGCGGGGCGGCTGCGGAGATGTCGGCGGGGGTGACGCCGGTGAGTCCGGCGCGATCGATCGCGGCCTGGGGATTGCCGCAGTAGGCGTTGAAGGATTCCTCGTCGCGAAGCAGACCGAGGATGAAGTCGAGTACCGCGTTGGTCGCCATGGCGTCGTTCCTTGCGTCGGGGAGATCGCAGTTCGATCCCGTGTCGAGTTCGACCGTATGGACTTCGGGGCCCGACGACATCGGGGTAAATCCCCAGTCCTGCCGACGACCGGGGGGTGGGTCATCCCCCCAGGGGGATTTCGACCGGGGACGGGGTCCGGGCGCCGCCGGCATAGGGGGGTCGGGAGTTTCCCCCTAATCCCCGGCCAGGGCTAACACCAGGGGGCCGGTCCGCGACACACTGGGTGAAGTGCGCCGCCGGGGCCGGGGCACGTGACATCGACGGATTGCCCGCACGACGCGGCACCGTCACCGCCCACCGTCTGCAGGTGCGAACAGGAGTGAGCGTCATGGCCATCGGGATCGGTGTGAAGATCGGGTCCGCGAACAGCGTGGCGGTAGCCGCCTCGGAACAGTCCTGGGAGGGCGCGGTCTCGGTCGAGACGTCCGCTCTGGTGGATGCCGACGACTTCCTCGGACGGGTCGGCGACCCGGTCCCGATGCTCGACGACCACGGCCGCACGATCGCGGCCGCCGACCTCTACGCCGACGCGGTCGCGGCGCTGGTCGCCCGGCTCGACCTCGGCACGAACAGCGTCGACTCAGCACCGTCCGACGACGTGCACCTGACCGTCGTGCACCCCGACAACTGGTCCGATCAGGCCGTCGACGAGGCCCGGGCGGCGCTTGCCGCCCACCCCGACTCGGTGCCGGCGGACGCGATCACCTGGGTGACCGAGTCACGGGCGACCCTGGCCGCAACCGAACACGCCGAGGGCGCCTTCGGCGACGGCGCGGTCGTCGTCTGCGATCTCGGCGCCGGGGGGCTCACCGTCTCCGTCCTGACCACCGGTTCCGATCCGGCCCCGATCGGCCGTCCGCTGCATCTGGACACCGTGAGCGGCAACGAGTTCGACCGTTTGCTGCTGGCGCACACCCTGCGGGTGACCGGTGCCGGCGCCGAGGTCGACGCAGGTCTGGCCGACCCGGCCCGGAACGGCGCGATCCTCGACGACGTGAACCGGCTGCGGGAAGAGTGCCGCCGGGCCAAGGAGTCCCTGTCGGTGGACACCGACACCGTCGTCGACGTGCGGATCGGGCAGGTGAGCACCGAGGCGCGGCTGGTCCGGAACGACATCGAGGACCTGCTGCGCGCACCGGTCATGGAGGCGGTTGCGCTGGTTCGTGAAGCGGTCTCCGCGTCCGCCGTCGGCCACGACTCGTCGGGCGCGCACGCGGCCCCCTGGATGAAGCCGGCCGGGGTGTCCGCGGTCCTGCTCGGTGGCGGCGGTGCGGCGATCCCGCTCGTCACCGAGATGCTGTCCTCGACCCTGCGTCTGCCGGTAGTCCTCGACCCCGATCCCGCGTCCGCCTCGGCAGCCGGCGGTGCGCTGATGGCCGGCACGACGCTCGCCGCCCGCCGGTCGGCGAGCGCGCCGGCCGCCGCCACGACCGCGGCCCTCGTCTCGGCCGCGCCCGAGGAGCGGCCGCTCCGCGAGATCGTCCCGGCTCCGACCACCCCGGTCGCCGAGCCCGCTCCCCGGTTCTCGCGTCGTAAGCGGGGCACCCTCATCACGGTCGGCGCCGCCGCACTGGCGCTCGTCACGGCAACCGGACTCTCCGTCGGCACCGGACTCGTCGGCTCGGTCGGCGAGGCGACGCCCCCACCCGCGGGAGCGGCGACCACCACGGCCACCTCGACGCAGAACCCCGGTGGCGCCCCGGGCACCACCGCGACCGGTGCGCGTCCCGGGACCACCGCAGCACCGGTGACCGGTACGGGAACCCGGGCTCCGGGCACCGCAACCGATGCGCCGCGGCGGACCGCGGCCGGCGCCCCGTCTGCGGGCGCCCCGTCTGCCGGCGCCCCTGCGCCCGGAAGCACCCCCGGCCGGCCTGCACCGGCGCCCGCGCCTGCTCCAGCGCCCGCACCAGCACCAGCACCAGCGCCGGCGCCCGCTCCGGCACCAGCGCCTGCACCGGCGCCGGACTACCCCGAACCGGACACCGGCGGTGGCGGCATCACCCCGGGCGGGGTCCTCGACGGCACCGGCCGGGTGCTGTGCGGCGTCACCGGCGTCGTCGGCATCGACTGCTGAATCCGTTGACTCCCCGGTCACCCCTGGACCGTTCGATGACCCCGACGACACCGGTCTCCACGATCGGTGACCGTCCGGACCCGTCCTCGGCCGCGTCGCGCACCTCGTCGTGGGTGGCGGGCATCGTCGATCGCGCGCAGGCGGGCCATCCGCTGTGCGCCGTGGCCGTCGGCACCCCCGGCAGCGGACGCTCGGCACTGCTGAACGCCGTGCACGAACAACTCCGACGACTGGACCTCCCGGTGAGTGTGGGGCTGCCCGTCGCGGACGGCGCGGGTCCCGTGTTCGTGCTGGCCGACGACATGCATCTGTGGCCGGTGGCCATGTTCGAGACCGCGCTGGGCATGCTCGACGCGGGAACGATCGGGCTGATCGCCACGATCGAACCGCGGGAACTGGACCCGAACGTCCGCCGGTTGCGCGACCGCGCCCGACCGTTCGGCGCGGTCCTCGAACTCGAGGCGCTCGGAACCGCCGATGTCCTGACCCGCGCGACCCGCGCCGGGCTGACCCTCGCGCCGACCACGGCATCGCTGATCCGTCGACGCTGTGGCGGTGCGCGAGCTCCCATCGACATTGTGCTGCGGGCGCTCCGGAGCACTTCGAGCAGCGCCTCGCGCGTCCTCGACGAGCCGGGGGCCGACGAAATCGCCGTCGTCGATCGGGTGTCCCGCGAGTGGCACCATCGGCTGCTGCGCGGACTCGATCCGCTCACGCTCGCGGTGCTGGCCCTCGCCTCGGTCCGGGCGCCCCTCGACCCCGACAGCGTCGCCGAAGCGGCGGGCACCGACCGAGCCGCCGCGCTCGAGGCGGTCGACCGGGCTCGCGGGTGCGGCCTGTTACGCGGCGCGGACGTCTTCGTCTCGGCTGCGGCCGGTCCACTGCGTGATGTGCTGGGAGACAAGCAGATCGACGAGCTACGACGCAACTCGGTCGTCGTCGGACTGCGTGCGACCGAGCTCACCCCCGACACCGCGCTGCTCGCGGCCGAGGCCGGTGTCGACGACCCGCGGATCGTCGACGCGCTGCTGGTCGGCGCGGTCGACGCGACCGCGGCGCGGGCGGTGGTCCTCCTGCAGGCCGCCGATCGGGTGGAGCCGGGGCGTGATGACGTCCGGCTCCTGATGGCCCAGCGTGCCCTGGCATCGGGGGATCTCGACGGTGCGGGTGCCGCGGCCGACCGTCGGCTGGAGTCGGCCGTACCCACAGACGAATGGGTCGCGGAGTGGGTGGAGCTCGCCGCCGCAGTCGCAGCGCGTCGCGGACTCGCTTCGCACGCCGCCGACCTGTACCGCTGGACGGGACCTGATCTTTCTGCATCGCAGTCATTGTCGGCTGCCGTCGCTCTGCTCGCGGTCGGCGACCGTGCGGCAGCCACGGCCATCGGCGCGGCCGATCGTGGCCGCGCGCCGGTGGCGAGTCGGGCCACACGGTCGCTGGTGGTCCGCGGGCTGCTCGCCACCCTCGACGACACGGCCGAGATGAGTCCCGGCGATGCGGTCGACGCCGTGGTCCGGGGGATCTCGGCAGGGGCGACATCATCCCGAGACCCGTCTGCGGCCCGAATTCTGCACGCGGCCGCCGCGGTGGCGTTGAACCTCGGCGACACCGTTGCCGCGCAATCGATCCGGACGGTGGCGGCGGAGCCGGCCCGAACCATTCTCGACGCCGAGGCCGCGCTCACCGTCGGCGATCTCGAAGCGGCGGCGCGTCTGCTCCCGACGGCGGAACCGCAGGGGATGTCCGAAAGCTTTCGGGTGCAGGCCATCCGGCTCGGGTTGGCCCGGCGCCACGGTGACCTGTCCGCGCTGTCGGCCGCGTGGCAGGACGGCCTGTCGCTCCTCGCCGCCATCGAGGTGGACCTCTACCTGCTGCGTCCGCTCGGCGAGTTCTGGATCGCCGCAGCGCGACTGGGTCAGATTCCCGCGATTGCGCGGTATGTGCACGCAGCCGACCGGTTGCTCGCGGATCTTGGCGACCCCCCGGCGTGGTCGGCGTCGTGGGACTTCGCGGGCGTCCAAGCCGTTGCCATCACGCGCGACCAGTCCGCTGTGGCGCACCGGTTGACTCGTCTCGACCTCGCCGCGGCGCAGAACCGCACGGCCGGGTCGTTGTCGACCGGTGCGCGCGCCTGGGTCGCGCTGAACGACGCCGGCGAATCAACGGAACCCGTCACCGCCGCCGTCGAAGCGCTACGGAGCATCGGATTACACTGGGAGGCAGCGCGTCTCGCGGGTATGGCCGCGTCTCGCGCCGACGATCCCGCGACCGCGGCCGGCCTCCTGGACACCGCTCGCTCGGCCGGTGAAGATCGGCGGCTGACTCCACAGGTCGGCGGGCCGCTCACCGGTCGCGAAGCCGAGGTCGCCCACGAGCTGCTGCAGGGTTTCACCTACCGGGAAATCGGTGAGCGCCTGTACATCTCGGCGAAGACCGTCGAGCATCACGTCGCCCGGATCCGACGCCGGCTCGACGCCGGATCACGGTCGGAACTGATGGCTGCCCTCCGCGCGGCTGGGTATCGGTAGGCAGGCTCGCGCCGCCTGTGCTGAAAACCGCCCGACAGCGGCCCGGCGCGAGCGATATGTTGTCTGTCCGTTTCTGTGGGGCGGTCTTCCGGGACGGAATGACTCAGTGCCACGGTCGAATTCGAGAACCGGCAGCAGATGATCACGGCTATGACCGAAGATCGGGGCGAGGCGACCGCCGCCTTCCTGGAGAAACGAGCACCGAGGTACCGACGACGATGACTTCTGACCTGTTCGATGTGAGTGGCAAGACGGTGCTGGTCACCGGCGGCACGTCGGGTATCGGGGCGATGATCGCCCACGGACTGCACGACCGCGGGGCACGGGTCCTCATCACCGGTCGCAATGACGACGCGCTGGCCGAGGCGCGCGCCGCGGGACTGACTGCGTTACAGGCGAATCTGTCGACGCCCGAGGGTGCACGAACCCTCGCGCAGCAGGTGGCGTCGGAGACCGACACCCTCGACGTCCTGGTGAACAACGCCGGCGCGACCTGGGGTGCGCCCCTCGAGGAGTTCCCGGACTCCGCCTGGGACCGGGTGCTGAAGCTCAACGTCCAGACGCCGTTCGTGCTCACGCAGACACTGTTGCCGTTGCTGACCGGTACTGCGACTGCCGAGAACCCGTCGCGGGTCATCATGATCGGCAGCGTCGACGGGATCCGGGTGCCGCGCACCGCGTCGTACTCCTACTCGTCGAGCAAGGCGGCCGTCCATCAGCTGACCCGGCATCTCGCGCGTGACCTCGGTCCGCGTCATGTCACCGTGAACGCCATCGCGCCAGGACCTTTCGAGTCCAAGATGATGGCGCCGATCCTGGCCGAGCTGGGCGAAGAAGTCGCGGCAGCATCGCCGTTGGGCCGTATCGGTCGAGCCGACGACATGATCGGCACGGTCGTGTACCTCGCCAGCCGCGCCGGCTGTTACCTCACCGGGACGGTCATTCCGGTCGACGGTGGGATTGCGACGACGCTCTGAGTCCACGAGTCCAATTGACGAAATACGGCACACAGTCAATGAAATTCGATGCACAGTCAATGGGATTCGGCGCACAGTCACCGGGAGGTGCGGAATAGGCAGATAGCCGGGATTTCCGGATTTAAAAGCGAACATGCGACATGGTCCACTGATGCACTGTGCGTGCAGGTCAGGTTCGCTGTGTAAAGGTGTTCCTCATTCAGATGCCTTTAATCGCGCTGGTATCTGATTAATCCCTTTGTTAGCTTGCGGGAGTTCGATGGACCCGAACGACAAAAGAGGAAAGAACCAGTGCGAAGAAATCTCATTCGTGTGACGACGGCTGGCGCGACCCTCGGGGTCGCGGCTCTGATCGCTCCCGCGGTGGCAACCGCAGCCCCCGTATCGGAGGCGAACTGTGCCACGGTCTCCACTCCGGCCAATCCGGCGGGGTGGGGCAACACGTTCGGTGACGAGCGCGGCCAGGCCGGCAAGGTGACGGCGACCAATGTTGTTGATCAGGACGGGTCTCTCGAGTTCGTGACGACAGAGCAGACACCGCGCCAGGCGTCGTACAAGAGTGCCGGGCAGCTCAAGCTGACGGAGGCCATCACGAAGCCGCTCACGTTCAACAAGTCCGACGGGCAGGCGAACTGGCAACTCCGCGTGACCGGGGCCAACACCGGTGAGAGCAATGGATTTGCGACGCTCGTCTGGACCGCGCCGGCTGGTGCGGGCAAGGCGGATGCCGGCGGATCTGACCAGTGGTGGTCCACCCGAGATCTCGGCACGATCAAGAGAGGCACCAACGCCACCCTGGATGATCTGGTGAAGGCCGCCAATTCAGAGGGCCACACCACCGTGGTCGACCACTACGGAATCTCCAGTCAGCCCAACGAAAAGACCGGCAAGATCAATGTCGACAACGTCTCGTTCAACGGCTGCACCACCAACTTCGCCGCATCGGGTGCCGGCGGAGCCTTCGGATCGCTGGAGAACATCTTCCCCTGATCCGTGAGTTCGACCCTGCAGCAGGCGCTCCGCGGCCGATGACCGGTCGCGGAGCGCCGCCGTCACGGCGAGAATGTCGCGACGGCCGGGCTAGTCGTACAGAACGGCTTCGCCGCGCTGTCGGAGAGCCTCCAGCCCTTCCCGGAACTGCTGGAGGTACTCCGGCGAATGTCCTGCCCAGTCGGTCATCTCGCCGACGATCCGGACCGGTCGGGCGCTCCGGTAGGAATGGGTGGGGTTGCCGGGAAACTTCTTGTCGGTGACGTTCGGATCGTCGTGTACGTCGTCCTGCGGTTCCACGACGTAGACCCGGGGGCGCCCGTCACCCACCGCCATCTCGGCCGCGAGCACCGCGCCGTCGAGCACCTTCGTCATGTAGACGTAGTTCGAGATGTGCTCGCGCCGGTAGTTCGATCGGTGACCGGGGGTCAGGAAGTCGCCCAC
This sequence comes from Gordonia sp. BP-119, assembly GCF_016924115.1. Taxonomy (NCBI): domain Bacteria; kingdom Bacillati; phylum Actinomycetota; class Actinomycetes; order Mycobacteriales; family Gordoniaceae; genus Gordonia; species Gordonia sp. BP-119. Next base: position 14,725 of record NZ_JAFFZF010000067.1, read on the forward strand.
CCGGAGGTCGGCGCGGGTGCCGTGGAAGTAAGTCCCGGACTCGTGCACCCGGAATCGTTCCGGGGTACCCGCCATGTCGGGGTGGTCTGCACTCTCGGGCATCGATGGCCTCCTGCGTCTCGGTCGTCGTCGAGCGATTGTGCACGGCCATCGGGGCCTTGCGGCAAGCCCCCGTTCCCGACATATGGTGGAAGTGGCGGGGTTCGGGGGCGAGCGACCCGCCCCCGAACCATCTCCTTCCTCCTTCTCACCACGCGTTCGACCTCACCACTGGTCGAAGCCGACGTTGACCTGGGGGTATCCGGTGTCGATGTGGTTGTTCATCCAGTAGTTCTGGGCGTGGGGTCCCCAGATGCTGCTCATGGCGGTGTTGACGTTGTGGGGGTGGTTG
>NZ_JAFFZF010000068.1:0-14426 GCF_016924115.1 Gordonia sp. BP-119
ACCCCCCCCCCCGCTGGTTGAGCCGGCACCGAGCGGAGCGAGGCGCCGAGTCGAAACCACCTGGCGACCTACATCGAGAACCTCACCCTTGCCCGATGAGGAACGCCGCCACCGCAAAGGCGATGAGCACCAACGAGATCGCGCACCCGAGCACCACTTGTTTGGCGGTCGACATGGGTGCGTACGGGTCTTTGTACTCGTACCGGTAGGTCGGTGGGCTGGAACTCTCGGCGTCGGCAGTATGCCGCGCCGAGCCGTGGCTGGGTTGTTCCGGGAATTGGGCATGTGAGGGTAGACGCGGCGTACCCCCCGGTATCGCGTTCACCGGACCATCATGCCCGCGTCACGGAGATTTCGCACCTCGCGTGCGTCGTACGATCGGGTGAATCCGTTGTGGCCGTTGCGATTCGGACCACAATCACGGCTCGAACCTTCGCGTCTCACACGTCCAGCGTTCGCTCGAACAAAGAATCCCCAGCAGTCTCAGACTGCTGGGGATCGTTGTGGTGGCCAGAGTCGGGATCGAACCGACGACCTTCCGCTTTTCAGGCGGACGCTCGTACCAACTGAGCTACCTGGCCGGAAGGTACCGGTTGACGATGAACCGAAACCTTTGGCGACCCTGACGGGACTCGAACCCGCGACCTCCGCCGTGACAGGGCGGCGCGCTAACCAACTGCGCCACAGGGCCTTGTTAAATTATCTGCGCGGACCTCGTTACCGAGTGCCGCGCAGGCGTACCCCCTACGGGATTCGAACCCGCGCTACCGCCTTGAAAGGGCGGCGTCCTAGGCCGCTAGACGAAGGGGGCCGGTCGTGTTCTCCGTTGGGAGCTCGCATAGCTTATGACAGGTCTCGCGCAAACCACAAATCGACTGGTCAGCCCCATAAACGAAGCATCGCGACCAGCTCGACGACACGCACACCGAGGGTCACGTTCGCACCGTTTGCACACGTTGTAAACTCATCGACGCCCCGGCTCGCCGGGGCCCTGCCCCTATAGCTCAGTTGGTAGAGCTACGGACTTTTAATCCGCAGGTCCCAGGTTCGAGCCCTGGTGGGGGCACCATCATGACGATCCGAAGAGGTCCAGTGCCGAGGTGAGCGTCGATTCCCGCTGCGGTACCACCAGGACGCTCGTCGGCGTACCCGACGGGCTTCCGGACACAATCAGATTCTGCTTGCCGCCCAGAACCGCAGTTCAGATATGCCGAATACCGTCCCGATGGCAGACCAGTAGTTCTGCCCGCGCGGCCGTTCTGAACCGGAGGCACGACCGCCTGCCTTCGCGCCCGAGTCGGCGCGGATTCAGTCTGGCCCTTCGCCGGGAAATGTGCGAACTCGCCTGGAGCACAGCGAGACTCGGTGTCACCTGATCGGACGAACTCTGTCTTCACGGGGCTCGTGGAACGACGGTGCCTGACTACGATTCTCAGGTGACGCTATCCGCCCGGTTGGGCTCTCTGGCCATCCTCTGTCTCCTTGTGGCCGCATGTAGCACGTCGGGCGACGGCAGCCCGAGCTCCCCGTCGGAGAGCACGACCGCGTCCGCCGACACCTCCCCTGTCGTGGTCGTGCTCGACGGATCAGAGTCGATGCTGACTGCCGACGCTCCCGACCCCCGCATCGACGCTGCACGCGCCGCCGTGACGGATTTTGCGACCGGCCTCCCCGACGGCACACCGTTCGGACTCGTCGCCTACGGGAACACGCTCAACGCGAAGACGACGCGCCAGGCGGCCGGCTGCCAGGACGTCACGACGATCATGGATCTGGCACCCATCGACAAGGGGGCAGCAACCGAAGCCATCGCCGGTGTCGAGGCCCAGGGATGGACCCCGCTATCGAAGGCTCTCACCCAAGGTGTCGAGCTGCTGGCGGGCAGCGGAGGGTCCGTCGTTCTGGTCTCCGATGGAGAGGCAAACTGCCCGCCCGATCCCTGCGACACGGCCCAGCAGCTGCGCGCTCGCTACCCCGACGTCACGATCAGCACCATCGGCTTTCGTGCGACAAACACCCAGCTGGAGTGCATCGCCCGCGAGGGCGGCGGTGTGTACATCACGGCAGACAACTCGCAGCAGCTCGCCGCACGGATCACCGCCGCCCGTGACGCCGACTCGGCGTCGGCGAAGCTGACCAACACCGGCCTGGCCGGGGTCAACCTGGGGTCTCGGGCCGACGAGATCCGAGCGACGACACCTGGCTTCCCGGAGCTGTCCACGGGAACCGTGGACGGCGACCGCGTAGTCGTGCGCTGGCGGGACTGCGAGTGGGTATTCGCCGACGGCGTCCTGGTCGAGATCCGCCCGCTCGGATCGGCGGTCACGACAGTCGACGGGGTGACGGTCGGCACTCCGATGAGTCGCGTCGTCGAACTGTTCGGCGAGCCGGTTCGTGACGACAAGGCCACGTCCACAGCACATTTCGCCGCAGATGAACCCCGCGGTATCGCGCTCAAGGTTTCCTACGACGGCGATGTTGCCAGCGGTACAGTCAAGACTCTCACCCTGTGCATGTGCCTGCCGAAACCGGCTTCGCAGGACGAGGCCGACAACTGCGGGCCCACAGCCGATTTCCCGAAGCTTCGGGTCGTCGCCAGGGGTGTTGACTGCCAGAGCGCCCTCCGTCTCGTCGAACGCTACGTCGACGATCCCCGCACCCAACGCGGTGATCGCGGCGCGCAACTCGATTCGTGGGGATGCAACATCCTCGGCGCCGCGGAAACCGAGGCGGGCGAGCCGGTCATCCGGTGCACCCGACCCGACGGCGCAAAGGTCACGGTCGAGGAACCCAGAAACGCGTCGGATGAGAACACGGCTCCGACGAAGCAGCAGGTCTGCAACGCCTGGCAAAAGGTCTCTGACCTCTACCGCACCAGGAATCTCATCAACTCTCGCGGCCCATCGGGTGGTCTGGAAGCCGTTGCGAGACTTGGTGAACTCGCCCAGCAGTTTCCCGCCGAGGCGCTTCGATGGGAAGGAGCTCAACTATCTGAGGCTGCCGACAGCGGCTCGGTCACTTTGACGGAGTTCAACTCGAAACAGAACCTGAAGGCCTTCTGCTGAAGAAGGCAACGCGCCCCCTCGTCCCGCAAGAGAAACCGGAACATTATCATGCTCGACGGCCACAGCTCCCTGATGACCCGCGTCCGCATCACGACTCTCGCAGCCCTCGTCTGTCTGCTCAGCACCGTCCTGGCGGTGCCCGCGACGGCGACCCCGAGTGGCCCCGAATACGTCGCGTTGGGCGACTCGCGCGCTGCCGCGCCAACGAACGGATCCAGCCTGCGCCCAGACGGATGCGGGCGCACAGATGACGGCTACCCCGTACATGTGGCCGCGCGCCTCAGACTGAGCCTACGGTCCGTCGCCTGTGTCAATGCCACCACCGCCAATGTCACGACGACGCCCCAACTGACGCTATATGGTCCGCGTCCTGTCCAGACTCGCGTGCTGTCCCGGTCGACGAAGCTGGTCACCCTATCGATCGGCGGCATCGACCTGCAGTGGTGGTCCCTTGTGTCGTCCTGCTTCACGAGGAAGTTCGGCCGCGATGCGCGCTGCCGCGACAACGCCTCGGTGACAAGACGAATCAACTCCGGTCTGGCCTCACTCGCACCCAAGATCGACGCCACGCTGACCCGGATCGGACAGCGCGCTCCCAACGCACGCGTCGTTCTCGTCGGTCACGGCGGTTACTTCGGACAGAACGGCTGCCCAGGTCAGGCGAACATCAGCACCGCTGACGCTGCATTCGTCCTACGGTTCTTCGAGCGCTTCAACGCAGTGCTCCGACACTCCGCTCGAGCACACTCGGTTGTTTTCGTCGACGTGGCCGGGCCTGCCGCCGGACATGACGCATGCGCAGGTTCAGCTCGATGGTTCGAGGGGAACATCTCGCGGTCGGCAACCCAGGTACGCCACCCCACCCCGCTCGGCAGCAAGGCCATCGCAGACCTGGTCGTCGCGGCGCTCTGACCCGACCCGTGGTTGCGCCGACTCCAGCGGAGCGAGGCGTCGAGTCAGAGCCACCCCAGGTCGTCCTGTCAGCGGCACTCACTCCGCGCGGGTTTCCCGCGCAGACGATCGTCGAGCCACGTCAACGTGTCGGGCAGGCCGGCGAAGATCCCGGTCATGTGTTCGGCCGGGTACTCGCGGTACGACGCTGACGCCCCGAGCGCGCACTGCTCGGCGAACAGGGCGCGAGCCTGGCTCGCCGGTATCCACCACTCGTAGGTTCCGTGGTAGATCCGCAGCGGCATCGTCGCCCGGTGATCTTTCATCGAAGTGATCGCGAAAAGACGCTCGGCGACGGGTGAACGGTAAGGATCGGGGTCGGCCGACAGAACCTGGGTGGGTATGTGCGACACACCCAGGGCACCCATCCCACTGGTACACAGGTCCCGCATCGGAGACGTGGCCAGCCAGCGTGCCACGTTGTTCGCCATCGCAAGGACTTCGGGACCTTCCCGTGCGACACCGAGCATGGCGGCGTGGAACACTCCGGAACCGAGGTTGGCGTTCATGGCCCCGGCCAGGGAGCGGTAGTCGGCCGGTACGCCGCCGTACGCCGCGCCGACGATCCGCCCGGCCTGCTCCGGGGCGTAGGAATCGGCAAGCTTCGCCGCGGCATTCGTGGCAATCGCGCCACCGGAGTATCCGTGCATGGCGATCGGTCCGGTGGCGAAGTTGTCGGGGTCGAGCCGGCCTGCCGCCCGCAGCGAGTCCATGATCACGTGCGCTGCGACGTACGGTTCGGCGTACGCCATCCGGGGTCCGGTGTGGTCGGGCATGATCACCGCGTAGCCGCGGTCCAAGGCCAACTGCGCGAACGGCGGGATGAGGTCGGTGGTGTTGGTGTCGGCGTGATAGCCGTGAGCAAGCGTGTAACCGGGCGTGCACTTCGTCCCGAGCGCGACGATCGGCGAATTGTGAACCAGCACCGGACGCGACCGCGGTCCCTTCCACGCCTTGGCGGGGACGAGGAGGGTCGCGGTACCGAAGATCGGCTGATCGCCGGCGTCGACGCTCCGGAACTTGATCTGCTGAGCCGAATGCAGCGGAACCGTCATCAGCAACTGCGCCGTGCGCATGACATCGCGCGTGGCGATCACATCTCCGGCAGCGCGGCGTGCGAGGTCGGTCGGCCACTGGTCGAAGAACCGGTCGCCGCTCGGCGAGGGCATGACCGCCTCGCGAAGTTCCTGCAGCTCGTGGGAGGCGCCGGGGGTCATCGAGCGCGCAGGTATGCGGTGCAACCTCTTCACCGGCGGTGCCGGCACAGCGGCGTCGATGGCCTCGGGAACCGCGGCAGGCGCCGGACCGAGATTCGGCGGCTCGGCCGACACCTCCGCAGTTCCTCCGATCGCACCGATCGTCATCCCCGTCGCAATCACTGCAGAAATCGCTGCGCGCAGCGCCCAGCCCCGCAGGTTACACCATGCCAGCATCGCCGATACTCCTTGTCACACAAGCGATCCCGGACTGGAACACCCCGCTGGTCAGCCACTTCTCGCATCGAAATCGAACCCCCGTCATGGTAAAGGGTTGGCGTTAACGGTCGGCAACGGCCCTGTTGACTGTCCGACGCCACTCGGCAGTAGAGCAATCGCAAATTTGATCCTGAACACGCTCAGAGGACCTTCAGATCATCGCGGAGTCTCTTCAGGTGAGGTTCCGACCGTTACTCGGATGTTGTTGCCTGCGTTGCGCTTCAGTTGCCTTGTCAAACAACGCAGTAAGGCTGGCAATCTCTTCGAGGGTGCAGATTCCGTCTTCGATGGCCCTGATGAGCAGGGCGATTTTTGACGGCGCGGGTCGGCCGACGACTCGATACTTGTCGCGGATCCGAGTGAGGTGAGTATGCACCGTGGATTCACCGACGAAGAGTCGTCGGGCGGCTTGCTGCTTGGAATCACACGCGAGCCACACGGTCAGCACCTCGACCTCGCGCTTGCTGAGGGCAGGCCGCCCTACCGAATCAAGAGCCTGAATCGTCATCTCGCACTCCTGCTGGTCTGCTGTGGCTGACGAGAGTGACGTTAAGACGGTCGCGGTGTCGGCGACAGACCGATCTTGCGGGGGCACCCGCGAGGGTGCCACCGCCCCGGGGGGCATAGATAGTCAAGCGAACGGTCTGCCCGCACGCGGGACGGCCTGGGTTCCGAGACGAGGAAGCTCCTCGACCTCATCGGCGGTGATCTCGGTGCGTCGTGTCCCGGCGGCATCGGTCACGAGTACCGAGGCCACGGTTTCCCGGCCGGATGGCCACATGCGTACGCAGACGCGCCCGCCGGCCGCCTCCTGCAGGGCGTGTGCGGCTGCGTCACGCACTGACGCTATGACGGCGGGGTCCTGTTCCGGCGTACCGGAGTCGTCGAGAAAGATGACCTCCACGCCCCGCTGTCGCGCGCTGTACGCGGCTTCGTCGAGTTCGAGGGTGGACAGAATCGGCGCTCTCAGCCGGTCGCGCAGGTGGGCCTCGAGCAGAGCGCACTCTGCTTGCTCTGCTCTCGTGAGGGTCTCGCCTGACGCGATCTTCTCGATCATCGGACGGGCTAGGCGATCGAGGTGGCTCGATTGCTTCTCGCGCTCATCGGCACCGGCGGTTTGCGCAGCCAGCTCGGCGACGCGTTCGGTTGTCTGCGCCCGCAGCGAGAACACCGCCTTCGCCGTCGGCCGAAGAGTGAAGGACAGGAGAGTCGCCATTGCCAGAGGGGCTGCGTCGATGGCAACAAAACTGATGCCGTACGCAGCGCCCCGACCGTCAGCGACGGCCCACGCTGCGAACACAAGCACCATTCCGAGCAAGCCGATCCAGGGCGCGATCCGCCGGCCGCGGACATTCATGAAGCAGTAGATCGACGTCCCGCCGCCGTGTATCCAGGTCTGCAGAGGTGAACTGAGAACCGCGGGGGTCGCCGACAACACAAGTGCACAGGCCACCGGCCCCGAGGCGGTCAGCATCAGCGTCGTCCCGAACGGGAGCGGATCGCCGGGGACGAGGACGAGCGCGAGCGTCGCAGCTATCAGGATGACCGGTCCCAGTGCCGCCACCCAGGGAGTGGTGTAACTGTTGACCGTGGCCACGGTCACGATGACCATCGCGATGAGGTAGCTGCCGATGATGAGCCATGCACCGCGCGTTCGCATTCCGAGCAAGTCGCGAATGTCCTCGCGCCCACCCGTCGGGGTCAGCATCAACGCTCCCACTCCAAGCACACACGAGTACCACGCATCGGCGCCGACTCGATGGTGGCGGAGCCACCGATCTGCGACATCCGTTCACGGATGCTGATGGCGATTCCGAGTCGGTCGGCCGGCACCGTCGACGGTTCGAAACCCTGCCCGTCGTCGGCTACTTCTACCTGAAGCCGGTCATCTGTGATCTCCACCGAGACAATCGTCTTCGACGCCCGCGCGTGACGGCCGCTGTTGCGCACTGCCTCCCCTGCCGCCGCCGCGATTGTATGGACCACCGTGGCGGGATAGCCGGCGTCTGAGCTGTCGATTGTCCGGCGAACCTCGAAACGCCGGGTCGGGTCCACCGTGGCCGTCACCTCGCTGAGATGCGTCCGAACAACGTCGACGGCCATCGTGCCGTCGGTGTCGGTGTCGCCTCGGATCCGATCGAGCGCGTGCAAGGTGGCCTGGGCTTGAGCTGCCAACTGCGTGGAGTTCCCTCGGCGAGCAGCGACCAGCAAGGTCGCCATGACGCCGTCGTGGGTGAGTTGGTTGAACCGTTGCCGCTCGTTGGCACGAGCCTGTGACGCCGCGGCGGCCGCCGCCGTTCGGTAGGCCTGCGCCCGCGTGTCATCGAGAACGGCTGCGGTACGCATCCCCATGACGGCGGCGGCGAAGTACACGAGCGAGAATGCGAACGCCCACGCCATGTCCGCGACATACAGGCCGCTGCGCGCGACGTCACGGACCACGTAGTTGATCGTGACGGCCGAAACCACCACCACCACGAGCACGACGAAGGCGTAGGTCGGACGCATGGCCAATGCGGCAGCAATCGCCGCCAATCCACAGAAATAGAAGAACCATATGTCGGTGGTTCCGGAAAGATGCGCGCCGTTCCAGCCGAAACCCCAGGTGGCCACCGCCATCAGATATCCGCCGGCAGCAACCGCCGCACACACCCGTAGCGCTCGAGCCGACCCTCGCCACGCGAGCGGCCCCAGTGCGAGCCCGGGACCGAACACGGCAGCCAGCGCGGGGACCGTCCACCACGTGTGCATCACTCCCAACGACGCGGCGATAGCCGGTCCCGTGAGCACCAGGTACACCAGGTAGCCACAGGCGATGAAGACAGCGAACTGCCGCAGAATCCGCTGACCCGCGGACTCGTCGAGTGCGACGTCGCGATCAGACGCTAACTCCGCCGTCGCAGCCGCCGCGGTATCGGTAGCCATCCGTCCTCTATCGCTCGAAACATCAAATGCTGCCGAGTCGGCGCGGGTCGCCCCACTGCGGCGTACTTCGTTCTGATCCGACCGACGTAGTCACTGACCGTGTCTGGGGACAGGTTCATGGATTTGGCAACTCCGGCAGTGGATTCACCTGCGGCATACAGCTCGAGCACACGTCGCAGCTGTGGTGGTAGGTCGACGAAGTCGTCGTCGGCATCGATCGCAGCCGCCCAATCCACCGTCGGAGTCTCCTCGCCCGAAAGCACCGCTCGGATTGCAGCCAGAAGTACGTCGTCGTCAACGTTCTTGCGCAACACCGCTTTCACCCCCGCACTGGCCGCCAACCGGACCAGATAGGGTTCGTCTCCGGAGGTGTAGGCGACAGCCGGGATGTCGAGTTCAGCGAGACAGTCGACGTTGATCTGCGGTGAACTCCCGTCCTCCAACCGCAGATCGAGGACGACCAAGTCGAGATCTCGGGTCTCTGTCAGCAACTTCGACACTGTCGCTGCGCCGGCGGTGAACTCCAGGTCCGGCTGGTCCCCGAGAATCGCCCGCAGCCCGGCGACGATCGACGGGTGATCATCGACGACTCCGATCCGCGCGCGCTCGCCCCGTCGCACCACCATGGCGCAATCATGACCGACGCCCCTCGACCACGGTGGCAAAGTTGCACGGATCACATCCGTTCGCGCCTCGGGGACTGCGTGTTGACATCACCGACGCTAGCCCGTCGACTCGAAGCTCTGTATCGACTGAACGGGCTGTTCTCAGTCGGCCACCGGGCGCCATCGGGCCGGCCTGTCAGACGGCGCCCAGACCCCTCGTAACGTTCACCGACACGGCTGGGATACTCCTGCCGTGACCCGATTCCGCCTCGCACTCGTCGCCGTTCTCGCCATCGCGATCAGCTGCGTGTCGGTACCGTCGGTTCTCGCCGCGCCGGCGGCGCCCGCGTACGTCGCCCTGGGAGACTCACGCGCCGCAGCGCCGACGCTGACCTCGGCACAACATCCGGACGGGTGCGGACGTACCCGCGACGCCTACCCGACGCACCTCGCCTCCCAGCTCCGGATGAGCTACACCTCCGTTGCCTGTGTGAACGCCACCACGGCAGACGTCACGACCCGCCGACAGACGACATCATTCGGCGCCCGGCCCGTCCAGATCGACGCACTGTCGTGGTCCACACGCCTCGTGACTCTCTCGATCGGCGGCAACGACCTCCGCTGGTGGTCGATCGTCTCCTCCTGCTTCACGCCCAGGTTCGGCCAAGATGCCCGGTGTCGCCAGGATCGAGTCATGGCCGACCGGATGACCTCGGCCCTGACAGCTGTGGCACCGAAGATCGGCGCAACTCTGAGCCTTATCCGCGCCCGCGCACCCCTCGCTCGCGTGGTTCTCGTCGGCCACGGCGGCTACTACGGCCGAACCGGCTGCCCCGGCCAGGCGAACATCAGCAACGCCGACGCCGCGTACCTCCAGACCTTCTTCAAACGATTCGACGCCATCCTCCGAACCGCCGCCGTCACCCGATCGATGACCTTCGTCGACGTCGCCTCCGCTGCCGTCGGACACGACGCATGCGCCGGCGCAGCCCGCTGGTTCGAGGGGAACGCCTCGCAGTCCCAGACCCAACCCCGCCACCCGACGCCCCTCGGCAGCCGCGCGATAGCGAATTTGATCGTGCGAGCGCTCTGATCATCCAGTTAGTTGACCCGAACCGGATACGGTCGCTGACGCGCGATGTGCCCCGATCGATGCGGGCACGTGGACCGGTCTGGCCGACAAGCCCGCGACGATAGCCGCGGGTGCCGACGCCACTGCCGCTCGAGCGGTATTCGCCGCTGTCGGGCGCGGTGAGCTGATGTTCAACGTGAAGGACTACGGCGCCAGAGGTGACGGCGTCACCAACGACGGGCCAGCCGATCGAGGCTGCAATCGCAGCAATGCCGGCGATCACCCCCGCCTACGGCGCATCGGGTGTGCTCTACTTCCCACCCGGCCTGTACCTCGACCCCAGCAGCCACACGATCCCGTCGGACAAGCGGATCGTCGTCGCGGGTGCTGGGAAGAACGTCAGCGTCCTGCGCCGCACCGCCGCGGCAACCGGAGACTGGTGGACGTTCAACGCCTCCTACTCCGGCGCATGCGACATCACCCTCGAAGGCGGGCGATACCAGGCGCCCGCGTCCGGCGACCCGTCGTGCTCAACGGGGCCTACACGATCCTGGCCGAGGTCTTCATCACGAAGGTGTCGGGCAACGGCGTCGCGATCGGCAAGACCGGCGCGGCCATCGCCCACCGCCTGCACAACCTGATGATGCGCGAGGTCAAGGGCAACGGCATCTACACCCACCCCGCGACCGGCGCGACCGACGGCATGTGGTCCAACCTCGACATCGGCAACACCGGGCTCTCCGGCGTCCGTCTCGACACCGGCGCGCAGAACCTCGTAAACGTCCACGTCTGGGGTTCGGGTCTCGAATCCGACACCGACAAGGACGGATTCTGGCTCAACTCCCCATCCAACTCGCTCGCTGGCTGCCAGTCCGAGAAGAACCTCGGCCGCGGTGTCCGCATCACGGCCAACGCCAACCGGCTGACCGGCTGCGGCCTGTGGGGCAACGCCTTCGGCGCAGTGTACATGCTCGGCGCGCAGTACAACGTGCTCATCGGCAACCAGTTCTACCGCAACAGCGTCTCCAACACCGGCGGCACGACATCCACCTCGTACGCCGTGGTGTTCCTCGAGAACTGTATCCGGAACACGAGCCAGGCCAACACCTTCTGGGACACATCGACAGAACTCACACCAGGCAACTACGTCACCGCGCCGACGTACCCGTACCCCGGGCGCGCGGCGATCTTCACCCACGCGATGCTTTACGCGGAGCCCGGCACCAGCGACAACAACGTCATCCTGGGCAACAACGCACCGCGCGAGATCACCCGACTGTCGGCTAGCACGGCCGCCCCGTATGTCTTCACCGGCAACGGCGACATCATGGTGGACAACAACTGGGGCGCGATCCTCACGCCGACGCGAGCGGTGGCGTCCGGCGCTGTGCGCATTCCGCCCGAGTCCGACACCATCATCGTGGCTGTGTCGCAGGAGATCACCTCGGTGCTCGGCGCCCGCCCGGGCCGCGTGGCTCGGATCATCTTCACGAACGTGACGCCACTCCCGGTGCGCGACAACGGAACGACGCTCAACCTCGCGGGCGACTTCTCACCGGTCCAGAACAGCGTTCTGACGCTCGTGTCTGACGGGACGAACTGGTACGAGACAGCGAGGTCGACGAACTAGTCCCACTCGGCGGGTTCGGCCCGGACGATGATCCGCCCCTCGGTCCCGACGGCGGTCGAGTAGGGTGCCACGTCGGCCCGGACGACCGCGTTGGCGCCGATCCGGCTGCGGAACCCGAGCTTGACCCCGCCGAGGACGACCGCGCCGGCACCGACGTACACGCGATCATCGAGCGTGGGGGCGTCCATGCTGCGGCCACTGACCCCGAGGGTCACGGCCTGATAGAGGACGCAGCCCGCGCCGAGGCGCACCTTCGGGTGGACGACCAGGCCGCTGCCGCCGTGCGCGATCCGCAGTCCCGGTCCAGCCATCACGCTGCGTGGGATGTCGGCGCCGCACAGGACCCGCAACAGGACGGTGAAGACCACGCCGAGAGGGCCCTGTCGCCTGGGAGAGACGGAACAGCACGACCGCCACCTTCCCATACTGGTCCGGATTGCGAGCCAGATCGGCAGCCATAGTGCGTAAAACGGTCACCAGATCAGTATGCGGAATGGCCCGCCGTCGCGCGTGAGTCCGGTCGGACTGTTCAACTGATCGGACCAGATCCTGGACGCAGCCTGTTGACCTGCGATGACGGGATGCTGCCTGTGTTGTCCGGTCGTCCCTACGCTGGGTTTGCGCATAGGGCATGATTGTGGGCATGCCAGTCCAGTCGCACTATGCGGATCAGATCGTGCGGGTCACTGATCTGACCGTCACACGCGACCTGATCGCAGACATCAGGTTTGAGAACTGCGTCGTGTTCGGTCCCGCGGTGTTTGTCATGCTCGAGTCGGTCGCGATCAACAACTGCACCTTCGATGCACCACTTGATGACTGGTTCTGGCCGATGAAGCCGGAACGCCGGGTAATCGGGGCGGTTGGCCTGCAGAACTGCGTGTTTGAGGGGTGTCGTTTCACTCGGATCGGCTTCGCCGGGACCGATGACGTTTATGAAATGTTCGCGAGAGATCTGCTATGACTCGCCGAAGTCTAGTTGTAGCAGCGCTGACCGGCACCAAGATAAGTCACTCCTATCTGCTGTCGACGGTGCGCAGTCCGGTCTCGAGTTCCAGCAGTCCTCATACGGAGCGCAACCAGATAGAGGATCACTCCCCGGTCTTTGTCGGTCTCTGGAGTGTCAAGAAGAGCGACCTGTCTGTATCTCAGGGCTCCCGCCCTCGTGCTCAGCCGGACTCGCGGATGAGCCGACTGCGCGAATTGGCTGAACTGGCTCACCAACAACCGCTGGAAGACGGGGAGTTGCAGCAGCCCCTCACAGAAGCCGCAATCGCGCGTGCAGAAGGCCTTCTGTCTGCTCTGCGACGCGAATCTCCGGAGCTCTACGCGCGAATCGGGTTGTTCCCGGAGCAAGACGGCGGAGTCGAGCTGCAGCTGACTACCCAGAACAGTCAGAGCGTGGTGACGATCCTGCGGACCGGCGACATCGCGGGGATCAAGACCCGATACCCACGCGACCGCGTGACTCATCGATTTGCTGGCGCCAACGAAGCCGCCACGGTCGCGTACTTGGCGGATCTCGCGTCTGACTCATGACCCAGCCGCCGTTGCAGCCGTGCGAGGTCTTGATGACCGACCCGGACGAAGTCTTCTACCGGCAGGTGCGCATCAACGATGTCGACGTCGACAACGGTGAGGTACGACCACTTGCGTTCAAGACCTCATCGAACGACGACGGCAAGCTCTCCGGGACTCGCAGCAGCAAGCGCTCCGCGGAGCAAGCCTTCTACGATCGGAAGACGGTCAATCCTGGTTCCACATCCATTGGCACTTGGGGCGTTACAGTCGGAGAGGTCATATCTGCGGGCTCACGGTGCATTGATGACTCCGACTGTCCGCCTCCGCCAGGTTCCACCACTCCACCCGGGCACTGCTACATCGATTTTCGCGGACTGGACAAGACCGAAAGGTCCGACTTGCGTGACGATCTCGCGTTCTTCGCCACCACAAACCGGCGGCTGTACCCGCCTTCGTGAGCTGAACACACCCGCCCACACATGGAGACGGCCCAGCGTGGAGCTCATTCTGCAATCGAAACGTCGACGTACCCTTCCGAGCTCTGCAACGGGACGGTGAAGGTGCCGGAGGAACGCTCGTCGGTCTTGCCGACCATCCAGTGCCAGCTGATGGCGTATTCGCCAGCGGGGAGATCCACCTCGAACGGCGTGTCCACCGGGCCGGGGATCGGTATCGATCCACCGGTGCCCACAATGCGCACCTGTCCAAAAGCCTGGGACGGAATCCCGTAGAAGCGGTAGCTGCCTTGTGCGATTTCTTCGATTCTCCATACGTACACGAGGATGCATCGTTACACGTGCTGTCCGGGGACACATAGGGATCGGACCATCCCGGCACACACCCAGTCAGAATCTCGGTCGGCGGCGACTTCCGAGTCAAGTGTGCGATCCTCCTTCGCATGGGTTGGCAGACGATGCTCGAAAGAAGCGGCACTCAGCTCAGGTGCAAGAGGACGCGGCGGCCGAGGCCGCGAGTAACCGGCAGCAAGCGCTGTGGAACAAACTGGACCGCGCAGTGCAAGAGTTGTCAACGGCCAGTTTGATGTCCCCGCTGGTGGCCAGGTGAAAGTCCCCACCCTGTGCGGGATGTTCTTAGGTTGGCGGTACCTCCGTTCGGTGTGTCATGCGGTAGGAGTCGCCGTCGGTGATGACGATGGTGGCGTGGTGCAGGAGCCGGTCGAGG
>NZ_JAFFZF010000069.1:0-14401 GCF_016924115.1 Gordonia sp. BP-119
CGTCATCACCGACGGCGACTCCTACCGCATGACACACCGAACGGAGGTGCCACCCACCTAGAACATCCCGCACAGGGTGGGGACTTTCACCTGGCCACCAGCGGGGACATCAAACTGGCCGTTGACAACCAGAGCACCGACTCCGTTCGACAACTGACGCGCGCCGTCGGCAAGTGCGCCGACGCCGGATTCGAGTTGCGAGAGCCTGTTCCCGAGGTCCTGTCCGCCGATGGCTTGTAGTGCAGAATCCAGCGTTTGAAGAGAACGCTGCAGCTGTGCAATGTTGGTCGAGCCTGGCGCACTCACGCGGCCGAGCTGCGCGGCAAAGTCAGCCACCCTCCCAAGCGACTGATCATCCGCGAGTGCCCGGATGTCGGCCATTTGCGCGCGCAGTGCCGAGCACTGCGCGATCTGCTGGCACCACGGATTGTCTAACGCGGACAACGCCGGCGCGACCGCATCTGCCGCAGACTGGGCCCGACGTGCGAGTTGAGACAGCTCGGGCGCTTGCTTGGAAAACTGTCTAAGCCTTGGGGCAGCGTTCGCCAGTTGGTTCACAAGCGGCCGATACTCGTCGAGCTGCGGGCCAAATGACGACACCTCGTCGAGCAACCCCGACAGCGGAGCGAGGTTGGAGGATATCTGGTCTTCTAACAGTGCCAGGCCTCCGGCGAGCTGCTCTGACCCCGTCTTCAGGACGGCCAGATCACCCTTGCGGGCCTGTCCATCACCGGTCTCCTCGGTGATCTTGGTACCGATCTGATCATTCTGCCAAGATAATTGCGCCTGCTCTAGCTTCTCACCGGTCGGCCGCGTCACGCCAATGACCCTGGTCACGCCGGGAATCTGCGCGACGCGGGAGGCTAGCTGGTCGAGGTCGGCAAGGCCTTGAGCCGTGCGCATGTCGTTCTCGGACTCCACCACCAAGAATTCTGAGATGATGATGTCTTTCGGGAAGTGGCGGTTGAGAAGCGCGTATCCTTCGTTGCTCCCTGTGTCAGGTGGCTGCCCCTCGCGATCGTCGTAGGTGATCTGAATTGTTGCGGCGACCATGGCGAGGCCGATCAACACGACCACACTGATCGCGAGCAGAGGGACCGGCCGCCGGATAACCATGACTCCGACTCTTCTCCAGTAATCCCGCGTCAGGTCACGGCGGGGAAGGCCGGCGCCTTTCTTGGCAGCGAAAGAGAGTACGAGGGGCAGCAATGTCACCGTCGCCAAGAATGCGAAAGCTATGGCGATTGCGCAGGCCGGACCCAAAGTGTTAAACACACTGAGCTTGGCGAAGGCCATAGCCAGGAACGCTAGGGCCACAGTGCCCGCCGACGCTAGAACCACGCGGCCGATAGTTGCATTCGCGTGGGCGATAGCGACATCAGGAGAGTAACCCGCTCGAATACCTTCATGATAGCGGCTGATGAGGAACACCGAATAGTCAACTCCGGCACCAAAGATGATGACGGTCATGAACATTGACGTGAACTGGGATACCGGCATGCCCAGCTCGCCCAGTCCAGATAGAACTCCGCGACCCACAGCCAAGCTCATGCCCACGACAAGCAGCGGCATCAGCGCGGTGAAGACCGAACGATAGACGATCAGGAGGATCACGGCGATCAGCAGCACGGTGGCAACAGTGATCAGGACCAGATCCGACTCGCCCACGGCGAGTTGGTCGCTAAAGGTCGCGGGCGGGCCTGTCACACGGACTGTCGTCCCACTGTCACGAAAGATACTCTCAGCGATCTCACGCACCGCTGCGACCGCCTCCGCGGTATCGGGTCCCCCGAGTGTGCCGGCCACTCCCACGGGCAGATACCAGGCTCGCGACAATACCTATCCGGGCTGTGCATGTGACGTTCCGTCGCTGATGTACTCGTACTCATTCGAGAGTCGAGGTAGCTGGTCGAAGGTGTGGTCGTCACAGCCAGAAATTGAGCGGTATCTACAGGATGTCGCGGATAAGCGTGGCGTGACACAAAAGATTCATTTCGGTCAGAAGTTGGTTTCTGGATACTGGAGCGAGTCGGAGTCGCGGTGGCACCTGCGTACTGAGTCCGGACGTGAGTACATTGCTCAGTTCGTGGTGTCAGGAGTCGGTGCGCTGCATATCCCCAATTTTCCCGAAATTTCGGGGATTGAGGACTTTAAAGGCGAAGCGTTTCACTCCGCACAGTGGGATCATTCGGTGGATCTGGAGGGCAAGCGTGTCGCCGTGATCGGCACTGGTGCCAGCGCTATCCAGTTTGTACCTTTCGTGCAGAAGGAGGCCATGTCCCTCAAGGTCTTCCAGCGAACCCCTGCCTGGGTCCTACCCCGCAAGAATTTCTCCGTTCCGCCGGCCCTGCGGACTCTTCTGGGTAAACTCCCGATTGCACGTCGTATCGCCAGGTGGTCGGTGTACTGGGGTGCGGAGAGCCTGGCCTTCGGCCTCAACGGTCACTCTAACCTCATGCGGCCAATTGAAAAGGTCGCTCGGTGGAACATTGAACGCTCCATCTCTGATCCGGCATTGCGCAAGAAACTGACCCCGTCGTATCGTATCGGCTGTAAGCGGATTCTGGGGTCAAACGACTATTACCCGGCGCTTGCGGCACCTAACACCACTGTCATCAGCGATCGGATTGAGAAGGTGACCGCTGATTCCATCATTTCTTCAGACGGTGTCGAGCATCTCGTGGACGTTATAATTTATGCGACCGGTTTTCACGTGACTGATGGTTTCGATCAGCTCGCCCTGAAAGGTGCCACTGGCGAGGATCTCCCGTCCCACTGGCATCAGACGGGGATTAACACGCACCTGGGCATCACGACCGAGGGTTTTCCCAACCTGTTTTTCCTCCTCGGACCCAACACGGGCCTCGGCCACAACTCAGTGGTGTTCATGATCGAGCAACAGATCAAATACATCATGAAGGCCATCGACACAGTAGAAAGCCGAGGCGCTGAGAAGGTTGACGTACGCCCGTCCGTGCAAGAACAGTTCAACACCGACATCCAGCGGAAGCTGGCCAAGGGAGTGTGGACCAACGGCGGCTGCACGAGTTGGTATCTCGACTCGCAGGGCGTCAACCGGACCGTGTGGCCGGGCTTCACATGGCAGTACTGGCGCGCCACGAAAGATTTCGAGCCCGCCGAGTACGACATCGCCTGAGCCCGAACGCACGGAGAGACACGATTCGAAGAGATGGTGGGACGACGGTGAGCAGTTCTAATCGGCATGACTATACCGGCAAGGTGGCAGTGATCACCGGTGCCGCGTCAGGGATCGGTCGGTCTCTGGCACTCCAGTTGGCGGAGCGAGGTGCCGCACTGGCACTGTCCGACATTGATGAGATGCACTTGAAGGAGACTGCAGAACTTTGCCGCACCACGCATGGGGCAACGGTAACCGCCGCCGTACTAGACGTTGCGGACCGCGCTGCTTTTCAGGACTATGCCGACGGAGTGCGGTCAGAGTCGGGCCACGTCGACATGGTGTTCAACAACGCCGGCGTGGCCTTGGGCGTCGACGTGGTCGACATGAGCTGGGAAGACTTCGACTGGCTCATGGGCATCAACTTTGGCGGAGTCGTTAACGGGTCGAAGGCGTTTCTGCCTCACCTGATCGCGTCCGGGGACGGACATCTCATTAACACGTCGAGCGTCTTCGGCTTGATCGGAATCCCCAGCCAAAGCGCCTATAATGCCGCGAAATTCGGCGTCAGAGGCTTCACCGAGGCGCTCCGACAGGAGATGAAAATCAGTCGATACCCGGTCACAGTGACATGTGTGCACCCGGGGGGTGTAAAAACCAACATCGTCAACAATGCCCGAGGCGTTTCCGCCATGGGGGCAGACACCGCGACTGTCGCCTCGCTGTTCGACAGGATCGCACGAAGCACCCCGGATAAAGCAGCGGCGACAATCCTCAAAGGTATGGACAAGAAGAGAGCGCGAGTGCTGATCGGTGCGGACGCCCGCGGTTTCGACTTCGTGGCACGGGTGATCGGTCCCCGCTACCAGGACATCGCGGCGCCACTGACACGAGCGGGTTACGCGGTCGCACGTAGACAGGGGATCCTCAAGTGACCGTCGAACCCGATTCACGTCCGGCTGCCGCGGCGGCCCGCTCACGCACCTTAACCGTCTCGGAAGTGATCCAGGAAACGAAAGACTCCGTTACCATTTCGTTCGAAATCCCCGACGCCATGGTCGAGGAATTCAAGCATACCCCAGGGCAATTCATCACCGTCAAGATCCCATCTGATCGGACCGGTCATGTCGCACGGTGCTACTCATTGAGCAGCTCGCCTCACGTCGACGACTTCCGTCTCGAGATCGGCATCAAGCGGACCGAGAACGGTTACGCATCGAACTGGCTGTGCGATAACGCGATTACGGGAATGGAATTGACCGTCCTCCCGCCGTCAGGGCATTTCACGGCGAAGAATCTCGACGTTGATTTTCTATTCTTCGCAGGAGGAAGTGGGATCACTCCGGTCTTTTCGCTGATTAAGTCGGCACTTGTGTGCGGCGGGGGCGAGGTCACACTATTCTACGCGAACCGCGATGCCGAGTCGATCATGTACGGGGGGCAACTGACGCAGATCGTCTCCGAGTTTCCTGAGCGTTTCACCGTCTTCCATTGGTTGGAGTCGGCTATGGGTATTCCGACGCCTCAGAATGTCGAGTCCGCCATACGTGAGCACCGCGGTGCACAGATCTTCACCTGTGGTCCGGCGCCGTTCATGGATCTGGTGCAGAAGTCGGCGGAGGCCTGCGGTGTCGAGCACTCCTCGGTACATCGAGAAGTCTTCCAGTCACTGACCGGGGATCCGTTCGATACAGCCACGATGCGTCAGCTTGGTGACGACGACGGTGTGGCGACCGCTACGGTCTATCTGAATGGGCAGTCCATCACGACTGAGTGGCCGCGCAACACGCCGTTGCTCGACGTGCTACTGGCCCAAGGCCACAATGCCCCGTACTCCTGCCGAGAAGGAGCCTGCAGCGCGTGTGTATGCAAGCTGGTCGAGGGTGATGTAGAAATGGCCCAGAACCACATCCTCGTTGAGGGTGATGTTGCCGACGGTGAACGGCTCGCATGCCAGGCACTTCCGCTGACGGATTCTGTCACGGTGAGCTTCGATGACCTCTGAGTTTGCGAGTGCGTCGCGAGGATCGCGTGACCTCGAGGTCCTTTCCTCCGACGGGACCAAGTTGTTCGCTCAGGAATTCGGTCCGGGCCGGGATGCTCCGCTCCTAGTCTTTAGTCACGGCTGGGCTTGTCAGGGACGTTTCTGGCGTCCGCAGGTCGAGCAGTTCGCGGCGACGCATCGGGTGGTGGTCTACGACCAACGCGGACACGGGTTGAGCGACCGGGGCCGGGTACCGTTCTCGGCGAAGCTCTTGGCCGATGATATGGAGGCCGTAGTCCGGGCAGTGGCGACTCCCGCCGACAAGGCTGTCGTGGTCGGACACAGCATGGGAGGCATGTCCATCATGAGTTGGGCGGCTGAGTACCCCGCCTCGGTTTCGGAGCTGGCCCGCGGAGTAGTACTGGCAAGCACCGGGCCATCACAGTTGGTGGATCGGTCTACATTGCTCAAGGTTCCCCGACAGCTACGACCGAGACTTGAGCGGGCCTTCGCGGCCAGTCTTGCAGTCGCCGGACCCGAGATGCAGGGGACGCGTTTGTCTCGCCGCCTGATTCGTTACGGAACCCTGGGCCCGGGCGCGACTGCCGAGGTAGTCGACGAGTGCGCCGACATCGTGTTGCGATGCCCACCACAGGTGCGCGGGATGTGGGGTTCAGTGTTGGCGACAATCGACGTCAGTAAGGGGGTTGACTCGCTGGAGGTGCCGGCGACGGTCATCGTAGGTGATGCCGACAGACTGACCCCAGCGACCCATTCAGTGGATCTCGCAGCGCGCCTGGGTCGGAAGGGCGTTCTATTTGAATTCACTCTTCTTGACAAAGTCGGTCACATGTCCAACCTAGAGGCCGTCGAAGACTTCAATTCAGCCGTGGCCAGATTAGACAAATCCGCCTGACGCGGGTCTCGTCGACCCAACCCATGTTCACTGGCTAGTGCGTCACTGGCGCGACAAGTCAGCCATCCTGATAACGTAGGAGGTCATGTCTGTAGTCCGTCGCATCTCCGCGGCCCCGGTGAAAGTGCAGCGACGTGTGCGCGACGCTCGAAGCACGCGCTGGGACGACCACCGCGCCGTCGTCAAAGCTGAACTCGTCGATGCAGCGATACGCGCGATCGAAAAGTTCGGCGATGCCGTGAGCATGGACGATTTTGCGGAAGAGGCTGGTGCGTCGAAGCCTAAGCTCTACCGCCATTTCGGTGACAGGGCTGGGCTCTACTCCGCCGTGGCAGCCCGTCTGGGTTCTATGATGTGGGAGTCAGCGCAGTCAACTCTGCTCTCCGGACAGGCAGACAGCACCGTCGACGAACTTTTCCGTTCAGCGGTGTCCGCATACGTATCCTTGGTTGATGAACATCCAGCGGTCGTCCGTTTCCTCATGACGAACCACATGTTCCAGTACTCTGAGTCCGGCGAGGGTGGGGCCGCAGATCAGCTGAGATCGGCAATGGAGATTATTTCCGACGAGTTCGCTCGTGGCCTCCGAGAGGTCGATGCCGAGGAGTCCCCCGTCGCCGTAGCAGTAGCCTCCATTCTGGGGGCTGGCCTATCAGCGACCCAGTGGTGGATCGATCACGGTCGGCAGAATGGAATGAGCAGGGACATGTTTGCCGCGCACCTGTGCCAGACCTCGTGGGGGATCATAGACGGCGCTGCAGCCACAGTAGGCGTTCGATTCCATAGGGACAGGCCCTTAGGCGACCCTGGATTCGCCACTCGCCTCGACGCCGTCTGATCCCCTTCGTACGGGTGGTCCGCCCTGTGTCACGCACGCGGCAGAACTGCTCACACAAACGGAGCGCATTTCACAATCCTGACTGCTGGCTGTCATGGGGGATCATCCTTGGTCGCCGCTCATCTTAGTAGCGGAGCGCTACAGACGGTACTGTTGACGACAGTGCCACAGTCGTGGCGGCACTCATAAGGCCCCCCTCGAGCCTTCCATCGGTACCGCCACTGGCAGTTTCGTTCTGTTACCGACGGTATTGGTGTGCAGTCAGAGGTTCTTGATTTGGTTTCGTAGGGAGTGGCCAGGGTGGAAACCATCGATTTCGACGATGTTGACCCGAGGCGGGTTCGGTCGCGTCAGCGTTTGTTGGATGCTGCGGTGACCTTGCTGAACAGTGGCGGGGTCGAAGCCGTTACCGTGGAGGCGGTCACTCGACTGTCTCGTGTTGCTCGCACCACCTTGTATCGTCACTTCGAGAGCTCCACAGATCTGGTGGCGGCTGCCTTCGAGCGATTGTTGCCTCAGGCCGAGACCCCCGAGACGACGACGTCGATCCGTGATGACCTGCTGAAGCTGATGCAGCGGCAGGCTGAGCTTATTGAGCATGCACCGCTGCAGTTGACGACGCTGGCATGGTTGGCAATGCTTCCCGAGCAGCCCCGGCAATCCGGGCAATCCGACGGGGATCAGAACGCGCTCGCGCCACTGCGTCGTCGAGTCGTCGAGCAGTATCGAGAACCATTCGATCGAGTTTTGACGAGTGACGTGGCCACGGCTGAGCTCGACAACTTCGATTTGACCATGGCTGTCACCCAGCTCGCGGGCCCGCTGATCTTTGCCAAGCTCACGGGCATTCGGTCGATGACCGTTGGCGATCTCGAACAGCTTGTCGACGATTTCCTCATGGCCCACCGGCGACACCAAACCTCCTGACCTCCTTCCCCATCTACGGTACTGCTAGTACCGTAACGATACCGTCGGTTTCGTAGACGGGCTGGGTCGAGGGTGAGGTGCTGCATATGGTGGTCCAACGTCCAAGTGGTGGGCGCTTGGCGGCGCGCCGGTTGGCGGAACGCAGCGAGTACAGCACGACATTGGGGCGGTTGGCACGGTTCACCTTGGCGCACAGATTCCTCGTCATCGGGGCGTGGGTGGCTGTGGGTATCGTCTTGGCGATTCTGTTTCCCCAGCTGGAGACGGTGGTGCGGCAGCAGTCTGTTGATCCGATCCCTGCTGGGGTTCCATCGTTTCAAGCACTCGATCAGATGGGTGGTGCGTTCGGTGAGAAGGGCGCCAAGACCACTGTTTTCGTGACCATGGAGAACCCGAACGGGTTCACCGACGTGGCGCGGGAACGCTACGACATGCTCGTTCTGCAGCTGCGCAAAAATTTCGACGATGTGCAGTCAGTGCGGGATTTGCTTTCCGATCCGACGACGGCCGGCCAAGCCTTGAGTGAGGACGGGCAAGCCTGGTACCTGCCTGTCGGGGTCACCGGAACATTGGGAGGGCCAACGGCCACGCATGCTGTGGAGACCGTGCGCCAAACCGCGCAGCGCGTGTTTGACGGTACGGGCACCACTGTCCATGTCACCGGGCCGACAGCCACTTTCAGTGACCAGATCGTCAGTGCTGAAAGCGATTTAGTCGTGATCACTCTGGCGACGGTGGCGCTTATCGCGATCATTCTGTTGATCGTTTACCGATCGCTGTTCACCGCGCTGGTGCCGTTGTTGGTGATCGGTGTCAGCCTCGGCGTGGGCCGTGGCATCTTGTCCGCACTCGGCGAACTCGGTATGCCGGTATCGCAGTTCACCGTCGCGTTCATGACCGTCATCCTGCTCGGAGCCGGGGTCGACTACTCAGTCTTCTTCATCAGTCGCTATCACGAACGGCTACGCCAGGACGCCACCACCGAGGTTGCGCTCGTGGACGCGACAGCAACTATCGGACGGGTCATCCTGGCTTCAGCTGCCACGGTGGCGCTGGCCTTTTTGGCGATGGTCTTTGGTCAGCTGAGCGTGTTCTCCACCTTGGGTCCGGCATGCGCGATCGCCATCCTCATCGGATTCCTCGCCACGGTCACCCTGCTACCACCGGTGTTGCTGTGGGCGGCACGATTCGGCTGGGGCGCACCCAGGCGAGATCTGACCCGAAAGTACTGGAATCGCGTCGCCGTGCTCGTCGTGCGGCGTCCTGTGCCGCTGCTGGCACTAACCCTGGTCGGGCTAATCGTGCTTAGCGTCTTCGCGACGGGCATCCAGATCACCTTCGACGATCGTGAGGGGCAACCCGCGACAACCGACAGCAACGAAGGCTACGCGTTGCTCGACCGTCATTTCCCTCAAGACGTCACTATCACCGAGTTCCTCGTCGTAGATGCACCGATCGATCTCCGTACTGCCAGCGGGCTGGCCGATCTTGAGCAAATGGCCTCACGTGTATCCCAGATCCCCGGAGTGACTCGAGTCATCGGCGTTACCCGTCCCACCGGGGACAAGCTCGAGCAAGCCGAGCTGTCCTGGCAGAACGGCCAGATCGGGAACCGGCTGGCGGGTGCGGTCGACGATGGCCAGAACCGCCGCGGTGACCTCGAACAGCTCCGTACAGGCGCATTCCAACTCGCCGACGGGCTTACTCAGCTCGACACCCAGGTACGCACCAACTTGGCCCCCCTGGCCGGCATCCTCGATCAGGCAAGCACAGCCGGGCAGCAAATTCAGCAGTACCAGCCACTACTACGCCAACTCGCCGCATCTGCACCAGCGCTCGATCGCGCTTCTCAGAATGCCCCACAGCTGGCCGCGCTCACCCGCCAAACATCTGCAGCCCTGGCAACAGTGACCTCGATCCTGCCCATCCTCGATAATGCGCCCTGGTGCACCCAAGTCCCGCAGTGCGCAGCTCTGCGCGCGCAGACCCGCAATCTCGACGCCCTACTGAGCAACGGGACCCTCGACCAGATCGCCACGCTGTCAACACAACTCGCGCAGCTGGATACACCGATCTCAACAGTCACCGACCAACTCACTTCCACCGTCAACTCACTGGGCTCCACGCTGGGAAGCATCAGCAGCCAAGACCTTCCCGGCAAGCTCACCCAACTGCAAACAGGTATCAGTCAACTCGCGGCGGGATCACGCCAACTCGCCGCCGGTGTATCCGCGCTGATCGACAGCAACCTTCAACAACTCGCCGGGATGGCCGCGCTAGCCACACAACTACAAACCTCCGCCCGCGAGACCGCCGGAACAAACTCAGCAACCGGCTTCTACCTCCCACCTCAGGCCAACGCAGACCGCCGTTTCGTCGACGTCGCTCGCCAGTTCGTCTCGCCCGACGGCCATACCGTGCGCTACGCAATACAAACCAGCTTCGACCCCTACAGCACCGAGGCCATGCAACTGGCCGACACAATCACCGATGTCGCACTCGCCGCCAGACCGAACACAACCCTGCAGGACTCCAACATCGCGACAGCCGGGTTCCCCGCCATCAACGCCGATCTGCAACGTCTACTCACCGAAGACTTCCGACTCCTAGCGTTGGCCACCCTCACCATCGTCGGCCTGATCCTGATACTCCTACTCCGAGCACTCATCGCGCCGCTATACCTTCTGGGCACCGTCATACTCAACTACACCGCGGCACTGGGTATCGGCGTCCTGATCTTTCAACACATCCTCAAAACCGACATCGCCTGGCCCGTACCACTACTGGCCTTCATAGTCCTCGTCGCGGTCGGCGCCGACTACAACATGCTTCTCATCTCTCGCCTACGCGAAGAATCCCAAAACAACATCCGCATCGGCGTCCTGAGAACCGTCACCAACACCGGATCAGTCATCACCTCGGCCGGCCTCATCTTCGCTGCCAGCATGTTCGGACTCATGGCCGGATCCATCTCGATCATGACCCAGGTCGGACTCATCATCGGCATCGGCCTGCTGCTCGACACCTTCATCGTCCGCACCATCGTCGTGCCGACCATCGCCACACTTGTCGGCAGAGCAAGCTGGTGGCCGAGTACCCGAACCGACACGCATCCAGCGTCCCGCTAGTACGCACGCACGTGCCGAGATCTGACCGGCCCCGCCAGTCATCCAGCCATCGCGCCCACCTCATCGACTGACACCCGCTCGACGGTCGGCCGCGGCACCACACCCGACCCACGTGCGAGCGCCCCTCGCGTCGTTGACGCTGGTAGAACTCGCAGGAGGGCCCGTCGCGGCGTTGGGGACTGTCGCTGATTCGGTGTAAGTGGTTTTGATCGCCCCCGGCGTGGGGCAGGAGGAATCACGACGATGACCGACACAATCGGGGGCGTGGATGCCCCGGTGGCAGGGCCGGTTCAGACCGGTCAGGAACACGATGTCACCACCGCGGATGCGGTGCGTGAGCTCTCGAAGGCCGAGCAGGCTTTGGTGAGCGATCTGGTACGTAGCTCACGCGCTCAGGGAGTGGCTCTGACCGGTCCTGACGGGCTGCTCAAAGCGCTGACCAAGAGCGTGCTCGAAGCCGCGCTCGATGAAGAGATGACCGAACATCTTGGCTATGACAAACATGACGTGGCCGGCCGCAACACCGGCAATTCACGCAACGGCACGCGCACGAAACGGGTCCTGACCGACGCGTGCGGGCAGGTGCCCATCGAGGTGCCCCGCGACCGCAACGCCACCTTCGACCCGGTAATTGTCGGTAAGAGCAAACGTCGCGTCACCGATGTGGATCGGGTAGTGCTGTCGCTGTATGCCAAAGGCCTCACAACCGGCGAGATCTCAGCGCATTTCGCCGATGTCTACGGTGTCAACGGCGGCTGAAAACTGACCCCTTATCGACGGTTGAATTTTGACCCCCTTTGGTGTGGTTACTGGTCGGTGTTGACGAGTTCTCGTCGGGCTTTGGTGCGGTAGGAGTCGCCGTCGATAGCGATGACCTCGGCGTGATGGACGAGGCGGTCGATGAGTGCGGCGGCGACGACGTCGTCGGCGAAGACTTCGCCCCAACGGCCGAATGGCATGTTCGAGGTGATCAGAATCGAGCCTTGTTCGTAGCGACTGGCAATGAGTTGGAAGAACAGGTTGGCGGTGTCGGAGTCGAATGGGAGGTAGCCGATCTCGTCGATGATGATCAGTCGGTAGCGGCGGAGCCGTTTGAGTTCGGCGGCCAGGCGGCCGGTGGTGTGTGCCTCGGTCAGGCGGGTGGCCCATCCGGTGGCGGTGTCGAAGAGCACGGGGTAGGCGTTGTGTGCGGCTTTGATCCCGAGCGCGATCGCGAGGTGGGTTTTTCCCACCCCGGGTGGTCCGAGAAGGATCACGTTGTCGCTCTTGGCGATCCAGGTGCTGGTGGCCAGGTGGGCGATCACATCACGACGCAGTCCTGGAAGGTGGTCGAAGTTGAAGTCCTCGAGTGTTTTGACCGCAGGGAAGCGCGCGCCGCTGATCCGCAGCATGGTGCCGTTGGCTTCGCGTTCGCTGACCTGGCGGTCAAGAATCGCTGCGAGGTACTGCTCGTGGGTCCAGTTGTCGGTGCGGGCCCGCTCGGCCAATTCCGCCCAGCATCGGCGGATCGCTGGCATCTTCAACGCCCGCGCCGCGAACTCGATCCGTTTACCTGTTTGATTGTCGGACACAGTCTTTCACCTTTCAATGCTGGTGGATGTGGTGGGCGGGTGAGCTTGGGGCGGGGTGGCAAAGTTCACCCCGAACAGCTCGTCGTAGTCCGGTAACGCCCGGATCGGCACCTCGTGGCCATCAGGGTGGGCGCGGATGCGGGCGGCGTTTCGGGCCCGGTTGGCGAGGTCTTGGCGGCGGTAATCGCGGCGCAGTTCTTTGGCTGCTCGCACGTGCTGAGGGTCGGCGATGGTGACGTGGTTGGCCCAGCTGCGCGCGTGGTCGGCGACGGTGACCTCGCCGCAGAGGATGCGCACCTGCTGCAGGTCGGCAGTGATGTCGACGAACCGACCGATCACCGACGGGTGCACCGAATAGTCATTGCCGGCTACACGTACGTAGTAGTCGCGACCGAGTCGCACCCGGCTACTCAAGCCGATATGCGGTGCGGTCGGAGGTAGGCCGGTCATCTGCTCGAGGTCCTCGGCGAACACGTCACACGGGCGTCGATCACCGATCGCGCGCACCACTCGGGTGTTGGCATGATCGGCCAGCCACCGATCGAACTGGGCGGTGAAATCGGCCGGTGAGCTGAACTGGCGGCCCGGCAGGAACGAGCTCTCGAAGAACCGGTTGTTGCGTTCGACCATGCCCTTGTACTCGGGGTCTCGCGGTGGCGCCAGCTCCAGCCGCGTACCCAACGTGCCCACGAAGCCGGCCGCCAACGCGGTGGGTGTGCCCTTGGGGCCGATCGCGGCTTCGCGGTCCCACACCAGTTTGCGGGTCACCCCGCCCAGTTGCGACAGCAGCAGCCACATTCCCGTCAGGATGTCTCCGCCCTGGCGAGACGGGATCATCACCGCCGACCGGTACCGGGAGAACGCCAACGTCATCACCAACACCAGTAGCATGGCGAACTGATTGTGGCTCAGAGGGATTCGGTAGTCCGGAAACCACAAATCCCACTGTGAACAGCCGCCGGGCTGATAGATCACCCGATCGGCTGGATCTACCCCACGAAACTCTGGACGAATAGCCCGGACCCGGTCTTTGAGGACCGTCAACGACCTCGTCCACCCAACCCGCTCGGCGATCACCGTCGCCGGCATCGTCGGATACTCCCGCAGCAACGCCCGGATCTGCGGTTCGAACGCGTCGACCGCCGAGCCCGTCGCCGGCCGCGAGTACTTCGGCGCGGTATCCGAAGCCAACGCCGCACGAACGGTGTTGCGGGCCACCCCCAACCGGCGCGCGATCTCCCTGATCGGCACACCCTCACTGCGATGCAAACGGCGGATCTCTGCCCATTGCTCCACTGAAATCACCCTCCTAACAAGACGGGGGGGTCAAAATTCACCCGTCGTCAGGGGGTCAGTTTTCAGGCGTCGTCAACATACGGTGCGTCGGTATCGAAAGACTGAATCGCCCCGGGTTTGCTGGAGGCTCGGTTAGTTGGTTCCAGCGTTTGCGGGGACCGGGTTCTCACGGTAGCTGGTGACGGTGTGGGTCGACCAGTAGGCGCTCTCGTACTCGACGGGTGGGACGTGTCCGATCTCGCCGTGCAGGCGGCGGTGGTTGAACCATTCGACGTACTCAGCGACGGCGATCTCGACCTCGCCCACACCTGCCCAGCCGCCTCGCGGGCGCATCACGGGGTTACGGATGCATTCGGCTTTGAACAGCGAGTTGAACGCCTCAGCCATCGCGTTGTCGTATGAATCCCCTTTGGAGCCAACAGATGTCACCGCTTCGGCTTCGGCCAGTCGTTCGGTGTAGCGGATGGCTCGGTATTGGGCGCGTTCAATCGGTCGATGCAACACTGGGTTGTTGTAGCGAGTGTAGTTGTTCGCCAAAGACTTCGGCGGGAGTTTTCCATCCAAGGACTTTTCTAGGACGGTTGTTGAGGGTGTAGGCGATG